>NZ_CALZFS010000054.1 GCF_945649885.1 uncultured Corynebacterium sp. | reverse complement strand
ACTGGGTGAGGGGATAGCATCCAGGTTGCTAAGCTGGTGGACATGACAAAAGAGGAAGAACTGGTTGTACTCGCCGATACCGAGGGCAATGCTATTGGCACTGCATCCAAGGCCACCGTGCACACTGAGGACACACCACTTCATTTTGCGTTCTCCAGCTACATCCTCAACCCGCGTGGTGAATTGCTGGTTACCCGCCGCGCGTTGAGCAAGAAGACCTGGCCAGGGGTGTGGACCAACTCCATGTGTGGTCACCCGGCCCCGGATGAAACTAACGCAGATGCCATCCGTCGTCGTGGCGTTGAGGAGCTCGGCCTGGAACCGAATTCCTTCCTGGACATCCAGGCTATCCTCCACGATTACCAGTACCGTGCAGTGGACTCCTCAGGAATTGTGGAAAACGAGATCTGCCCAGTCCACATCGTCCGACTGGCCAACGGTGAATTTGTTGAACCACTGGAAGATGAAGTCGAGGAGTTCGCATGGGAGGTTCCACAGAAGATCTTTGACGCCGTGGACGCCACCCCCTTCGCCTTCTCCCCATGGATGGTGGATCAGCTGTCTAACCCAGAGCTACGCCAGGCGATCCTGGAAGCCTTCGACGATCATCTCTGATGTTGTGAAAAGCTTTTAACCAAGCACACGCTCAACCGCTCCGAGTGGGATATGAACCCAGTCGGGGCGGTTGTTTATCTCATAGGCCACCTCATAAAGTGCCTTGTCCAGAATATAAGCATCCAACAACGAGCGATGAAGATCCACAGCCCCATAACCCTGCAGATAAGCACTCGCTGCCTCCTCACCCCAGGCTTTATGAACACCATCAAAGTGAGCCGCATAGTCAAGAGAGCGGAGCATTCCAGCAATGTCACGCAGTGGGGAGTCAGGAAGCTTGCGCTCTGCCAGTGGACGGGCTGGTTCACCTTCAAAATCAATGAGGATATAACGCGTGGTGGTGCGCAGCGTCTGGCCCAGGTGCAGATCACCGTGGATACGTTGTAGTTCCACTTCACCATCAAGCTCCCGGTACACCGCTACCGCATCCTCACGATAACGCGCCAGATCAGGTGCCTGCCCAATGAGATTATCCAACCGGGACACCAGACCATCAGCTACCTCAGCGGAGGGAACCAGCGTGGTGCCAAAAGCCTCAGCTAAAGCCACATGCACCGATGCCGTCGCCTCACCCAGTAACCGGGCCTCATCAGCAAAGCTTCCTGCTGTGGTGGACAGGGCATGCTTCCAGCCGTCCGCGCCGGGCATGAACCTCTGGGACATCACCAGGGTGTAGTCCGAACCGTCCAGATCCACGGAGGAATATCCCAACACAGGTGCCACATGTGGACAGTCAGGGATCTGGCTGAGTAATTCCACATCCGGGTTCAAGCCGGGTTCAAGTTTGCGGAAGTATTTCACCATCACATCCCCTGCCACCAGGGAGGTGTTCGACTGTTCACCGCTCAGGGCTTGATATGGGCCGGCAGGGAAGTCACCCGATGAGATCCATGCTCCGAGGCTGTCCTGTACCTCATCGACATGATTAACCAGGACGTCCTTGCCTTCTGGGTCCACCAGGAGTTGGTAGAGGACATCGTTGATGCGTGCAATCACCAGGGTGTTTTCACCCAGAGCTTTCTCCCGGACTATCTCAACATCATTGATTGTCTGGGACTTGGCACCGTAGAAGCGCTCATTCACGATGTGCTGGGCAATGCTCATTCCTCTTCACCGCTCAAATCCAACCAGAAGAACCCGTGGGGTGCCAGGGTGAACACGCACTGTCGTTCACCGATGGTGGGGAAGTACTGACCACCTGAAAGCTCACGCGGGGTGATACCAGCGAATTCACTTAAATCCAGGGCGACCGCCTGTGGCAGGCGTGACATGTTGTTCACACACAGCAGAGTCTGGCCCTTGTATTCACGCAGGTAGGTCAGGACTGCCTCATTGGTGGAGTCGATTTCACGGTAAGTGCCCTTGCCAAAGGCTGGGTACTGTTTGCGGATCATGATCTGGTTGCGGACCCACTGGAGTAGGGAGTTCTCCTGCTGCAGCTGACTTTCCACATTGACCTGGGCATAACCGAAGCGGTCATTTTGGATTGCCGGCAGGTAGAGGCGTTCTGGATCTGCCTTGGAGAAACCACCGTTGCGGTCATTGGACCACTGCATGGGGGTACGGACACCATCGCGGTCGGGCAGCCAGATGTTGTCACCCATGCCGATTTCATCGCCGTAGTACAACACTGGTGAACCCGGCAGGGAGAGCAGCAGTCCGTGGAGAAGCTCCAACTGGTTGCGGTCGGCATCAAGAAGTGGGGAGAGGCGTCGGCGGATACCCACGTTGGCACGCATGCGTGGCTCCGGTGCGTACTGCTGGTACATGTAGGCGCGTTCCTCATCAGAGACCATCTCCAATGTCAGCTCATCATGGTTGCGCAGGAAGATGCCCCACTGGGCAGTATCAGGGATCTCCGGGGTGTGCTTGAGGATCTCACTAATCGGTGTGCGGGAACCTTCACGAGCTCCCATGAAGATGCGCGGCATGAGTGGGAAGTGGAAGGCCATGTGGCACTCATCGCCCTTTTCCTTCTCACCGAAGTACTCCACCACATCCTGTGGCCACTGGTTGGCCTCGGCCAGGACGATGCGGCCGGGGTATTCCTCATCGATGACAGTTCGGCAGCGTTTGAGGAAGTCATGGGTTTCCGGGAGGTTCTCGCCGTTGGTGCCTTCACGTTCAAAGAGATAGGGCACCGCGTCCAAGCGGAAACCATCCAGGCCCAGGTCCAGCCAGAAGCGCAGCACATCGATCATGGCTTCCTGCACAGCCGGGTTGTCATAGTTCAGGTCCGGCTGGTGAGAGAAGAACCGGTGCCAGTAGTACTGTTTGCGCACCGGATCATAGGACCAGTTGGAGTCCTCGGTGTCGATGAAGATGATGCGGGCTTCAGAGTACAACTCTGGGTCATCACCCCAGACATAGAAATCACCGTAGGGGCCCTCGGGGTCAGTGCGGGACTGCTGGAACCAAGGATGTTGATCAGAGGTGTGGTTCATCACCAGGTCGGTGATTACGCGCAGGCCACGTCGGTGGGCCTGGTCCACCAGTTCCACAAAGTCCTCCACGGTGCCAAACTCCGGCAATATCTCACGGAAGTTGCGGATATCGTAGCCGCCGTCACGCAGTGGGGAGTCATAGAAGGGTGGGACCCAGATGCAGTCCACACCCAGCCACTGGATGTAATCGAGTTTTTCTGTCAGGCCCCTGAGGGTTCCGGAACCACTACCTTCAGGGTCATAGAAGGCACGGACCAGTACTTCATAGAAGACAGCGTCTTTGTACCATTCGCGGTCATGTTTCTCCCAGGGTTGTTCACCCGGGGCCGGTGCCGGAGTGCTGTAATATTCCGACTCGTGTTCAACAATGAACCCTTCGGCATCGACTACCGGGCGGGCGGTGGTCTCGGGGATCAGGTCCGAACTCAACGGGGTAGTGTCAGTCATGACCCCAAGGGTAGAGGCATTCTGGTGACCTCGCTCACCTTAATTTTGTGCTATAAGGTGGCCCCACCCAGGCCTTCAACTTGGTTCTTCTTCTCCATGAGGAATGAGGTGCGCACCATGTTCAGCGGATCGCGAACCACCTTCGGTTCACCATCCACCAGGGACAGCGCTGCACGGTTCTCCTCGGAATAGGGGGGCCAGGAAGGTGTTTCCCCGCGTGCAAAAGATGCGATGATCCGATGGGCCTCGGTGTCACGGGTGAAGATCTCCGGCATGTCCTCGCAGTGTTTTCCGGGGAATTCAACCCACCAGCCCTTTTCTGTCTGGGCGACGTAGCGACGAACCATGGAATCACCGATCAATCTGCCCACCACACGGTCATCAACTGTGCGTGCCTTGGCGATATAGGATTCCGGAACGGCTGCTCCCATCACACGGGCAATGAATTTCAACCCCAGCTCGCCACCGGTTTTCTTCTCGTCCAGACGGAGAGCAATGGGGTAGTCATACATCTCATCGCGGGTGGCGGTGATCAGCAGATCAATATCGGCCAGCTCATCCGGGTCATAACCGGAAGGCCCCAGCGCCAGGTCATGGAAGTACCTGCGGGCAAAGCGGCGGTAGCCACGCGCAAGACGTGTGGGGTCGAGCTTGCTCAGGGCCTCACGAGTCACAGGCCGGCCGAGGGCGCGTCGTAAAGCTCCTTTACGCTTGCTAAAAGCACCGCGTGGGTAGCTGGGGGACAACGCCACCACACGACGAAAACCGCCACGGTAGTGATCAAGGCGGGCCAACCACAGTACGATGCCGCCACCGGCTGACTGCCCCATGAGGGTGACATTGGTGGGATCACCACCGAAATCCTCGATGTTTTTCTGCACCCACTCCAGGGCGAGGACGCAGTCATCCGTGCCACGGTACCTATTGGGCTCATCATCGTGGAAGGGCACAAAACCCTCCAAACCCAGGCGGTAGGACACCTCCACCACCACAAACCCCTGACTGGTGAAAAACAGCGGATCGTGGCGCTGATCAAAACGGGTGCCCGTGGCATAACCACCACCGTGGATGAACACGATCACCGGATGGTCCGCCCCGAAACGCACCTCCGGGGTGGACACGGTCAGATGCAGACCATCGTGTTTCCCGGTGGCATCAATCTTCATCGGCTCAAGCTTCTCTGCATCATGGAAAGGCTTGGCTTTGGCATAAGGGATGGAACGGAAATAGGGCAGGAGTTGCTCGCGTGCCTCATCATTTTCAGTGGAAGGCGCCGTGAATGGAACAAGCTCGCCAGTGATGGTGCCAGCTGGGCAGGTGACCGTAACAGACATGATCCAAACTCTAGCAACTAGGATCGGTGCTCATGAGTGTTGATGCCCTACTGACCCCAAGTAACCTGCCCTATCTGCTGCCTGATTTCGCAGCGATCACCACAGAGGATTTCCTCCCCGCTTTTGAGATTGCCCTTGCTGAGCACAAGGCGGAGATCGAAGGTATCACCGCCAACCCGGATGCGCCGTCCTGGGAGAACACCCTGGAAGCCCTCGAGCGTGCCGGCCAACCACTCAATCGTGTGGCCTCTGTGTTCTTCAACCTCCAAGGCACTGATTCCTCCGAGGAGATGGATGCGATCGCCCAGGAGATCGCCCCGAAGCTGTCCGCGCATTCCGATTCCATCTTCCACAACACCGCACTCTTCCAGCGACTTGAGGCACTCGAAGCACCTGCTGATGAGGAATCCGAACGTCTGCTGGATCACACGCTGCGTGCTTTTCGACGCCGCGGTGCAGCTCTCGACGACACCGGCAAAGCACGCCTGTCAGAGATAAACCAACGACTCTCCGCACTCTCGGAGCAGTTCGGCCGCAACCTGCTGAAGGACACCCGTGACCTGGCGGTGGACTTTGAGGAATCTGAACTTGCTGGTTTCAGTGCATCCCGCATGGAAGCGGCTGCATCCTATGCCGCTGCTGTGGAACGTGAGGGCTACGTCGTGCCCTTGGAACTGCCCACCGTACAGGCAGAACAGTCAGTGCTGACCTCCCCTGAATCCCGTGCCAAGCTCTATGAGGCTTCTCAGAAACGCGGCCAGGAATCCAATGCCGATGTGCTGTTGGAGACCGTCCGCCTGCGTGCCGAGCGTTCCCAGCTGCTGGGTTACACCACCCACGCGGAGTACGTCATTGAAGAGGAAACCGCCGCTGACGTGGACGCTGTCCGCGGTCTGCTCTATGACCTCGCGCCGAGTGCCTCTGCCAATGCCAAGGCTGAGTACAAGCTCTCTGCTGAGGAAGCTGAAGCAGCCGGTGAAAAGGTTGAGGCTGCTGACTGGCCCTTCTGGGAATCCAAGGTCCGGGAACGCGACTATGCCTTAGATGATGCTGAACTGCGCAAGTACTTCCCACTGACCCGTGTCTTAGAAGATGGCGTGTTCTACTCCGCCAACCGCCTCTACGGCATCACCGTGGACAAGCGCGAAGACCTCGTCGGCTACGCCGAAGGTGTGGATGTCTGGGAGGTCAAGGACTCTGATGGCTCAGGCATCGGCCTGCTGCTGACCGACTACTTCGGGCGTCCCTCCAAGCGTGGTGGCGCCTGGATGAGCAGCTTCGTGGACCAGTCCCACCTGTTGGGCACCAAACCGGTGGTCACCAACGTCATGGGCATCACCAAGCCCACCTCCGGTGAAGCACTGTTGTCCCTAGATGATGTGACTACCATCTTCCACGAGTTCGGCCATGCCCTGCACGGACTGCTCTCTGATGTGCGCTACCCGAGCTTCTCCGGCACCTCCGTGCCCCGTGACTATGTGGAATTTCCCTCCCAGATCAATGAGAACTGGGCTTTTGATCCAGCAGTGGTGCGCAACTACGCCCGCCACCATGAAACCGGCGAGGTCATTCCGGATTCCATGCTGGAGGCCATCGAGGAAGCCAAGCAGTTCGGCCAGGGCTTTGCCACCTCCGAGTACCTGGCAGCATCCATCATCGACCTGGCCTGGCATTCCCTGACCGCTGAGGAAGCAGCAGCAGTCACCGACATTGAACAGTTTGAGCAGGACGCTCTGCAGGCAGCTGGCCTGGATGTGGACAATATCGCCCCGCGTTACCGTTCCACCTACTTCAACCACATCTTCGCCGGTGGCTACTCAGCCGGATACTACTCCTACCTGTGGGCAGAAGCACTGGATGCCGATGGCTTTGACTGGTTCACCGAAACCGGTGCAGCAGGTGCAACAGCCTCTGCAGAAGCTGCCCGCAACTCGGGTCAGGACTTCCGTGACCTGGTTCTTTCCCGTGGTGCAGCAGCTGATTACACCCGTTCATTTGAAGAGCTTCGCGGCCGTGCCAAGGACATTCAGCCATTGCTTCGTCGCCGTGGCCTGGCAGGTGCGATCTAGGCTCTCAATGTTTCGGTGGGGCGGTGTAAGGTTTTAAGCCATGACCGCCTTCCTCGACTGGATTTCACAGCAGCTGACCACAGCACCGCTCTGGATCCAGTCACCCATCGTGATCCTGGGAGCGGTGCTGGTGTGCATCCTGCTGGCCGCACCACTACTCAGGAGCATCGATATCCTCGCGGCGTGGACGCGGCGCACTGTCGGCGGACAGCAGCACCGTTCCTCACACAGCGGACGAGGTGGGCGAGGTGCCGGCAGAAATGTTGGCGGCACACGCATCATCAGCGAATCTCAACCAAGCTAAGGACATTGAAGAACACTCATGGCTAACCCAGAAGAGCTCCGCAAACGCGATCAGGAGCTGCCCAAGCGCAGGCGCAAGTACCCCCAGTCACGCGTGACCCAGGCACTGGTGATCCTGCTGGTCATCGTGCTGGTGGCCTGGCTGGTATCGCTGATCTAAAGCTTTGCTTGTCCACGACTTGACCCCCTGTATTTCACACCAAACGGTGTGGAATGCAGGGGGTCAGTGTGATTCATGGTTTTGCTAAGGGTGGGCAGATCCGCGGAAGCTGCAAGACCGGTGTGCGTGATATTCAACGTGCGGAGTTAATCAAAATAGTCCTGATCAATCTCAAGCGTCACATAGGTGCGTCGGGCCTGGACTCCGACGCGGTAATGCATCATCAGATCAACCAGACGTTCACCATCGATTAGAACCAGGTTGGTAGGAATAGAATTGGCGTAGTTACGGGCTGCAGGAGTAAAAGTACTGGTGGTGAAGAAGACGCCCTTTTGTGCTGCTTTTCCATGGAGTGCTCCAACGAACCCCTGGATTGCCTGACTTCCTACGTTATTGCCTTCTGCATAGCGTTTGGCCTGTACATAGATTTTGTCTAGTCCGAGAGCATCTTCATCGATGACTCCGTCGATTCCGCCGTCATGACTCTTACCAATAGCAGCACCTTTGCCGTGGGCACCTCCGTAACCCATTGCCAGAAGTACATCGACAACGACTGTCTCAAAGAAATCTGGATCAGATTCCCTCAGTACTTTAAGCAGTTCAGCCCCGACCGTTCGTCGATTCGTACGCTCGGCAGAATCCATGGTTTCATCAACACTTTGAATGCTGGAGACCTGTTCTGCAGGAATAGGAGATTCAACAACCTCCTGAGTGGAGCTGCTCGGCCAAAAGGGGCTGAAGAACTTGTTTGCTTCCGCATAATCCATTCCTTCCGGATATTTTTTGAGCCAGGCGGTGCCTGCTTCTGTAATCCGATAATGCCCCCGGGTGACCACTTCGATGAGAGCAGCTTTGGAAAGATGTTGAATAGCCCAATTCACCCTGTTATTGATACGAAGCTCACCGGAGTTCAAGGTTTCTGCAATACCGCTTGCTGACACTCCGGATTTTTCCCGGGTGAGTGAAACTATTTCTCGGCGACGGTAAACATTCCCATCTAAAACAGTTCTAAGAACCGGGGCTGTCAATCGTGACCAAGGTGGAACCTGTGAATCAGCGGGGTCGACGTAGAGACTGTCGTCGGACGGGGAATCATGCATAATGATGCTTCCTCATGTGTAGCGGGAGAACTCTAAGGAGCCAGGATGGATGTCCCTTACTCTATCTGCGCTTTCATGAAGTTTTATTGAATTCGTAGAGATGTATTCTCAAAGTGATGGTGCTCTTGGAACAGGGAATCCAACACCGCCAGGGTTTATACTTTTATTCTTCATCCTCCACAGGCGCATCACCGGTGAAACCGAAGGAACGTAGGCGCTCGCGGTCGGCTTCAGCGGTGGACTGGGTCAGGCGCAGTAGCTCTGCGTAGATACCGCCGGAGACTGCAAGCTGGGCAGGGGAGCCGATCTCATCAACCTGACCGTCGCGGATGGTCACAATGGTGTCCACATCAGCAATGGTGGACAGGCGGTGAGCGATCATGAGAGTGGTGCGGTTGGCCATGAGCTGTTCCAGACCGTCCTGGACCGCGCGCTCGGACTTGGTGTCCAGTGCTGAGGTGGCCTCATCAAGGACCAGGACGGGGGCGTCTTTGAGCATGGCGCGGGCAACAGCCACACGCTGCTTCTGTCCACCGGAGAGCTTCAGTCCACGTTCACCGATCACGGTGTCATAGCCCTGGGGGAAGGCCTCGATGAATTCATGGGCATTGGCCTTCCTGGCCACCCTGATGATCTCATCCTGGCTGGCACCGGGCCTGCCATAGGCGATGTTTTCAGCAATGGATCCGGAGAACAGACTGGCGTCCTGGAAGACCACGCCCACGGAGGCACGTAGCTCCTCGGAGGTGAGGTCATCCACGTTGCGGCCACACACTGACAGCTCACCAGCGCTGGGTTCATAGAGCCCCAACAGGAGGTTGACCAAGGTGGATTTCCCACCACCGGATTCACCGACCAGGGCGATGCGTTCACCATGGCGGGCCTGGATGGTGACGTCCCGGATCACCGGTTTGCCCTCTTCATAGGCGAAGCTGACATTTTCAAATTTGAGGGCTGGCTCGCCACTGGAGAGCGGTTCTGGAACATCGAGGGTTAGCGTCGGGGTCTGTGAGGTGATGGTGGCGGTGACCAGTTCCTTGTTGGCTGTTGGTTCGACCTTCTCGGACATGACGTCGAAGTAGTCACGGGAACCAGCGATTGCACGCTGGGCGGAGTCCACGATGAAGCTCATCATGAACACCGGCTGCTTAGCCATGTTGACCAGCTGTAGGAGCATGACCATGTCACCCAGGCTGAAGTGGCCGTGCAGGGTGCGGTAGAACAGCAGCAGGTAGATGGCCAGGAAAATCAGGTTCAGAGCTGCACCACGGAGGAAGTCCATGCGGTGCCACCAGCTGGACTGCGGGCGTGAGATATTTACGGTCTTGCCATAACGGGTGCCGAAATCATCCAATTCACGGGTTTCTGCAACGAAGCTCTTGACCACCTTCATCTGGCCGACAACCTCAGCAAAACGACCGTTAGCCAGGTCGATTTCCTGGTTTTTCTGTCGTTCCCACTTCTGCCAGCGGACAGAGGTCAGGGCGGTCAACCACATGTAGATGGGGAAGAGCAGTGCCAGCAGAATGGTCAGTGGCCAGTAGTAGATGGACGTGATGATCAAGACGGCCACCATGGTGATGAGCATGGGGAAGAAGTTGTTGGAAAACCCCTTCATGAACTGGGTGATGCCTGTAATTGAGCGGTCCAGGCGGGCGATGATGGTGCCGGTGACCTGGTTGTCAAAGTACTTCTGGGGCAGCGCCAGGAGCTTGGCGTAATAACGTGTGGAGAGAATCTGGCGCATGCGCTCTGACATGATGTCACCGAAGTAGCCACCCACATTGGACATCAGGGTGTTGAAGATATCAGCAACAAAGAGGATGACCGCCAGGATGATGATCGTCTGCGTGACTGATGCAACTGTGACCTCACCGTTGACCGCGGAGACGATCGTGTCGGTGGCTTCGCGCAGGATGAAGGGGGAGACCAGCGACAGTCCGGCCACCACTATCGAGGCGAGAACGATGCCGAGGTAGTAGGGCCAGAGGGCGGACGTGGTTTTGAGGATTCGTCCGAGAAGTCGCATGTTGTGGCCTTCTTGTTTTGAGGATGATCAAAGAGTCGTGCTCATTGTCCATGAGAAAGGCAATGGTCACAACAAAGTTCAGGCTAAGCAGCGTTCCGCCTATGAGAAAACGCCCGCCAGCTGGGCCGAGCTGGCGGGCGTTGTCAAACATGCTTTTAGCTCTCCCGTTGGGAGGCGTCTGCGATGGTGTTGTAGAGCGGATGGTCACGCAGTGTCTCGATGGTGATCGGGGTGCCATCGTTGTCACAGAGCGGGATGCACCAGTTGGGGTACATATCCCGGGTGGTGCCGGGCTGGTTCTGCGCACGCTTGTCACCGACCATGTCCACCAGGGACACGCAGGTCAGGGCAGACGGGGTACCGGCAACAAACTGGTGCAAGCCGGTGAGCAGTTCAGAAAGTTCACCACGATCGGTGCGTTCCTTGCCTACATAGCTGCCACCCTCTGCCCTTGGCAGGGCACCGTTGTCAGCCACAACATCAAGGATCTCAGCCTGCCACTGCAGGTCTTCAACATCCTCGATCTCAGCATCGCGGGTGAGCACACCGAGGCGATCACGCAGATCAATATGCTCGCCGGCGAGATAACCCGCGGTGGGCGGCAGATCATGGGTGGTCACCGAGGTCAGGGCAAGCGGGCGGTACTCAGCCTGCCTGCGCGGCCCTGACTGGGAGGGGGAGTGTTCGAACCACAGGATGGAGGTACCCATGATGCCGCGGCTGGCCAGAACATCCTGAACCCACGGCTCGAAGGTGCCCAGGTCCTCACCAATGACCACGGCATCAGCAAGCTCAGCCTCAAGTGCGAGGATGCCCACCAGTGCGTCATGATCAAAGTTGAGATAGGTACCCGTGGCGGGGGACTGCATGCGTGGCATGACAAAGAGACGGAACATACCCAGAATATGGTCCACACGGATGCCACCGGAATGGCGCAGCACAGTGCGCAGCAGATTACGCCAGGGGATATAACCCTCTTCTGCCAGGCGGGTGGGGTTCCATGGAGGCTGGGACCAATCCTGCCCCTGCTGGTTGTAGCCATCTGGTGGGGCACCCACAGAAATATCCGGGGCCAGCACATGGGCGAGGTTGTGGGCATCCGCACCACCCGGGTGCACCCCGACCGCCAGGTCCGCCATGATGCCGATCGACATGCCAGAATCGACTGCACGCTTCTGCGCGGCGGCCAGCTGCTCATCACACAGCCACTGCAGCCACATGTAGAACATGGTCAGTTCATCGCGATCAGGTTTTTCAGCATGTGCGGAAGAAAGCTGCTCAATCTCACGGTCTGCACACCAGGTGGCGAAATCAATCAGCCCTTGACCTTCACGCTGCACGAAGTCAGCAAAGGTACCTTCCCGCTCATCAGTGCGTTCCACCAGGAAGATCTCATGCAGAACCTGGAGTTTTGCGGCAAAGATCGGGTTGCGTTCGATGATCTCGGAGCTGAAGTTCAACTCACGGAACTCATCGGCCATCTCTGCCACCTCATCGCGAAGGTCAACATCGAGCTGGTTGAACTCAGGAACATCCTCCACCCGGATATAGATCGGGTTGATGAAACGACGCGTGGTGGGAAGATAAGGGGAGTCCTCAGTGGGAGGAAAAGGCTCAGCCGCATGCATCGGGTTGATCAGCAGAAAATCAGCCTTGTCCCTAGCCAGAACACTGGCAAGATGGCCCAGATCATTGAAATCACCCATGCTCCAGGAAAGATTGGAACGCACGGAATAGATCTGCGCCATCACACCGGTGCGTGGTGAATCCAGGTACTTATCAGCAGTAGACAGACGTTCAGGAGTGATAATCAGACCACACTGGGCACTCTCCTCACCTGATTCCAGATGGACCTGGTGCCAACCTAAGGGCAGGTCACCGGGAATCTTGAATGAGGCTTCACCCCAGGCGACTCCCTCGACAGTGCGCGGCTGCGCCCAGTTATCCACCTGGAGGGCTTCCCGACGCTCACCGGAATCCAGTTCAATGAACACCTTTGCTGGTTGGCCATCATGAACATGGATGGGGAATACGCGTTCCTCGCCCTGGACAGCCACCACACACGGGGGCAGTGGGCGAGAGAATTCACGATCGTGAAAACGGTTGATGGCAGCATTCAGCTGATCATCAGTGGGGTCGCCCTCACCCAGATCAACATCAAGTGCACGCAGAACCTTGATCAGCGTGTCCTCACTGACCTCGATGTTTGCACCGCGATAATCGGTGAAAGAGGTAGAAACGCCGTATAGTCCGGCCAGGTCATTTAATGGTCCTCGAGCAGTCACAAGTCAACATCATGCCACTGAAAAGCACTTTCGACAGCGTAACGAGAGGGAAACCACCCCATAGGCGTTAAGTGAACTAAACGATTGACTTCCCCGCCGTCACGAAAGCAGTCGAAGAGGTAGATTTGTAGACAAACCCTGAAGCGGAAATCGGCAGTATTTCTTTGGTGTCTCCCTAGGTGAAATGGTGCGTAATAGTACAGGACAGTGATGTGTGGGAGATATACGCCGATATCCTTTTCGAGGGAACACAGGTGGCACCTTTGGGGTGTGTCTGTGGTTCGGTTGTAGCACATCACCATGGTTCCTCCCCGGTGAGTCACGGTTCCCTCCGTGATTGATCCTGGCCAAGGATTAAATTAGGGCACTGGTGAAACACAGTGTGAGAAGCCACCGATAGGCTCTAAAGAACTATTGCAACGCAAAAATACACGGGATCAACCCCCACGAAACATGGAAGGCGAGAACCTCAGTATGACTTCAACGTCAAACCCCTCGGAATTCACCGTAGAAGCGGAATACACGATCGGGGAGCATGAGACCTGCCTGACCGCTCTGATAGATCAGGTCAAGTCCCGCCCATTCGGAGTGCTGTATTCCCGCCCCGCCAATTACGAGTGGGTCAACGTCACCGCACAGGAATTCCTGGATGAGGTCTTTGAGGTAGCCAAGGGAATCATTGCGGTTGGTGTGGAGAGCGGCGACCGTGTCGCACTTCTGGCTGACACCCGTTATGAATGGGCAGTGATGGACTTCGCCATCTGGGCAGCCGGTGCTGTGACCGTCCCGATTTACAGTTCCTCCTCCCTGTCCCAGGTCCAGTGGATCATTGAGGACTCCGGTGCAGTACTTGCCGTCACCGAAACCCCTGATCACACTGATCTGATGAAACACCTCGTGCTTGGTGAAGATGGCACTCCGGCACTGAAGGGCTCTGGTTCCCAGCTGCGTCGAATCCTGGAGATCAACGCCTCAGCTCTGGATACCCTGAAATTTGAGGGGCGTGACCTCTCAGATGACCTGGTGTGGGACCGCATCAAGGCCACCAAGGCAGATGACCTGGCATCCCTGGTCTACACCTCTGGAACCACCGGTAAGCCCAAGGGATGTGAGATCCTGCACCGTAACTGGCTTGCTGAGGTCCGTGCCCTGCTGACCCACCCGGTGGGCAGGATTGCCGTTCCAGGCAGCCGCATGCTGACCTTCCTTCCCATGGCACATGTGCTTGCCCGTGCGGTTTCCCTGGCTTTCGCCGTTGGTGGCGCCACCCAGTCCCACTGGTCTGATTTCTCCACCCTGGCACTGGAATTTCAGCGTACACGCCCCAACTTGATCCTGGGTGTTCCCCGTGTCTTTGAAAAGGTTCGTAACTCTGCGGCCACGAATGCCAGCGATGGTGGTCCGGTCAAGGCTGCAATGTTTGCCCGAGCAGAGAAGACCGCCATTGAATACTCCCGGGCACTGGATACTGAAGAAGGCCCCGGACGTGCGCTGACCATGGCTCACAAGGTGTTCAACAAGCTGGTCTATTCCAAGATCAGGGCCGCTGTTGGTGACTCCGTGGAGTTTGCCATCACCGGCGGTTCCGCCATGGGACATGACCTGCTGCACTTCTACCGGGGTGTGGGCATCCCGATCTATGAGGGCTACGGTCTCACTGAAACAGCTGCCGCAGCTGCCCTCGACTTCACTGATCAGAAGATCGGTACCGTGGGACAGCCACTGCCGGGCATGACCATCCGTATCAACGATGATGGTGAAATCCTGCTCAAGGGCGAGATGCGGTTCCGTGGTTATTGGAACAACCCCGAGGCCACGGCGGAATCCATCGTGGATGGTTGGTTCAACACCGGTGACCTGGGTGAACTTCTGGAAACAGGTCACCTCGTGATCACCGGCCGTAAGAAGGACCTCATCGTCACCGCTGGCGGAAAGAATGTCTCCCCAGGACCGATGGAAGACATCATCCGCGCACACCCACTGATCAGCCAGGCCATGGTGGTCGGCGATGGAAAGCCTTTTGTCGGCCTGCTGGTCACCCTGGATCCGGATAGCCTCAAGCGCTGGAAGCTCAACCACAACATTCCAGAATCCCGCACCATTGAGGAGCTGGCGATCGAACCCGCCCTCCGCGGTGAGATCCAAGATGCCATCAACAATGCGAATGCCACCGTGTCCCATTCAGAGGCGATCAAAAGATTCTTCATCCTTGATCGTGATCTCACAGAAGAAGACGATGAGCTGACCCCGACCCTGAAGGTCAAGCGTAATGTTGTCTACCGTCGCTATAGCGACGCCATTGATCATATCTACCGCCGCAAGTAAACGGAGCAAAAGTGCAAGATATTCAGTTTGACTGGGACGGAGCTGCCTGGCAGCAGTCTGAAGTCGGTGCAGAACCTGGGAAGTTTTCCCTCGGCGTCATGGACGAGTTTGCCTATATCATTGCCACCGGCTCAGAAGGTGATGAGGAATTCTTCACCCTCGGCTCGAACCCGGGCCTGGCTTTCGGTGATCCTGAGTGGCTTTTTGCTCAGGACAACCCAGGCTATGTGGCGGAGTGTCTCGGGCTGCCATCCGACCGTATTCCGGCCGTGACCAAAGTGGTGGATAAGTACCTGTCCCGTCTAGATGATGAAAAGACCCGCGGGAAGCCCCGCGTCATCGTGGATGAACTGGTTGATTCCATGGGCCTGCCTGCAGTTTCCTGGTAGTCCGGATCTGATCTAGCAGCTGATTCCTGCCCATGCCCTAGTGGTGCCGGCAGGAATTTTTTGTTGTTGTGACGCCGCTGTTCGAGGGGTGCCGCATTCATCTGATTGCTGATGATGGAGAGGCGTCAGATTTCCTTTTGGACGCGCCGTTGTACAGACGGCTCTATGTCAATGGTCTGTGAAAGAATAGGGGTTCTTCGAAGGCTGATATTTCGGCACGGAGGAACCTTGGTTCTGAAGAATTTTCATCATGGAGATGTCGTGGGGGTGTCTTCGGCGTGCCTACGGAGTATTCCAAGCTCATTCACATAAAGTCAGAAGCCGTTAGAGGAACTCTCAAGTGTTACTTGAGAGTCCTATGTGATTCCTGAGGCTGAATGCAAGAAAGGATGTGTGCTGGAGATAATGGGCACTTCCACCGCGCAACTGCGACACCGCGAGCTCACCCAGGAGATCTACAATATTGGCGATGAGGTCGCCGAATACATTGAACACATCA
Organism: uncultured Corynebacterium sp.; assembly: GCF_945649885.1. Taxonomy (GTDB): domain Bacteria; phylum Actinomycetota; class Actinomycetes; order Mycobacteriales; family Mycobacteriaceae; genus Corynebacterium. The sequence goes on along the minus strand of NZ_CALZFS010000054.1, from coordinate 1,538 downwards.
TGGAGGCTGTCTCTGATTGGGACGCTGAACTGGTGGAGGACTGTCTGGCTGAGTTCGAAGAGATCGTTGCAGAAGGCAGGGATGACGCTCGCACTGTGGTGGCAGAGCTTTCTGGCCTCCGTCACGCACTGACCTCAGGCATCCGACAGGGTACCGTGAGTGCACGGTCTGCTTTGCGTGTTGATCTCTCCCAACCAGAGCGCATCACCGCCGCAGACCTGGAACGTGAACACCCCGTCGAGGACCTGGTGGTGGTCCGGGAACTTGCTGGCGCATTGAACGCCCGCACCGAAGGTGTGGTCAAGCACCTGGAACAGGTTGTTGACTGGGTTCTGGTCCAGACCGCCAATGTGGCCAATGACCTGGAATCCTTCTCACTTCCGATGCTTTATGGACGCGTTGCTGATGATGTCTGTACCTCCACCCGGGCATGGTTGGACACCGTGGCTGATGCTCACCCGGACTATGTCTGGACGATGCGTGGTTCCAACCCGCCCAGCTTCCTTCTGGAGCGTGCCCGCATTGATGCTGTGGTTGCCCGCGTGGCCACCAAGCTGGCGCAGAAGCGTGGCCAGGTTTCCTGACAGGGATCAGATTCCCAGGGACGTACAAAGGAAAATGATCCCCTCAGACAGGGCGGGGCGAGGCACAGTTTTCATGTGTGTCTCGCTCAGGGCCGTCTGAGGGGATCATCTGGTGTGGGCCCTTCCCTCGAGGGTGACCTTTTTCGGTGGTCATAACTACCCGCTGTCCGTAGGTCCGCCTCATATTCCCCTTGGGGGCGGAACTTAGTCTTCGAAGAGGTGACGGACGAAGGGAATCTGTGGAAGGCGGAACGCCACCTCTGAAATCAGGCGGAAGAGGGGAGTGGTGCGTTCCGCAGGCTCTGTGATCGGGCGTGGGTATTCCACGGAGACAGAGAAGGTGTCAACCTCACCGTTATCATCGGAGACTGTGAATACGGGGGAGACCTGTGAGGCACCAGTGAAGAAATGAGGCACGAACACGGTGATTGACTGATCTGGCTGCACCTGGGTACGGAAATTCTGGAAGGGGAAGGACACCTCGACCTTCAGATTCTCGAAGGTGCTATCACCTTCATAGGCTACCCGGAGAATCTCGCCACGTTCCGCCTCAGCATCACGCCAGAAAGCGGGGCCAGTCTGAGTATCTGTGGAGGTGCCATCAGCGCTGGGGGTGGTAGGGGTGGTTTCTGTGAGCTGATTCTCAGTTTCCGACCTGCCGGAATCATCAGCCTGGGTCGGGGTGGTGGTGTGGACTGCCTCCGCGACGGTGTCGAGCACAGAGACGGATGCGGAATACATGGTGCCTGTTGTCGCGGGCGTATCAGGTGTCTCAGCTGCAGTGATCATAGTGGAATCAGCGGCTATACAGGGTGTACTCCCCATCATGAGCACTGTTGTCAGTGCTGCAACCAGCTTCGTCCTTTTCATAGCGAGTAGTTTACTACTTTGTCATCAAAATCGTGTAATGAACCTTAAATTATAGTGAATTTTATGTTTTTAATTGTAGAAGCA
>NZ_CALZFS010000053.1 GCF_945649885.1 uncultured Corynebacterium sp. | reverse complement strand
GCACCCCTGAAATGTGTTTCTTAAACCGCTTGTGTTATCAGGTTAATCTCGTGTACTCTGTCCGTTTGGACTTCAAGCCACAAAAACTCAATAGAGGATCTGTGCCTTTAGAGTTCATGTAAACGTAAACAACCTACTTTGTTGTAGGCCCCCCGCCGTTACTGGTGGTCCGTATGGAAAATGGTGGCGAGCAAGCCGGCTATTGAGTCGGTGAGCGTTAAGTTGCCAGAAAACACACGGTCAACACTTTGGGTGGGTAAGGGAACCCCAACGAGAAAGGCATCAGGTCACTTTCTATGACCATGACTGATCCCATCGCGGATATGCTGTCACGCGTGCGCAACGCTAACAATGCGCACCACGACACCGTCTCCATGCCATCCTCCAAGCTCAAGGCGAACATCGCTGAGATCTTGAAGCAGGAAGGCTACATCGCTAGCTACACTGTCGAGGACGTCAAGGTCGGCAAGACCCTGACCCTCGAGCTGAAGTACAGCAACACACGCGTTCGCTCCATCGCTGGTCTGAGCCGTGTCTCCAAGCCAGGTCTGCGCGTGTACGCAAAGTCCACCAACCTGCCACAGGTTCTGGGCGGCCTGGGCGTGGCTATCATCTCCACGTCCCATGGCCTCCTGACTGACCGTCAGGCTACCGAGAAGGGCGTAGGCGGAGAAGTTCTCGCCTACGTCTGGTAAGGGAGGATTGACTAAACTATGTCACGTATTGGTAAGTCTCCAATCGCCATCCCATCCGGTGTAGAGGTTAAGATCGACGGACCGCTGGTTGAGGTAAAGGGCCCTAAGGGTTCCCTGAACGTCACCCTGCCAGAGCCGATCACCGCTTCTGTCGAAGACAACGAGATCCTCGTTGCTCGTCCGGATGACCACCGCAACAGCCGTTCCATGCACGGTCTCTCCCGCTCCCTGGTTAATAACCTGGTTGTTGGCGTTACCGCTGGTTACACCATCAAGATGGAAATCTTCGGTGTCGGTTACCGTGTAGCACTGAAGGGCAAGGACCTCGAGTTCTCCCTCGGCTACTCACACCCAGTTCTGATCGAAGCTGGCGAAGGCATCACCTTCGCTGTGGATGGAAACACCAAGCTCTCGATCACTGGTATCGACAAGCAGAAGGTTGGACAGGTTGCAGCAGTGATCCGCCGCCTGCGCAAGGATGACCCATACAAGGGTAAGGGCATCCGCTACGAGGGTGAGCAGATCCGCCGCAAGGTCGGAAAGACGGGTAAGTAAGCAATGAGCAATACTGAAAACAAGCAGAAGCGCGTTTCCGTCGGTCAGGACATCGCGACTCGTCGTCGCGTGGCCCGTGCCCGCCGCCACTTCCGCATTCGCAAGACCCTGCGTGGAACCCCTGAGGCTCCTCGTCTGGTCGTCCACCGCTCTTCTCGCCACATGCACGTCCAGGTGATCGACGATCTCGCCGGTCACACCCTGGTTGCTGCTTCCTCCCTGGAAGCAGAAGTTCGTGCAGTCGAGGGAGACAAGAAGGCCAAGGGTGCAAAGGTCGGTCAGCTGATCGCCGAGCGCGCCAAGGCAGCTGGCATCGATAAGGTCGTCTTCGACCGTGCCGGTTACAAGTACCACGGCCGCGTCGCAGCTCTTGCTGACGCCGCTCGTGAAGGTGGTCTGGAATTCTAATGATGACCTTTTCTAAGAACTTCAACGGAAGGATTGCGTAATGCCGGGACGTGAACGGCGTGACGGCGGTCGATCCGCCGACGAGAACAAGTCGAATGATCGCAACGAGCGTCGTGGCGGAGGCCGCCGCGATGACCGTCGCAATCAGCAGCAGGACGAGCGCTCACAGTACATCGAGCGTGTAGTCACCATCAACCGCGTTTCCAAGGTCGTCAAGGGTGGTCGTCGCTTCAGCTTCACCGCTCTCGTGATCGTCGGAGACGGCCAGGGAATGGTCGGTGTCGGTTACGGCAAGGCCAAGGAAGTCCCAGCCGCAATCCAGAAGGGTGCTGAAGAAGCTCGCAAGAACTTCTTCCGAGTCCCAATGGTTCGTGGCACCATCACCCACCCAGTTCAGGGCGAAGCTGCAGCAGGCATTGTCATGCTGAAGCCAGCTGCACCAGGTACCGGCGTTATCGCCGGTGGCGCAGCACGTCCAGTTCTTGAGTGCGCTGGTATCCAGGACATCCTCTCCAAGTCCCTGGGTTCTGACAACGCTATCAACGTCGTCCACGCAACCGTGGATGGCCTGAAGCAGCTGGTCCGCCCTGAAGAGGTCGCTGCCCGTCGTGGCAAGACCATCGAAGAGGTGGCTCCGGCTCGTATTCTGCGCGCTCGCGCAGGTCAGGAGGCCTAAGAAATGGCGCTGAAGATTACCCAGGTCAGGGGTACCGCTGGCACCAAGCCAAAGCATCGCGACAATCTTCGTTCCCTCGGTCTGAAGCGTATTCGCCACACCGTGATCTGCCCCGATACCCCACAGGTACGCGGCATGGTCCAGGCAGTACGTCACCTGATCGTCGTCGAAGAAGTGGCGGGGGAGTAGGTAACAAATGAGCGATCCAATCAAGCTCCACGATCTGCGCCCTGCAAAGGGTGCAAACAAGGCTAAGACCCGCGTTGGTCGAGGCGAAGCGTCCAAGGGTAAGACCGCTGGTCGCGGCACCAAGGGCACCAAGGCCCGCAAGCAGGTTTCGGCAGCATTCGAAGGTGGCCAGATGCCACTGCAGATGCGCCTGCCGAAGCTCAAGGGCTTCAAGAACCCGAACAAGGTTGACTACCAGGTAGTTAACGTTGCAGACCTCGCAGAGGCATTCCCACAGGGCGGCGACATTGCTGTTGCTGACATCGTGGCTGCCGGACTCGTTCGCAAGAACGAACTGGTCAAGGTTCTTGGCAATGGCGACATCAGCGTCAAGCTGAACGTCACCGCACACAAGTTCTCCGGTTCTGCGAAGGAAAAGATCGAAGCCGCTGGCGGCTCCGTCACCAACGCATAAGAACACTGAAGCTTTAGTGCTCTAAGGCTCTCACATCCCAAGGATTAATTTCCCCGGGATGTGAGGGCCTTATTGTTATTTCTGGGGTTCTCAGCATAAAAGGGGAGGCGTAGGCAGATCTGAAGTGCCTGAGGGATCCTCAGAGATGAAATCAGCGAACAAGTGTGCGCTGAGAGGGGCCTTGAAGATGTTGCCCCACCGGCGACAAGTGTGTAGCACTAACCCTGAAGGTGCTATGACACGTCTAACATTCTTTGGGTTAAGATGCAGGAATCAATGGTGGGCTGGTAGGGTGAACAAGTCAATCATGTCCAATTAGCAATTGGGCCAGGATCAGTAACACATCATCCCGCCACGCATTGGCCCCCTCTTTCCAAGGGTGGGCCTCTGGGGTTTGCGGGACCCAGGAGGATACGTGTCCGCCATTATCCAGGCATTCAAGGACGCCGATCTGCGCAAGAAGATCTTCTTCACTATTGCAATGATCATTTTGTACCGCATCGGTGCTCAGATCCCGTCGCCGGGAGTTGATTATGCATCGATCAGCGGACGCTTACGCGACCTTACCCAGGATCAGTCAAGTGTCTATTCACTGATTAACCTGTTCTCCGGTGGTGCGCTGCTGCAGCTGTCCGTCTTTGCCATCGGCATCATGCCGTACATTACAGCGTCGATCATCGTGCAGCTGCTGACGGTGGTGATCCCACACTTCGAGCAGTTGAAGAAGGAGGGCCAGTCCGGCCAGTCCAAGATGATGCAGTACACCAGGTACCTCACGGTGGGCCTGGCTCTGCTGCAGTCTTCGGGCATCGTCGCACTGGCGGACCGCGAGCAGCTGCTGGGCGCGGGCATCAGTGTTCTCGACGCTGACCGCACCTTCTTCGATCTGATCATCCTGGTGCTCACCATGACAGCTGGTGCTGTTCTGGTGATGTGGCTGGGCGAGCTGATCACTGAGAAGGGTGTCGGAAACGGCATGTCCCTGCTCATCTTCGCCGGTATCGCCACACGCCTGCCCACCGATGGCATGAACATCCTCGGCAACTCCGGTGGCGTGGTCTTCGCTGTTGTTCTGGCATCCGTGCTGATCCTGGTCATCGGTGTCGTGTTCGTCGAGCAGGGCCAGCGTCGCATCCCGGTCCAGTACGCAAAGCGGATGGTGGGTCGCCGTCAATACGGTGGTTCCTCCACCTACCTGCCGCTGAAGGTCAACCAGGCTGGCGTCATCCCGGTGATCTTCGCGTCCTCACTGATCTACATGCCGGTCCTGATCACCCAGATCGTGAACTCCGGTTCACTCGAGGTCTCGGACAACTGGTGGCAGCGTAACGTCATCGCGCATCTGCAGACCCCATCCTCCTGGCAGTACATCGTGATGTACTTCGCGCTCACGATCTTCTTCTCCTACTTCTATGTCTCCGTTCAGTATGACCCGAACGACCAGGCGGAAAATATGAAGAAGTATGGTGGTTTCATCCCTGGTATCCGCCCGGGACGCCCTACCGCGCAGTACCTCGGCTTCGTCATGAACCGTCTTCTCTTCATCGGTTCCCTGTACCTGGCTCTCATCGCCGTACTGCCGAACATTATGCTGGACCTAGGCGTTGACGCCGGTTCGGCTGGTGCCACCCCATTCGGTGGTACCGCAATTCTGATTCTCGTGTCTGTTGCTCTGACCACCGTCAAGCAGATCGAGAGCCAGCTCCTGCAAAGCAACTACGAAGGACTTCTGAAATAATGCGACTCGTACTCCTTGGACCTCCCGGTGCCGGCAAGGGCACCCAGGCTGTCATTCTCTCTGAGAAGCTTGGCATCCCACACATCTCCACCGGTGATCTGTTCCGCGCCAACATCGGCGAGGGCACCCCACTCGGCATCGAGGCAAAGCAGTACATCGACGCCGGCAAGCTGGTCCCCACCGATGTGACCGCACGCATGGTGGCCTCCCGCCTGGCCGAGTCCGATGCAGCAGAAGGCTTCTTGCTGGATGGCTTCCCGCGCACCGTGGAGCAGGCCGACATCCTGGCCAACCTCCTTGATGAGGCCGGCCAGAAGCTTGATGGTGTGGTCAACTACCAGGTGTCCGAGGACGTCGTTGTTGAGCGCATGCTCTCCCGCGGTCGCGCCGATGACAATGAGGAGACCATCCGTACCCGTCTCGGTGTGTACCGCGATGAGACTGCTCCACTGATCAACCACTACGGTGACAAGATCATCAACATTGAGGCAGAGGGCACCGTTGAGGACATCAGCGCCCGCACCCTCGAGGCTCTCGGTAAGTAGTTCTCCACCCTTAAGCTCGCATACTTCAGGTTTTCCCTTTCTCGTTGCTGAAGAACAGTGACAGCGGAAGTCGGAGAAACCTTCATGGCCGGTATCCTGCGCACTGCGCGTGATACCGGCCATGTGAATTTTTCGTCATTGTTGTTATTTCTATTAAGGAGGACCCCGCACATGGGTTTCCGTACAAAGAAGCGCGTCATCCCAGCCAAGACCCCAGGCGAGCTCGACGCAATGCAGGCCGCTGGTGAAATCGTCGGACGCGCACTGCAGGCCGTCAAGGCCGAGGTCCGCCCAGGCATGACCACCCTTGATCTCAACGAGATCGCTGAAGCCGTGATCCGTGATGCCGGTGCCATCCCGACCTTCCTGGGATACCAGGGCTTCCCAGGCTCCATCTGTGCCTCGGTCAATGAGGTCATCGTCCACGGCATCCCCTCCAAGGACGTCGTCCTGGAAGAAGGCGACCTGGTGTCCGTGGACTGCGGAGCAACCTTCGACGGCTGGGTGGGCGACTCGGCATGGTCCTTCGGTGTCGGTGAGCTGGATGATGATGTCATCGCCCTCAACGAAGCCACCGAGTGGGTCCTGATGGAAGGCCTCAAAGCCATGGTTCCGGGCAATCGCCTCACCGATGTCTCCCACGCACTGGAGGTAGCCACCCGCAAGGCAGAGCAGAAGTTCGATGTTCAGCTCGGCATCGTCGACGGCTACGGCGGACACGGCATCGGCCGCACCATGCACGAGGATCCGTACCTGGCCAACGAAGGCAAGCCCAACCGTGGTCCGCGTATCCAGGAAGGCTCCGTCCTGGCGATCGAGCCGATGCTCACCCTGGGCACTGTGGATTCGGCAGTCCTGGAAGATGACTGGACCGTGGTCACCCTTGATGGCTCTTATGCTGCGCACTGGGAGCACACCGTGGCGGCAACCGCGGGTGGCCCCCGCATCCTGACCCCGCGTCGATAAGCACGGGCACCGCGGCGGGTGTGATACTTGCCTGCTCACGCAAAGGATTGCAATCACCACTGCTGGGAAATCGGGTGTATAAGGCTGAGAAACATTCAGCTAAAGAAGCAGTAATTTCTTAACGGCTTATATACTGATATCCATGCAGAAGACATTCCGTACCCGTACCATCTCCACCGCCCGGCGTGGAGTGGCGGCCCTCATCACAGCACTGACTGCCTCAGCAGCACTGATCGGAGCTCCTGCAACCGCGTCCGCGCAGGACTTTACAGCTGGTAGCTCCGGCATCAATGATGTTGTCGCGTCCGCCACCTCTGACGCCCGCGAAGGCGCCTGGGTGACCCGAAACAATATCCAGAGTCAGATCTCCACCCTGGGCCCGGCAGCACTTCCCGTTCAGAACGCTGTGGACGGCGCCATCAACACTGCCTTCCCCGGGTTGATCCAGGAGAAAACCGCAGCCGATGATGCAGCACGTCGTGCACAGGCTGAAGCCGAAGCAGCAGCTGCCCAGCGTGCCGCAGCAGAAGCCGCGGCACGTGAGGAAGCAGCCCGCTTCAACCGTGGTTCCTGCCCCGCTTCCGCAGACGTCTGTGTGGACATCGATGGCGGCCGCACCTGGCTCCAGGAAAACGGACAGGTTGTCTACGGTGCAGTTCCAGTCTCCTCCGGCGGCGTCGGCCAGGAGACCCCACGCGGCACCTTCTACATCAACCGCAAGGTCAAGGATGAGATCTCCTACGAGTTCGGTAATGCGCCGATGCCGTACGCGATGTACTTCACCTACAACGGCCATGCTTTCCACCAGGGGAATGTCGCCACCACCTCAGCAGGTTGTGTGCGACTGAACCAGCAGGACGCCATCCACTACTTCAACAATGTCGGCATCGGCGACATGGTCTACATCTACTAATTTCGGGCACTTTCAAGGAGCCTCAGACATCTTGTCTGCGGCTCCTTTTGCATGCCGGGGTAGGAGTGAGGCAGGGATAAAAGATTCACAATTAGAAGTGAACCTATCGCTGCTAAGCGCCGAAACTGACCTATTCAGTGGGGTCGACGTTGTCTCTTCATGAGGTGTTTGGTATTTAGACATAAACCGTGTAACCTTAGTCGACGGTGTATGTGCACTCGCACAAGCATCGCAATTTGCAGTGGAAAAACTTAGGGGAGCAGACGTAGAAGTCATGCCCCCGGGAATGTGGAGGATATGGCTAAGGAAGGCGCTATTGAGGTTGAGGGTCGCATTGTCGAACCTCTGCCAAATGCAATGTTCCGTGTCGAGCTCGACAATGGACACAAGGTTCTCGCCCACATCAGTGGAAAGATGCGCCAGCACTACATCCGTATCCTTCCCGAGGACCGCGTCGTTGTAGAGCTGTCGCCCTACGATCTGACTCGCGGTCGCATCGTTTACCGCTACAAGTAAACTTTCGCCTCCGTATGTCAGGGCGCAGGGGGGACATCCTCCTGCGCTGACACACCTCCAGGTATCGATGGCTGGAGCCCCACGAATCACAGCCCACATCCCGGTTTCCGTCCGGGGAAAGCGTTGTTTGGTGGGGACGAATACGGAGAAAACCATCGCAACAACCGGAAAGGTTATGCCATATGGCACGTCTAGCTGGTGTTGACCTCCCGCGCAACAAGCGCATGGAAGTCGCTCTCACCTACATCTACGGCATCGGCCCAGCCCGAGCCAAGCAGCTTCTTGAAGAGACCGGCGTCTCTCCTGACCTGCGTACCGACAACCTCACGGACGAGCAGATCGCTTCCCTTCGTGACGTAATTGAAGCCACCTGGAAGGTCGAGGGAGACCTCCGCCGCGAGGTTCAGGGTGACATTCGTCGCAAGATCGAAATCGGTTGCTACCAGGGACTCCGCCACCGTCGCGGTCTTCCTGTCCGCGGTCAGCGCACCAAGACCAATGCGCGTACGCGTAAGGGCCCTAAGAAGACGATCGCCGGAAAGAAGAAGTAAGAATGCCTCCTAAAGCACGCACTAGCGCGCGCCGTACAGGCCGTCGCGTTGTAAAAAAGAATGTGGCCCAGGGCCACGCCTACATCAAGTCCACCTTTAACAACACCATCGTGTCGATCACCGACGCTAACGGTGCAGTTATCTCCTGGGCTTCCTCTGGACACGTCGGATTCAAGGGCTCACGTAAGTCCACTCCGTTCGCTGCTCAGATGGCCGCTGAGAACGCTGCTCGCAAGGCAATGGATCACGGCATGAAGAAGGTTGACGTTTTCGTTAAGGGTCCGGGTTCCGGACGCGAGACCGCCATCCGCTCCCTCCAGGCCGCCGGCCTCGAGGTCAGCTCGATCTCCGACGTGACTCCACAGCCGCACAACGGCTGCCGTCCGCCGAAGCGTCGTCGCGTTTAATAGGGAAGGAAGAGGATAAATAATGGCTCGTTATACCGGCCCAGCAACCCGTAAATCCCGTCGCCTTCGCGTCGATCTCATCGGCGGAGATATGGCATTCGAGCGTCGCCCGTACCCTCCGGGACAGGCAGGCCGCGCTCGTATCAAGGAATCTGAGTACCTGCTGCAGCTCCAGGAGAAGCAGAAGGCTCGTTTCATCTACGGCGTCATGGAAAAGCAGTTCCGTCGTTACTACGCAGAGGCTAACCGTCGCGCAGGCAAGACCGGTGAAAACCTGGTCGTTCTGCTCGAGTCACGTCTCGACAGCGTTGTCTACCGCGCAGGACTTGCACGCACCCGTCGTCAGGCACGTCAGCTCGTCTCCCACGGCCACTTCACGGTCAACGGCAAGGCAGTCGACGTCCCATCCTTCCGCGTTTCTCAGTACGACATCGTTGATGTTCGTCAGAAGTCACAGAAGATGAACTGGTTCGAAGAGGCGCAGGACAACCTTGTCGACGCCATCGTCCCAGCTTGGCTGCAGGTTGTTCCTGAAACCCTGCGTATCCTCGTGCACCAGCTGCCCGAGCGCGCGCAGATTGACGTTCCTCTGCAGGAACAGCTCATCGTCGAGCTTTACTCGAAGTAATTCTGCTTACCCGGTTGCCCCGGGTGCACAGGAATCTTTCGACTTTCATCATCCTTTCCGTCTACCGGCGTCAAATAGCGGACGTCACCCAAGGAGAGTTCAATGCTCATTTCACAGCGACCAACACTTACCGAGGAATTCATCGATTCCTCACGTTCCAAGTTCATCATTGAGCCACTGGAGCCGGGCTTCGGCTACACCCTCGGTAACTCCCTCCGCCGTACCCTGCTGTCATCCATCCCGGGTGCTGCAGTCACCAGCGTGAAGATCGATGGTGTTCTCCACGAGTTCACCACCATCAACGGTATTAAGGAAGATGTCTCTGACATCATCCTCAACATCAAGGGACTGGTTCTGTCCTCCGACTCTGATGAGCCGGTTGTCATGCACCTCACCAAGGAAGGCCCAGGAAATGTCACTGCAGGTGACATCCAGCCTCCAGCAGGTGTGGAGATCCACAACCCGGATCTGCACCTTGCAACACTGAACGAGACTGCAAAGCTGGAAATCGAGTTCATCGTCGAGCGTGGACGTGGCTACGTCCCCGCAACCATGACCGCCACGGGTGGAGACATCGGCCGCATCCCGGTCGACCAGATCTACTCCCCGGTCCTGAAGGTCAGCTACAAGGTGGAAGCTACTCGTGTTGAGCAGCGCACCGACTTTGACAAGCTGATCATCGACGTTGAGACCAAGAACTCCATCTCCGCACGTGACGCCCTGGCGTCGGCAGGCAAGACCCTGGTTGAACTGTTCGGTCTCGCACGCGAGCTGAACACCGCAGCTGAAGGCATCGAGATCGGACCCTCCCCACAGGAGACCGAGTACATCGCCGCCTACAGCATGCCGATCGAGGATCTGGACTTCTCCGTCCGTTCCTACAACTGCCTCAAGCGCGAAGACATCCACACCGTGGGTGAACTCGCAGAGCGCGCTGAGTCCGACCTGCTGGATATCCGCAACTTCGGACAGAAGTCGATCAATGAGGTCAAGATCAAGCTGGCCAGCCTGGGTCTGACCCTGAAGGATGCTCCTGAAGACTTCGACCCATCCACCCTTGAAGGCTACGACGCCGAGACTGGTGGATACATCGACGTTGCACCGGAAGATTCCGAGTAAGTCGCACTAGGCCCAATTCCCGGGCCGCGCTAAATATACGTACACGAGGAGTACACAATGCCTACCCCTAAAAAGGGCACACGTCTCGGCGGTTCCGCAAGCCACCAGAAGAAGATTCTTTCTAACCTGGCCGCTTCACTGTTCGAGCACGGTGCAATCAAGACCACCGACGCCAAGGCGAAGGCTCTGCGTCCATACGCTGAGAAGCTGATCACCAAGGCTAAGTCCGGTTCCGTTGCCGATCGTCGCAACGTTGCTGCACTGATCCCGAACAAGGATGTTGTCGCGCACCTGTTCTCTGAGCTTGCACCCAAGTTCGAGAACCGCGATGGTGGCTACACCCGCATCATCAAGCTGGAGAACCGTAAGGGCGACAACGCTCCTATGTCCCAGATCTCCCTCGTTCTGGAGGAGACTGTCTCCGCAGAAGCTGGCCGCGCTGCACGCGCTGCTGCTTCCAAGCAGGCTGCCGAAGAAGCACAGGTCGAAGAGACCGCCGCTGAAGAGGTAGCTGAGGAAGCTCCTGCTGAAGAGGCTCCAGCTGAGGAGAAGAAGGAAGAAGAGAAGTAATTCTCTCCTGATTCTTTCCCTCATGAATTCACCCCGCACCCAAGGTGCGGGGTGTTTTTTCATGCCTGGGACCCAAGGCTAATAAGATGACAGAAAACCCCTTTTGAAAGGCAGTGGAGAACTGTGACAGTAACCAGCCCGAGCGTGCGTATCAGACTTGATCTGGACTATGACGGCACGGATTTCCACGGCTGGGCAAAGCAGGGCACCAGTGATCTCCGCACCGTGCAGAAGGTACTGGAGGATAATCTCACCATGGTGCTGCGGGAACCTGTGGAATTAACTGTTGCAGGCCGCACTGACGCCGGTGTTCATGCCGCCGGCCAGGTGGCCCACTTTGATATCAACCCGGAAGCTTTGGAACAGCGCTCCATTGACGGTGATCCGGCCAAATTGGTGCGCAGGCTCGCCCGGTTGCTGCCGGCGGATATCCGTGTCCATGGGGTGACCTTCGCACCTGCAGGTTTTGATGCACGTTTCTCCGCATTGCGCAGGCACTATGTCTACCGGATCACCACGCACCCCGCGGGCCCCTTGCCCACCAGAACCAGGGACACCGCACTGTGGCCCAAGCCGGTGGACCTGGGCGCCATGCAGACCGCTGCGGACACCCTGATCGGCCTCCATGACTTTGTGGCTTTCTGCAAGGCCAAACCCAATGCCACCACGGTGCGTGAATTACAGGAATTCACCTGGCATGATGTCTCCACTGACAATGAGCCACAGCTCTATGAGGCACATGTGGTGGCTGATGCCTTCTGCTGGTCCATGGTGCGCTCCCTGGTGGGGTCCTGCATGGCGGTCGGGGAGGGCCGTCGCGCCCCGGACTTCACCGAGAACCTGCTCGGTGCCACGGAGCGCAGTCCTGATGTCCCTGTCGCCCCGGCTAAGGGATTGAGCCTGGTGGGTGTGGAATATCCAGCTGATGATCAGTTGCTGGCGCGTGCGACAGAAACCCGTGCTGTGCGTGAGAGCCTGCATTAGTAGAGCAGATACCCGCGAGCCTTAGACCCGGCTGAGAATGATCAGCGTTAAACTCATTGCGTGTTGAATAACAAGAAAGTGGTGAATCCGTCCCGATGCTGACGACAGTATGGATTGCGGTGCTCGTCTTTACCGTTCCAGGTTTGCTCGTCTCATGGGTATCCGGACTCAAGGTGCCGTGGGCTGCAGCAGCGTCCATCCCGGTGTCTTTTGGCATCTATGGTGTGGCCGCCTGGGTGCTCGGCATGCTGGACGTGCGTTTCGACGTCCGCTCCGTCGCCGTCTCCACGGCCATTGCGACGGTGTTGGCTTTGATCTGGCGCCTGGGCTTTGTCACCGCGGCGGTGGTGGGAAAGCGTCGACAGGGGCGTCGACAAGCTCTGGCAGCAGCAGACTCTGAGGAGGAAGTACCGGAGGAAGACACTGGCGTGCAGCCTGCCTGGTGGCGTGGCCCCCTGGGGTATCTCCGACAGGGCGGACTGCTCGATCACCGGTGGTTGCTGCCGGCAGCCGGTGTGAGTGCGGGGGCATGGTTGCTCATCGACCGTGCCCTGGACCTGCTGTTGAGCACACGGCACGGCCTGAATGACATTTATCAGGGCTGGGATGTGCACTGGCATGCTTCCACGGTGCGTTTCATCGCCGATACCGGCATTGCCTCCTCAACCCGGATGGGTGAGCTGCGCAATATTGAAACCCAGCAGGAACTCTTCTATCCCAGTGCCTGGCACGCTGGTGCCTACCTGGTCTCTGACCTGGCCAATATCACCCCCAATGAAGCAACCAACCTGACCGGCATCGTGCTGTCCGGCCTGCTGTTGCCGTTGGCGGTGGCGTTGATCGCCTGGCGTCTGGTGAACAACCGGGGCCTGACTGCCCAGCTGGGTGCAGGCTTTGCCGGCCTGGCCATCACCGCCTCCCCCGTGCTGTTCTGGATTGGTAACTATGTGGGCGCCTGGCCTTATGTGGCCGCCATCGGTGCCTCCGGTGTGGTGCTGGCACTGTACATGTCCACCCCGGCGGTACCCGTGCGCATGCTGGCAGCGATGATCGCCTTCATCGGCATGTTCCAGCTGCACCCCTCCGCAGTGACCATCGTGGTCATGGCACTGATCCTGTGGTGGCTGCTGGCACTGCTGTGGAAGCCGAGCCTGAAGTCTGAAACCTTTGGCCGTGGCCTGCTGGTGCGTCTGCGTGATGTGGGCATCCTGGCGGTCACCGGGATCATCGGAGTTCTGCTGGTTCTACCACAGGTGCTTTCCGGTGCGGAACAGACCGAGGACGTCATGTCCTATTCCGCGGAGGTGGATGTCACCCGCACGGAATCCTGGCTGCAGGCCGTATTCATGGAGACCCGCCACACAGCGGACTTCGGTGACCTCGACATCACCTGGCTCCTGGTTTTCGCCGCCATCGGTGGTGTGGTGGTGCTGCTGTGGCGTATCAACCTGTGGGCACCACTGTTCTACCTGGCCAGCCTCGCGCTGACGGTGAACTCCCTCAAACCTTTTGAGGCACCCTTTGGTGAGTGGCTGGGCATCATCGGTGGTCTGCACTATTCCACCGGGCACCGCCTGATCATGCCGGTGGCATTGTTCACCTTTGCTGCCGCCGGTGTGGGTCTGGCCGCGGTGATCCGACTGGTATGCCTGGGCCCGGTGAAGAAATTCACTGGAGTCTCTGGTGTGGTCTCCGTGGTGCTGGCACTCGTGATCGCGGTACCGCTGCAGGCCTGGGCCACCGACATGGTGGAGGAAGGCTCCGAGTTCAGCATCCTCTCCCCACATGATGACCGCATGGTCAATGATGCCGACCGTGCCGCCTGGGACTGGTTGATCCAGCAACCCGGGGGCCGCGAGATGCGCGTGATGGGTGATCCAGCTGATGGTCATGGCTGGATGTATGCCTATAACGGTCTGAACTCAGTGTCACGCCACTACGCCTGGCCTGCTGCCGGCGAGGGTTCTGCCACCGCCATGCTCTTCTGGTGGCCACAGTTGCTGGGCGTGGGCAATAACGGAAACCCACTGCAGTTCAATGAGGTGGATGAAGCCGCCGAGGATCTTAACGTGGGATTCTTCATGGCCTCCCCGTGGCCATTCTGGGAATTCCAGGATCCCAACTTCCGCATCTACGATGAGCTCTGGACCACCCCGGGTGTCACACCGGTGTACCAGCTGGATAATGTCACCATCTTCGCGGTGAACCAGATGTTCACTGATGAGGAACTGGAGCAGATGCGTGCATCGGGTAACTCCCCGCAGCCACTGCCACCGGTTGCCACCCGTGGTGAACTGGGTATCGCAGAAACTACCGAGGACTGGGATGAACCTTATTATCACCGTCCCACCGAGGAGAACTCCAGGGGACCGGGGTCCATCCCCTTTGCTCCTGATCCGCAGTTGATCTCCACGGAGAATGTGCTGAGCCAGAACACCTGGACTTCCGGTATTGACACGCTGGAAACTACCGCGACAGAGGGTTAGACTGCTCAAACACCTATAAGGTTCCCGGCCTGAGGACAATCTCACAGCCACGCGACAACCGCCCCTGACCTGCATTAAGGTCAAGGGGCGGTTGATCTTTTCAGGGGAATCAGGGGGAGGGGGTTCACGTGGCCAATGGCATTTTGATGCCCACCACCAGTGCGCAGGTATCCGGGCATAAATTCCTGGTGCGCCGCATTGAACACGGATTGGTCCTGGGTGATGTGCGCATGATCCACGATCCGTTGAGTCGCCGCAGACGGGCCCTGACTTTCGGCGCGGTGGCATGCGTGCTCATCGCCATCGGATCACTGGCACTGGCGATGTTCCGCCCCGCCATCGACCCCGGCGATGCCGCGCTTATCCAGGCGGAATCCGGAGCACTCTATGTGCGTATCGACGACGCCGTGCACCCCGTGAGCAACCTGGCCTCCGCCCGCCTGATTCTGGGTGAGGCAGCAGAACCGGTGGCTGCAAGCGACGTGATCATCAGCGCCACCACGCGTGGGGTACCCGTCGGGATCGCCAACGCTCCCTCCCTCATCAACCCTGGCCCCATCAACGGGGAAGCCGCATGGTTGGGGTGCCACAACGAGGACACCGGTGCCATGCACGTGGCGGTCCTGGACGCGCAACCCCCACACCTGGCGGAGGGGGAGGCAATGGTGGGGGCGTCGCAAAGCAGCTCTGGCGAATTGAAGTGGCATCTGATCACAGCATCGGGGCGGGCAGGGCTGCCTGGGCCAGACACCCCGGAGGGACGCATTGTGCGCAGGCACCTGGGGATCACCGATGACACCCCGGTTCTACACCTGGGCCCGGACCTGCTCAACACCATCCCGGAAAACCCTGCGGTGACCTTCCCCGAACCTCTGCCGGAAGTAGTGCAGGCAGGATCACGCATCTGGATTCGTGTGGGTGAGGCGGTACAACCGATCACCGCCCTGCAACACGGCATGCTCATCGACGCCGGTGCCCACACCACCCAGGAGATCCGGCCAGCGCTCGGCGGCTACCCCGACACCTCATCCCTGGACCTGACCCTGCCGGCAACCCTGGTGGACTGGGTGGACATGCAGGATAAATTTGTGTGTGCTGATGGCCAGGGAGGTGTGATGGTGCTGGATTCCCTGGACCCTGGTGTTGCCCTCTCCGGTGACGCCAGTGCCGTGGAATTCCACATGGAATTAAATGACGGTGCCGTAGGCACAGACAGTGGTTTCGGCTACTACCTGCTCAGCGATACCGGCCTGATGCACCCCGTGGTCGACGGTGACACGATGTCCGCCCTGGGGGTATCCGATGTGTATGAGGTGCCGTGGAGTGTGCTCCAACTACTGCCGCAGGGGAGTGAACTTTCCAGAGAATCTGCTCTTCTACCCATGTACTGAGTGCTCTGGCTGTATTTAACGGTTCCCTTCGCCTGAGGCAGCGGATTTCAATCTCAGACCGCACTGACTCATCCTGGCGCCATTGCGGTCCCTGCCGGAAACATATCCACAGCAGGAACACACAAAAGTTCTTTCATCCAGCATCAGCCGTTTGTTTCTCACAAAATATTTGCTGCATGTCATTGTTGTGCCGGCGGGCCAGATCACCATCACCACCATCCCTCCGGCCCGCTCGGCATACTCAATCAACGTGTTCTTGACCGTAGAAATCGCCGAGTCCACAGCCTTGTGCGCCACATCTTCCGTGGGGACTTTTGCCTAGTGCAAGACTGGAGTACAGCCTCGTTCCATAGCCACCGACACCGACCCCATTCTGCCAGGAGTGCACGCTCAGCCATCACCTCTGGGCGAAGTCTGTAGGTGTAGCACATCGTCTCCGCATCAGACACCATGTAGCCCGTCGCAATATAGTGGGGTGATGGTTGAAGTCCGCTCGAACAACAACGTCATCTACCAATGCACCTACCAGGTTGTCTGGTGTCCGAAGTAGCGTCGCCCTGTCATCCAGGGCGACGTATCTGTCCGCCTCAAGGAAGTCATTGGTCAGGTCTGCGCTGAACACGATTGCGACATCATCGAACTTAAGACCATGCCCGACCAGGTCCACCCTCTCGTGGAATGTGACCCGCAGTACGGCATTCACCGCCTGGTTAAGCAGATCAAGGCAAGGTCCTCACGCCTTCTGCGACAGGAGTTCCCCTCACTCAAATCCCGCCTCCCGACCTTGTGGACGAACAGCTACTTCGTTGCCACCGTTGGAGGGGAGACATTCGACACCGTCAAGAAGTATGTTGAAAACCAGCGAGGCGCTTAGCCTCCTTTACCTCCCCACGGCTGATACCGGGGGTTTCCCAGGAGGATTTTGATGAGCGCAGGAACAGAACCAGAAAACGTTGTTATCAAGACGCTGGCCCGCCTGACCAACAGCCTGCCGATCGGCCGTGGGGTGGACCAACAGTCGATCAAACCCACCGGCTGGAAAGCACACCACGAAGCCGTGGAACTATTGATGTTCAGCCTGGACAACGTGGCAGAAGGTCACCGCGTGCGGCTGGATAAGAAAACCAGCAACCTGCTCCGGATGAGAACAGAAGACACCGCTCCCGGGGAGGGCTCTGCCCCAGAGGACGATCTGGTACTGCTGGAACCAGAAAGACTCGATGGGGTGATCGCCATTGACCGCCAGGGAGCCACCGCCGATGTCCAAGGCATGTGTACCTATGAAGACCTGGTGGATGCCACCTTGACCTTCGGCCTGGCACCCATGGTGGTTCCCTCACTGAAAACCATCACCGTGGGTGGTGCGATCGCGGGATCAGCGGCAGAATCCTCCAGCTTCCGCAACGGACTGCCCCAGGCCTCCGTCCTGGAAATGGATATCCTCACCGGCGCCGGAGAAGTACTGACCTGCTCACCCACAGAAAATGCTGAGCTTTTCCGAGCCTTCCCCAACTCCTATGGCACCTTGGGATATGCGGTACGCGTGAAGATCGAGCTGGAACCAGTGCTGGACTATGTGGAACTCCGCCACCTCCGTTTTCATGACCTGGGTGAGATGGTGCGTGTATTGACTGATGTTTCTGCCAGCGGTACTCACGAAGGCCAAAAAATTGATTACCTGGACGGAGTGGTCTTCTCCGCCACAGAGTCCTATCTTGTCCTAGGCTTCCAGACCGCCGAACCCGGTGACGTCAGTGATTACACCCACGACGACACCTACTACCAATCCATCCGCCACCCCGCCGGGGTCGCCGAAGATCGCTTAAACATCCGGGACTACATCTGGCGTTGGGACACCGACTGGTTCTGGAACTCCCGCGATGTCGGCGCCCAGAACCCCACCATGCGCAAACTCTGGCCCCACGACCTGCTGCGCGCCAGCTTCTACTCCCGACTCCTGGAATTGGACAAGAAATTCCACATCGCTGAACGCATCGACGGCCGCGCCGGGAAACCCACCCAGGAACGGGTGGAACACACCGTGGAAATCCCGGCAGATAACCTCCTGGACTTCCTGACCTGGCTTCGAG
>NZ_CALZFS010000052.1 GCF_945649885.1 uncultured Corynebacterium sp. | reverse complement strand
TTGCCCTCAAAGCCACCGCAGTCAGCAGCCACTTCGTTGAGTGCTTTTTCACCATTGTGACCATAGGGTGGGTGGCCGATGTCATGGCAGAGTCCCGCCAGTTCTGACAGATCAGGATCCAGACCCAGCCCGCTGCCCATGCCGCGGGAGATCTGTGCGACCTCAAGGGAGTGAGTGAGCCGGGTTCGTGGGGTGTCACCATCGCGCGGGCCTACCACCTGAGTTTTATCAGCCAGGCGTCTTAAAGCAGCAGAGTGCAACACGCGCGCCCGGTCCCGCGAGAAATCGCTGCGGGAGTCAGCTTCGCTCTGGCGCAGTTCACTGGTCTTGACATGCTCGCGGTGCAGGCGGGCCGAATCCGCCGGGGTGTAGGGGTACATCTAGTTCTTCAACCTCCGAAGCTCTTCATGGCGCGCCCGCCGGGAGGGCCGCATCCATCCCTGCACCGCACGCAGCGCATCCTCAACTCTATCGCCCACCTGCTTCCCAAACAGGGCGGACACATCCAGCACCACCACCCCACCCCATTCGTGCATCAGGGTGGTGAAATAGCTTTTCGACAGAAAAGTCGCCGGCGTATACGGCGTCGGTGAGGGGTGCGCGTCAAAACCCATGCGGCGCGCAATGCGCACCGCCCGGTAGGAATGATTCGGATCGGTGACAACAAGCACACGCCCCACATGTTCCGGATCCAACGGTGCGAAGGAAGAGCTGGTGTCATTGCCTTCAGGCTGGAGGATTATCAGCTCTGGATCCACTCCTTCCACCAACAGGTAGTTGCGCACCACCTCAGCTTCGGTGAAGCGGTCCCCCGGGAGTTTCCCACCCACCGCATAGACGCGTTGGGTTTCCTGCTGATGCCAGATCTGTGCGGCATGGCGCAGGCGTGCCGCGAACTGTCGGGATGGGCGACCATCGTATTGCGCGGTGCCCAGCACCAGAATGGAATCAAAGGCGTTCCTGTCATTATTATGACGCAGGCACGCATAGGATTGACTACGGATAACCGGTTGCAGCACCAGGGCAGCTTTGAGGACGGCGGATATCATCAGTGCGCAGGAAATTCTTCTCACCTCCACCAGTCTGCCAGGGGTGATGGGGATTGTGTCGGTAATGTGGTGCCCATGAACACGCGTGTGGAAAATATCCGTCAGTTTATGACCCGGTCCGCTGCAGCCCTTGTTGTGGGCGCAGGTGGAATTCTTCTCACAGGAACCTTCGCCCCAACGGCCCTGGCTTCAGAAACCCTGGTATTAGCTGAGGCTCCTGAATACTACTCCGAGCGGGTCACCGATTACACCGGCACGCTCTCATCCGCTGACATTGCTTCCATTGAAGAGTCCATCAATGATGCCCGCACCCAGGCTCAACGCGAGATCTTCGTGGTGTTTGTCAATTCCTTTGATGGTGTTGATCCCAATGCCTGGACGCAACAGGCTCTGACGACCAATGGCGGAGGCAATGTCCTCATCTATGCCGTGTCACCTGAGGAGGGTGCTTTCGGTATTCAGGGTGGACAGCAATGGACCGATGCTGAGCTCGATAGCGCCTATGACGCTGCCTATTCCCAGTTGGTTGCAGGGGACTTCGTCCAGTCAGCCATTGATCTTGCAGGGTCTATCACTGGAGCATCCGGTGTCGCTGGTGCTGGTGGTTCCGGAAGTTCCAGTGGCTCTGATGGTGACTCCGGCGGTGGCCTGTGGTTAGGTGCTGCTGGCGTAGGTGTGGTGGCCGCCGGTGGCGGTCTGTGGGCATACAACCGCAAGCGTCAGAAGAATCAGAGTACTGAAACACTAACCGATGCCCGCAACATCGACCCACGCGATACCAGCCGTCTCATGCAACTTCCAATGGACACCCTGAATTCCCTGGCTGAAGAGGAACTGGCCTCCACCGATGAATCCATCCGTCGGGGCAAGGAGGAACTGGAGATAGCCCAGGCAGAATTCGGCCCGGAACGTACCCGCAGCTTCACCCGCGCGATGAACCACTCCCAGTCCACCCTGCAGAAGGCCTTTGAGCTGCAGCAGCGTCTCAATGACTCCATCCCGGAATCTGAAGCCGAGCGACGCGCCATGCTGGTCCAGATCATCTCCTCATGTGGCCAGGCCGATGATGCTTTGGATGCAGAAGCCGAGAACTTCGCTGAGATGCGCAACCTCCTGCTTAATGCCGACAGCAAGCTGGATGAGATCACCCAGCAGACCATTGACGTGCGTACCCGCCTGCCCAAGGTGTCCACCACCTTGAAGGACCTGCGCAGCCGCTACAGCCTGAGTGTGCTGGAAAGCATCGATGACAACGCGGACCTGGCTGCTGCAGCCCTTGATGAAGCAGAAAAGGTGCTGTCCACAGCGCGCGAGCTCCAGGCACAACCTGCCGGCCAGCAAGGCGGACTCGTGGAAGCCATCCGCGAGGCAGAACACGCCGTGATCACTGCTGACCGCATGCTCGAAGGCATTGAGCATGCCGATGAGAACATCGCCGTGGCCAAAGCCAATGTCAATGATCTCATCACTGAGATTGAAGAGGAGATCGCTGAGGCAGCCCAGCTAAAGACCCAGGCCGGTGCAGACGGCACCAAAGCGAACTGGGCAGCTTTGGATGAAGCTGTCCGCGCTGCATCCGCAGCACTGACCACCGCCCGTGTTGATGCTGAAAGGGATCCTCTGGGCACCTACACGGAGCTCACCGACATCGATTCTGATCTTGATGTCCAGCTGGATTCTGTCCGTGCCACTGCTGCTGATCAGCAGCGTCAGCTCCGGGTCTTCGATCAGCAGCTCCAGGCAGCCACCACTCAGATCCAGGGTGCAGAGGACCTGGTCTCCACTCGTGGTCGGATTGTGAAGTCTGAAGCACGCACCCACCTGGCCAATGCCAAGAAACTCCATGCAATGGCTCAACAGCAGCGGACCACAGACACCCCTGCTGGCATCAACTACGCCAGGCAGGCTTCTGTCGCTGCTCAGCGTGCAACCAAGTCTGCACGTTCAGATATCAATGATTACAACAACCGCATGAACCGACAGAACCGTTCCGGTGGCACCGGTGGTGCCATCGTGGCCGGCATGGTCATCAACTCGATCCTCAACAGCGGAGGACGTGGAGGTGGTTTCGGCGGCGGCAGCTTTGGTGGTGGCGGCTTCGGAGGGGGTGGCGGCGGCTTCCGTGGTGGACGCTTCTAGCAGACTCTAGACCCTGGGGCGGCGCACGGCCGAGTCCACCAGGACGCATCCCCAGCTGAGGAATACCGCATCGACGAAGGGGAGCTTGTCCTCCCCTGCCGTGTCCACCTGGAATTCCACACGCCCGCTGGTCATGGGCCTCATGCGGGCCACCTCTTCCCGACCATTGGTGATGATGCGTTCTTTACGCCAGGGTGACACCCGACGGAGCAGGTAGGTACGGGGTCCGCACCGTGCCACGAGTTCAGCCACAGAGAAGGACTCCTGGGCGATGGTGAACACCGAACCGCCGGAGGTGGTGGCTCGGCAGCGGAACTTCATGGGCCCCGGGGTGGACTCGATTAGGAGTCGTTCCTTGGCCACGTAGAGGACATCCGAGCGGACATCAGCGATAATTTCATTGCTCTCATCAAAAAGCTCATTTCCAAGCCACACCCAGTTCTCCTGGGTCTGGGCACCAAAAATACCCGCTTTGGGGCGTTCAGTGCTATCCATACGAAAGTCCTGTGCGTGTCATCTGCTGAAGGGCTGTCAAAGAAAGAAGCCTGAGCTTTAGGTGAAGGTGAGGAAAAGGATGAGCGGGGTAAGGATCAACAGGAAGATGGTCAATCCCACGCTGGAACCCACCATGCGGGACTCCAGGGTCTTGCGGGTCACCCAGGACAGGAACGCTTCCTGTTCAACGGGAAGTGTCCTACCTGTATCAAATTCCAGGATGGCCCGGCGCAGTCCATTGTTCACGCCGGTGAACTGACCAACCTTTTCTGAGTCCGCATCATCAATGATCCAATTGCTCTTGTTTTCATTGATAAACACCATGTGGGTTCCAGCCATATCGATCTCAATATTTTTGGACCTTGAGAATCCCTTCCCCCCTGGATCCGCGGTGAACACCCGACCATCGGGCAACGTTGCAGATGCGGTGCCATCGATATCGAAGGAAAGTTCCCACTCCTGCCCCTCCACTGTTGCCGTGGTGTTAAAAGCCTTGTCGGTGGAGTCACCGAAAGTTCCCACCTTGGTGTTGGCTTCTCCCCGGAGAAGATCGGTGGCAATGTGACCCTCAACTTTGGTGCGTTTGCCCCAGGAGGTGTAATCGTTCACGGCGAGATCCTTCGTGGTCATGCACATAAGAATAGCACCGGCTGAAAACAGCCGGTGCTTCTCCTCATGCACTGTGCAGACAGTGCCAGTCAATCGTGTGCTTAGCAGCCGAGCAGCTGCTGGGCCAGGTACCCCTGCAGTTCATCCAGTGGAACACGGACCTGCTCCATGGTGTCGCGCTCGCGCACGGTCACAGCATTGTCCTCGAGGGTGTCGAAGTCAACGGTGATGCAGAACGGGGTACCGATCTCATCCTGACGGCGGTAACGGCGACCAATGGCACCAGAGGTGTCGTAGTCTACGTTCCAGAACTGGCGCAGCTCAGCAGCAAGCTTCTCTGCGGGGCCGGACAGCTCAGGCTTCTTGGACAGTGGCAGGACAGCAACCTTGACAGGTGCCAGTCGACGATCCAGCTTCAGAACGACACGCTTGTCCACGCCGCCCTTGGAGTTTGGAGCCTCATCCTCGTGGTAGGCATCCATGAGGAAGACCATCATCGCACGCCCGAGACCTGCAGCTGGTTCGATGACATAAGGAATCCAGCGCTCGCCGCTCTCCTGGTCAAAGTAGGACAGGTCCTCGCCGGAGCCTTCGGAGTGAACACGCAGATCGTAGTCGGTGCGGTTCGCAATACCCTCGAGCTCGCCCCACTTGGTGTTGGCGAAGTTGAAGGCGTACTCGATGTCCACGGTGCGCTTGGCGTAGTGGGACAGCTTCTCCTTCGGGTGCTCGTAGAGACGCAGGTTCTCCGGGTTCACACCGAGGTTGATGTACCACTGGTGACGGGTGTCAATCCAGTACTGGTGCCAGTCCTCATCCTCGCCAGGCTTGACGAAGAATTCCATCTCCATCTGCTCGAACTCACGGGTACGGAAAATGAAGTTACCCGGGGTGATCTCATTGCGGAAGGACTTGCCGATGTTGGCAATTCCGAATGGAGGCTTCATGCGGGATGAGTTCATCACGTTCTTGAAGTTGACGAAAATACCCTGAGCGGTCTCTGGACGCAGGTAGTGCAGTCCCTCTTCATCATCCACAGGTCCGAGGAAGGTCTTCAGCAGGCCGGAGAATGCCTTTGGCTCAGTCCAGTTACCTGGCTGCCCGGTGACAGGGTCCTTGATGTCCGCCAGGCCGTTTACCGGTGGGTGGCCGTGCTTCTCTTCGTACTCTTCAAGAAGGTGGTCAGCGCGGTAGCGCTTGTGGGTGTGCAGGGATTCCACCAGTGGGTCGGTGAAGACCTCAACATGGCCGGAAGTGACCCAGACCTGTCGTGGCAGGATGACAGAGGTGTCCACGCCAACAACATCCGGGCGGGACGTCACCATGGAACGCCACCACTGACGCTTGATGTTTTCCTTCAGCTCTACGCCGAGGGGACCGTAGTCCCATGCGGAGCGGGTGCCGCCGTAGATCTCACCACAGGGGTACACCAGTCCACGTCGTTTACAAAGGTTAACAACGGTCTCGATGATCGATTGCTGAGCCACGTCGGATGCTCTCCTCCAGGTCGGTTGCCAATTCTAATGCCCCCTCAAAGGGACAGACTTCATCAATCCTAGCCCAACACACCCTTCTGCCTCCCCTGACCCCCTTTATCCAAAGTCACAGTGGATTTTAAACGATTTCTCCATAGTTAGCGGCTACGCTTAAATAGATAGGAAGCGAATGTGATGCGGATATCGATCCACTATCAATCATTGCCACATTTCATTTCATTTCAGCTGCATACCGCTGGATGGCTAGACACCATAGCGGTAATACTATGTCGGTCTGGATGTCTGACCCGGCACCCGTACAGGAAGGAGGCGTCTCGTGTTCCAAGACGCCACTCGTAATTTTATCTCCCCCCTGGAAAGCGCTGTTGATTCAACTTTCTTCTCTTACCCTCCACGCACCTCTGTTGCACCCACGAGGGAGCTCAGCACCAGTGAGAACATTACAGCAATGACATCAGTCGTCCGTGCCATAGATTCCCCGCTGCGTATCCGCATGCTGTTGGCTCTCAACGAGCGTCCCCACTTTGTCTCTGAACTGGTATCGCTGGTGGGCAGTTCCCAGCCGCTGGTCAGCCAGCATCTCAAGGTGCTCAAAGCCGCCAAGCTGGTCAACGCAGAGAGGAATGGCCGCCAGATGTCTTATTCGCTGGCACAGCCGAGGGTGATTGACATCCTGACGCTTTCTCTGGAAGCTGCCGAAGATGCTTCCGCGTAGGATCGAAAGGTAAACAAAGCGGTTTTTCCCTAGTTCCTCAGGAGGATGGCCATGGGTCTCAACCGTCATGGAGAAAAATCAACACCTAAACTCGGTGTGCGCAGTACCAGGCAACGCAAGGCTGTTGTGGACATTCTGGAGGAGATTGATAATTTCGCCTCCGCAAAGGCCATCCATGCAGAGCTGAATGTGCGTGAGCATTCCGTAGGTCTGACCACGGTATACCGCACACTTCAGTCACTAGCAGAGATCGGTGCGGTCGATGTCTTGAACGTCACCGGTGGGGAAACCCTCTACCGTCAGTGTCATGATGAAGGTCACCACCATCACCTCGTATGTACCCAGTGCGGTCGCACCGTTGAGATTGATGGTGGGCCGGTTGAGGCTTGGGCCAAGGACATCGCGCAGTCCCACGGTTTCAGTCTCAGCAGCCACGAAGCAGAGATCTTCGGACTGTGTCCCGATTGCAAGGACACCGCAGAAAAATAGGGCTCGCACCCCCGCGATATTAGCTTTATAGCACCATACCGAATAGCAGCCCCAGAGTGTAGGTGATTGCCGCTGCACCAAAACCAATACCCAATTGGCGCAGGGCTCGGTATAGCGGTGGCTTACCGGACAACACACCGGTGACACCGCCGGTGAACAGCAGCGATGCACCCACCAGTACCAGCGACACCACTGCAGCCCAGATGCCACTCATTCCGATTACCAGGGGAACGATCGGTATGAAAGCACCGAGCGCGAAGCTGAAGAAGCTAAACAGGGCTGCGGACCGTGCAGAACCTGTTTCCTCCCGATCCTCGCGCGGCAGCACCGCGGACTGGTCCAGGTCCCCATGTGTGGATGCCAGCGCTGTGAAGACAGACCCGGCCTTCTCCCGGGCTTCCTCCGGACTCATTCCCCTGGCCCGGTAGACCAGTTCCAATTCATTGGCATCGACATCTAATTCCGGGATTGCCCGGTGTACTTCCGGGTCCGGGGTGGAAGCGTCCAATAATTCAAGCTGTGAACGCACCGAGATATACTCGCCGGCTGCCATGGACAAGGCACCAGAAAGCAACCCGGAAACACCGGTGATCAGCACAATCTGGGGTGCCACGCCGGTAGCCATCACACCGATGACCAGTGCCAGGTTGGATACCAGCCCATCGTTGACCCCAAACACTGCTGCACGGAAGTTGCCACTCATCCGTTCCCTGCCACGGGTGGCCAGACCGCGGATGACTTCAGCGTGAATGCGTTCATCAGCACTCATCTGGTCTGTGGCGTCATCATCAAAGGTGTATGGACTCCGCGACTCTGCTGACTGCATGAGCGCCAGGGAGAATACTGAACCGAATCTCTTTGCCAGCATGCCCAAAATGCGCGTCTGAAGATCAGGCCTTTGTGGTCGGCCCTCTGCTGTGCCCAGTTTTTCCTGCCAGTGAGCTTCATGGCGGGATTCAGCCTCCGCCAGACGGAGAAGGATATCGCGTTCCTCCCCGGTGCGTTTCTTGGCTAATTCCCGGTAGACCTCTGCCTCTGCACGTTCATTGGCCAGGTACCGGCGCCACCGGGTGATCTGTGTGTCGGTAGGTTGTCCGGGGTTGTCGGGAATACTGCCATCACGGGTCTCAGCATTGTGGAAATTGCTGTGGGAATCACCGTGGGGTGGGAAATCCTCACTCATATCGTGTCCTTATCAGACAGTCTTTCTCAATCACTGCACCATGGCTTGAGCAACATGCCCTCGGGGTTCTCCCCGGTTGTATCAGGTGTATTAGGCGCTGCCGAAGCGGCGATCCCGGCGCGCGTATTCCTCCACCGCATCAAAGAGGTCCTGGGGAGTGAAATCAGGGAAGAGCTTATCTTGGTAGACCATCTCAGCATAGGCGGACTGCCACAGGAGAAAGTTGGAGGTGCGCATCTCTCCGGAAGGACGCAGGAAGAGATCCACATCCGGCATGTCCGGCTCGTCAAGGAAGTTGGTGAAGGTCTTCTCGGTGATCTGGTCCGGGCGAAGTTCACCGTTGGCTGCCCGGCGGGCAATTTCACGGGCTGCGTCAACGATTTCTGCACGTCCGCCATAGTTAATGCACATGGCCAGAGTCATGGTGGTGTTGTCCTTGGTCAGTTCCTCCGCGGCTTCAAGCTCACGGATGACAGAACGCCACAGACGTGGACGTCGGCCCACCCACCGGATCCGGACTCCCTTTTCATGCAGGCCATCACGTTGTCGACGCAGGACATCGCGGTTGAAGCCCATGAGAAACCGCACCTCATCGGTGGAGCGTCGCCAGTTTTCCGTGGAGAAGGCATACGCAGAGAGGTAAGGCACACCAAGCGCAATGCAGGCGTCCACAACATCGAGGAGGACGGCTTCACCGCGCTTGTGACCTTCGGTTCGCTTCATGCCCTTTTCAGTGGCCCAGCGACCATTGCCATCC
This sequence comes from uncultured Corynebacterium sp., assembly GCF_945649885.1. Taxonomy (GTDB): domain Bacteria; phylum Actinomycetota; class Actinomycetes; order Mycobacteriales; family Mycobacteriaceae; genus Corynebacterium. Next base: position 9,223 of record NZ_CALZFS010000052.1, on the reverse strand, counting down.
ATCACAAGCGCAATGTGTTCGGGGATGAATTTGGCGGGAATGTTGGGGGGTACAAGTTCGCTCACAATGAACCATTGTGCCATGCAACCTGGTCACACCTGATCAAGGACCTCAAGTGTCGGGAGTTTACGTTCCAGGTGCCACTGCAGGTGTGCTGTGGTGAGTCGGTGGATGACACCGGTGAGTTCCAGGTGTTCTGCCAACACCCGCTCCCCCGACCCTCTGGCCAGGAGCCACATCATGTGGAGGGTTTCAGCGGGGATCTCAGCACTTCCCTGTGGGCGGCAGTAGAGGCAGACCGCTCCACCTGCTCCTGGGTGAAAGGCGGTGTGGGGGCCGTTTCTTCCGCACTGGGCGCAGTCAAACAGACTGGGGGCCCATCCTGCATGGTCCATGGAGCGCAGCATGTATTCGTCCAGGAGTAATACGGGATGGCTGGCATTCTGCATCCGCTTCAGTGCATCTACAGTGGCATCAAAGAGGTGGGGGCCCTGCTCCATCGAAGCAATCTGGGAGGCGATCTCTAGGACTGCAGAGGCTGCAGAATACCGTTTGAAATCATCGATGATCCCCGAGGAATAGTAACCGACGGTATCCGCCCCGGAGATGGTGGACAGGTTGCGGCCCGGGTACAGCTGCACGTCTAATTCCACAAAGAGTTGAAGTCGTGAGCCGAACCGTGATTTGGATCGTCGCACGCCTTTTGCCACACCACGAATAATGCCGTGGTTGCGGGTGAGCAGGACGATGATGCGGTCAGCTTCACCGAAGTCATGGGTGCGCACAACAAGTGCACGGTCCCGGTAACTGTCCCTGCGCAATGAAAACTCTGGCCTGGTTTAGAAGCCCAGGCGGTTCAGTGCCTTGGGGTCGGACTGCCAGTTCTTCAGGATCTTGATACGCAGATCAAGATAGACATTCTTGCCGAGCAGTTTGATGACCTGCAGGCGGGAGTTGTGGATGATGCGGCCCATGCGCTGTCCCTTGAAGCCCATGATGATGTCCTTTTGTCCTGGACGTTCCACGTAGATGATCGCGTGGACAGCCAGGGTGCCAGGGCGGGTGGCATCCGGGAGGATCTCATCGATCTCCACAGCAATGGAGTGTGGCAGTTCGTCTTTGAGGCCAGACAGGGCTGCTTCACGGATCAGCTCGGAGATACGGGTATTGGTGTCCTCATCAGTGATGTGGTCATCCGGGTAGTACTTTGGTCCCTCTGGAAGAAGGCCAGCGATGACCGTGGCCAGCGTGTCCACGTTCTCACCATTGGCGGAAGACACGGGAACAACTTCGCTCTGTCCACCGAGAAGCTCGTGTAGAGCCATCAGCTGGGCTGCAACCTGATCGCGGGAGACCTTATCCGTCTTAGTCACAATGCCCAGGATCGGGGTCTTCGGTGCGGCTTCGCGTACCGCATCCAGGATCCAGCGGTCACCGGGGCCGATCTTCTCATTGGCAGGAATCGTCAGACCGATGAGGTCAACATCCGCGTAGGTGTCCTTGACGGACTCGTTGAGCCTTTCACCCAGGAGGGTGCGTGGGCGGTGCAGGCCCGGGGTGTCCACCACGATGATCTGTGCGTCATCCCGGTGAACCAGTCCGCGGATCGGGTGGCGGGTGGTTTCGGGCTGATCGGCGGTGATGGCGATCTTCTCACCCACCAGTGCGTTGGTCAGTGTGGACTTGCCTGTGTTGGGGCGGCCGACAAAGCTGACAAAGCCTGAACGGAAACCTTCCGGGGTGTCGGTGAAGCTCATTAATCCTCTAACTAGATCTCTTGGGAAGTGTGACTAACCAGCATAGTCGCTCACACGCTGGTTTTAATCATCCTCTTCACCGGATGGTTCCAGGACTTCCACAACCACGGAGTGCATGCGCAGACGCCCGCGTCGATTTCTGGCTCCTTCAGCGGTGAGCACCAGTCCGGAGGTTTCCACTCTGGCACCCGGCAGGGGGACACGGCCGAGTTCAAAGGCGATGAGGCCCCCCACGGTGTCCACCTGGTCGGTGATCTCCTCGGAGAATTCAATATCCTGTTCAAAAGCCTCGTCGATGTGGCTTTTCAGGTCCTCCAGTGCCAGGCGGGAAACCACACGGTAGGTGCGCTCTGAGACCTCCTCGATCGGGGCGACCTCATCATTGTCATACTCATCGGCGATCTCACCGACAATTTCCTCCAGGATGTCCTCGATGGAAATCAATCCTGCAACACCACCGTATTCATCCACCAGGATGGCGATGTGGTTCTGACGTTCCTGCATGTCCTGTAGCAGTGCATCCAGGGAACGGGAATCGGGAACAAACTTCGGTGGACGCATGACCTCGTCCACCGTGACGGACCGGCCGCCATCAGTGGCGTAGTAGGTCTTCTGCACCAGGTCTTTCAGGTACACGATGCCGATGATGTCATCGACGTTCTCACCGATGACCGGGATGCGGGAATGACCAGAACGTACACACAGGGCGGTTGCCTGGCCAGCGCTCTTGCCGGATTCAATCCAGATCATCTCCGGACGTGGCACCATCACCTGGCGCACGGTGGTGGAGGCCAGATCAAAGACCGACTGGATCATGCGACGCTCCTCCACCTCCACGATGCCGTGTTCCTGCGCGATATCAACCATCTCGCGCAGTTCCACTTCCGTGGCGTAAGGACCATTGCGGAAACCTGGTCCAGGCGCAATGACATTACCCACCCAGATGAGCAGTTTCGCTATGGGCCCCAACACCTTTTCCACACCGCTGAGTACCACGGCGCTACGCAGGGAAACGTTATAGGGGTTCTTCCTGCCCACGGTGCGACCGAAGACGCCGACCACGGCGAAGGTCAGGAGTGAGACCAGGACAATGGCGATAAAGATCGCCCAGGCGTAGCTATCCACCACGCTCACGGCGATGGCCCCGGCGAGTACGGCTGCTGAAGAATCCAACAGTGTCCGCAGCATCACCAGCATGTTGATGTTGGTGGCGCGATTGTCCACCACATGTAGCAGCGCCTTAGCGCCTGCCACATCATCTTTATACATTTGTTCGACGCGGGCCCGTGAAACAGTGGATACTGCCGATTCAATTGCTCCCAGCAGTGCGGAGAGCAATAGGGAGGCCACGGTTGCCAGCGTCAACCATAAAACAGTGTCGGGCATCTAGTGCTTGTCCTCAGGTTCGGGATCGGGGGAAGCAGCTTCGGATTGTTCATCAGCGTTCATGTCGCGGTCCAGCTCCAGACGATCGGCTGCGGTGGGGAATGCACCCGGTCCGGTCGGCTTGGCCTGGTAGACCACACCGCGCTTTTCCACGTCGTCATACCAGTCCGCCAGCAGTTCATTCTGTAGGGCGAACATCTCCCGCTCATCGGCGGGTTCGACATGGTCATAGCCCAACAGGTGCAGGCAGCCGTGAACGGTCAGAAGCGCCAGTTCATGTGGCAGGCCGTGGCCTGCCTTGGTGGCCTGCTTTTCTGCGAATTCCGGGCAGAGCACGATGTCACCAAGCATCGCAGGTCCCGGCTGTACGCCATCGGGCCTGGAATAGCCCGGTGTGAGCTCATCCATGGGAAAGCTCATCACATCGGTGGGGCCTTCCAGGTCCAGCCACTTCACATGCAGGTCAGCGATGGTATCTGAATCCACGATGTGGATTGATGCCTCAGCATCGGGATGGATGTCCATCTCTCCCAGTGCGAAGGAGAGGACATCAATGAGCATCTCCTCATGCACACCCTCCCAACCAGATTCGTTGAAAACCTCAATGCTCATTATCCTCGTGCCTCCTGTGTGGCGTTTTCCTCTTGGACTGCTTCATGTTCGACCTGTGCGCGCAGGGCCTGATCGCGTTCTTCCCTGGCACGACGGCGTTCCGCCTCACGCTTTTCCTGCAGGTCTTCATAATCGTCATAGGCGTTGACGATATGGCCGACCAGCTGGTGACGCACGACGTCTTCAGAGGTCAGTTCGGTGAAGTGCACATCCTCCACACCACGCAGGATGTGTCGGACCAGTCGGAGTCCGGATTTCTGGGAACCTGGCAGGTCCACCTGGGTGATGTCACCGGTGACCACCATCTTGGAGCCAAACCCCAGGCGGGTGAGGAACATCTTCATTTGGGCTGGTGTGGTGTTCTGGGCTTCATCCAGGATCACAAAGGCATCATTGAGGGTGCGTCCACGCATATAGGCAAGTGGTGCCACCTCCACGATGCCGGCTTCCATCAGCTTGGGAATGACCTCGGGTTCCACCATGTCGCGCAGTGCATCATGCAGTGGGCGCAGGTAGGGGTCGATCTTCTCGTTGAGGGTGCCCGGCAGGAAACCCAGGTTCTCACCGGCCTCCACTGCGGGTCGGGTCAGGATGATGCGGCTGACCTGCTTGGTCTGCAGCGCCTGTACAGCCTTGGCCATCGCCAGGTAAGTCTTGCCGGAACCTGCTGGACCGATGCCGAAGACGATGGTGTTCTCATCGATGGCATCAACGTATTCCTTCTGTCCTAAGGTCTTGGCGCGGATGACCTTGCCACGGCGGGCGATGATGTCTCCGGTGAGGATCTCAGATACAGACTGGGGTGTGTCCACATTGATGATGCTGATGACGTTTTTCACCGTCTCGGCACTGATCACATGACCTCGACGGGCAATGGCCTGCAGCTCATCCAGAATCTTGCCGGCGCGGGAGACTTCATGGGCTGGGCCCGTCAGTTCAATGCGGTTACCCCGGACATGGAAATCAGCATCCACCTGATTATCCAGAACCTTCAGGTTGCCATCGGTGACACCGAGAACGGTGGCCGCGAGTTCGCGTTGAAGGTTGTAGACGGTGGACACCACGTCAGTGCGTGTGCTTCTGGAGGTGGTCACAGCGCTGTATCTGCCTGCTTTCTGATTATTTCTGGATATGCGTATTCAAAGAGACTTTACCAGCGGTTTGAGAGCACGCCGATAGCTGCAAGGGCGACCATTCCTGCTGATGCGGTACGGAGCACCTCGGGCCCCAATTTCACAGTGTGGGCACCGGCAGCGGTGAAACGTGCAATCTCCTCCGGCGCCACCCCACCCTCAGGGCCGATGATCACCACAATGCTGCCGGAGAAGTTTAATTCCCGGATGGCCGCTGTTGCATCCTCATGCAGGATGATCGCCAGATCAGCTTCGGCGATGAGCTTGTCGACGCCCGCTCCATCCACCACACCACGGATCTCAGGAATGGTTGCGCGCCGCGACTGTTTAGCCGCCGCTTCCGCGGCAGCCTCCCACTTGGCCAGTGCTTTGGTTTGCTTACCTGCCCACTTTGCAATGGTGCGGCTGGACTGCCAGGCCACGATGCGGTCAGCTCCGCCCTGGGTGAGCAGGTCGATGGTCAGCTCAGAGCGCTCCGACTTCGGGATCGCCTGGACGATGGTGACATGGGGGTCAGGGGTGGGAATCTGCTCGACAGTTTCCACCACCACCTCCAGTCGGTCCTTACCGCTGGTCCCGGTGACCAGGCAGGTGCGGCTGCTGCCGTGGCCGTCGATAAGCATGACCTTTTCACCTGGTACGATGCGCTTGACTGTCACCGCATGACGGCCCTCGGGGCCGGTCACGAAGGCAGATTCGCCCACGGTGGCGTCAGTGTCAGAGATGAAGACGGGCAGCGACATTATTTGTTGCGGAACCTGTTCTTGAGCTTGTCAAAGAAACCATTTCCCTCATCACCCTCACGGTGGACGGTGGAATTGTCCTTGCGGTGATCACGGATCTGCTCCAGCAGCTCACGAGTGGTCTCATCAATCTCGGTGGGGACAAAGATCTCCACATGAGCCATGAGATTTCCACGGCCCTCGGCTCGCAGTCGTGGCATACCTTCATCTTCTAGGGTGATGACCTCATTAGGCTGGGTGCCCGCCGGGATGACCACGGTGACTTCCTCACCTGTCAGGGATTCCACTTCGAGCTCGGTGCCCAGGGCCGCATCAATCATCGGGACACGCAGGCTGGCGTGCAGGTTGTCACCATCACGGGTGAACACTGCATGCGGGCGGACCATGACCTCGATGTAGAGGTCACCGGCAGGGCCACCACCGGCGCCGACCTCACCCTGACCCGCCATGCGGATGCGCATACCGGACTGGATACCGGCCGGAACATTGGCCACGATGTCACGGCGTGCACGCACGCGTCCATCACCGGCACACTCTTTACAAGGATCAGGAATGACCTCACCGGTACCATCACAGGTATCACAAGGAACAGAGACCAAGACGTTGCCCAAGAAGCTGCGCTGGACCTGCTGTGTCTCGCCGGCTCCCTGACAGGTGCCACAGGTGTGTGGCTTCTTGTTGGAAGCAGAACCAGAACCATGGCAAACGGTACACAGCACCGCGGTGTCCAGGGTGAGATCCTTTTTGGCGCCGGTGAAGGCATCCTCCAGTGTGATGGAGGTACGCCACAGGGTGTCGCTGCCCGGCTGAACACGGGAACGGGGGCCCCGGGAGGATCCACCGCCGCCGAAGAAGGCGTCGAAGATATCTCCGAAACCACCTCCGCCACCGAATCCACCGGCGCCACCGCCACCGCCCTGCTCCATGGGATCCCCACCCATGTCAACGATGCGGCGCTTATCCGGATCGGTCAGCACCTCATGAGCAACAGAAGCCTCACGGAATTTCTCAGCGGCTTCCTCACCCGAGTTCACATCCGGGTGATATTTGCGGGCAAGCTTGCGGTATGCCTTCTTGATTTCAGAGTCAGTTGCGTTTCGGTCGACTCCGAGGATGCCGTAATAATCACGTGCCACAGTCGGTGATTCTCCCTTTTTCAGATGAAGATTAATCGTGTATAGGTGAACAAATGGCCTAGTATAGCGGGCTTATTCGCCAGCAAGAACCCGGCCGACATATTTAGCAACAGCCGAAACCTTCGACATTGTTCCCGTGTAGTCCATGTATGTGGGACCCACCACTCCCAGACCACCCAGAGTATGCCCCGGAGAACCATAACCGGTGGTCACCACAGAGGCACTGCGCAGTTCCACATCCTCATTCTCCTCGCCGATGTGAACACTGACATGATTGAGATCAGTGACATTGGATAAGAGCTTGAGCATGACCACCTGTTCCTCCAGAGCCTCCAACACCATCGGAACACTGGCTGAGGTTTCCCGCGGGAACCGGGTCAAGTGACTGGCACCGGCGAGGATAAGTCGATCAGAAGGCTGCTCCACCAGCGTGGCCACCAGAACACCACTACATTTTTCCATGGTGCTTCTGATATCAGAAGGAGCATTACGTGCCAGTTCCTGCAGAGCTGCTGAGGCATCAGTCAGTGTCTTCTCCGCCAGAGCACCATTGAGCAGGTCCTTGAGCACATTGACCTTTTCACCACCAAGCGGCTCATCCAACTCAACATTACGTTGATCCACACGCCCGGTATCCGTGATCAGAACCAGAAGCAGGCGGACCGGCGACAACGGAACCACCTCACAGTGCTTCACGCGGGAGGTCTTCAGGGTGGGTAACTGCACCACCGCAGCCTGATGAGTCAACTGGGACAACAACTGCACAGAACGGCGCAGAACATCCTCTAAATCCACTCCCCCCTCGAGGAAGCCCAAGATGGCACGACGTTCCGCCAAGGACAGCGGCTTGATGTCATGGATGGAATCCACAAACAGCCGATAGCCCTTCTCCGTGGGCACACGTCCGGAGCTGGCGTGCTCCTGAATGATGTACCCATCCGATTCCAGCACTGACATGTCATTGCGAATCGTCGCGGAACTGACATTGAGTTTGTGGCGTTCCAGTAGGGCCTTGGATCCTACCGGCTCCTGCGATTCGATGTAGTCGGCGACGACAGCCCGCAAGACCTCATATCTGCGTTTCTCCGTTGCACTAGCCATGCCCTGTACCTTACTCAGTTGCCGGAGAGTCCACTGTACTTTCCTCAGCGCTCTCCTCTGCCAGGAGGATGTCGGTGACGATGCCGTCGGCAAGCAGACGCCCACGCTCAGTGACCGCAATATTACTACCCGGTCGGTGCAGCAGACCGCCTGCGACATGACGATCAATGACTGCATGTGCAGCTGGGGAGAAGATGTCCGCAGGCAGACCCTGCTTCAGACGCAGACCCAACATGACCCGCTCTGTGTGATGATCATCTGCCGTGAGGGTTTCTGTATCCATGATCGGCAGCTCACCCGTGGCGATCTGAGCTGAATAACGCGCCGGGTGCTTCACGTTGAAGAAGCGGTGATCACCGATGTGGGAGTGGGCACCGGGGCCTGCGCCCCACCAGTCACCATCCACCCAGTAACCCATGTTGTGGCGACATTCCCCACCTGGCTTGGCCCAGTTAGACACCTCGTACCAGTCAAAACCATTGGCGCGGAGACGGGCATCGATCATCTCATAGCGGTCGGCGTAGACATCATCATCAGGAGCCGGCAACTCACCACGGCGGACCTTGCGCGCCATGGCGGTGCCATCCTCCACGATGAGTGAGTAGGCAGAGACATGATCCACATCCGCCTCCAGTACCGCATCCAGGGTTTTGCGCACATCATCATCGGTTTCTGTAGGGGTTCCATAGATCATGTCCAGATTCACATGATTGAATCCTGCTGCGCGTGCTTCCTTGGCTGCTGCCACCGGACGCCCCGGGGTGTGCGTACGATCCAGCACCTTGAGCACGCTGGAAGAGGCAGACTGCATCCCCAGAGAAACACGGGTGAAGCCACCTGCTCTAAGGGAGTCGAAGAACTCAGGCGAGGTGGATTCCGGATTGGATTCGGTGGTGACCTCAGCACCTTCAGCCAGGCCGAAGGTGTTCCGGACGCCATTGAGCACCCGGTTCAGGCCATCAGCGCCGATCAATGAAGGCGTGCCACCACCGATGAAGATAGTTTCCGCCGGGCGTGGACCGGGGTGTGAGAGATCGGACTGGCGGGCCTCCTCCAGCGTGGCCGCAGCCATCTCCAACTCCACCTCCAAGGCATCCAGGTAGGTGTCCGGGCCTGCAGTGGATCCCAGTTCACCTGCTGTGTAGGTGTTGAAATCGCAATAACCGCATCGGGTGGAACAGAACGGCACATGGATATAGATACCGAATACTGAACCGGAGACTGACCCAAACTTTGACATAGCACCCAAGCGTAGTGCGTGGAGCTTTTCAACAGAATCTTCAGGCTAATTTAAGGTTCAGTACACGATTTTGATGACAAAGTAGTAAACTACTCGCTATGAAAAGGACGAAGCT
>NZ_CALZFS010000051.1 GCF_945649885.1 uncultured Corynebacterium sp. | reverse complement strand
CCGGCGGGGGAACCCTACCCCACAAGGGGCCACTCAGCCATGCCCTGGATCAGAGTGATCACCCGACTGTTGAATTAGTTCCCCCTGACCCACTTCCAGGTGAAGATGCGGGCCTCAGAGTCCGGGTCTTCCACCACGGCGGTTTCACGATCAATGGAGATCAGCAGATAGGAATCGGAAATCTGCTCCACCAGTCCCCCACCCCATTCTGCCACCACCACGGCTGTGTCCAGATCCGTGTCCAAATCCAGGGAGTCCAACGCACCCAGCGGGTCGGCATCAACATCATCGGGGTCCTCGCCTAGGAGACGGTAGGCATCCACGTGGATGAGTGTGGGTCCACTCACCTCTGAGCGGTGTTCCCGAGCGATCACGAAGGTGGGCGATGTGATGCGTCCTTTAACTTCCATGCCTCGGGCAATGCCCTGGGTGAAGGTGGTCTTGCCAGCACCCAGTGGGCCATCGAGAATGACCACATCACCGGCGTTAAGCGCCCTGCCCAGCTCCTCACCGAAGGCCTGGGTGTCCGGAGCTGTTTCAAAACGGCGGGTGCCGGATACGGGAAATTCTGGATTCACTTGTCTTCTCCTGTGTATTCGCGGACGGTGCGGCCCGTCGGGCGGCAGATAACCTCATAGTTGATGGTGCCCAGGGCGTCGGCAAGCTCAGTGGCGCTCATGCCCTGCTCACCGAAGATGACGGCCTCATCACCGGCTGTCACCGCGTGGGGGTTGTCGCCGAGGAAGACCACGAACTGGTCCATGCAGATCCGACCCACCTCGGAATAGTAGTGACCGTTGATGTTGACCCTGATGTGGTCCTGTGCCGCGCGTGGCACACCATCGGCGTAACCTGCGGGTACCACCGCCAGGAAGCCATCGGATTCTGCACGCCAGGTGAGGCTGTAGGAAGTACCCTCGCCCTTTTTAATGGGCTTGACCACCGTCACTGCACCGATCCAGCTCATGGCAGGACGCAGGCCATGGTCGAGTCCGTTGATGGGTTCCATGCCATAGAGGGCAACGCCGGGGCGCACCATGTCAAAGTACAAGTCAGGACGTGTCAGGGTGGCCGGGGAATTACATAGATGATTGGTGGGGACATCCAACCCCAGTGCCTGTGCGCGTGCAATGGCACGACGGAAGATCACCGCTTGTCGGTCAGTTTCCTCATTGTGGGGTTCATCAGCACAAGACAGATGTGAGAACAGACCAGTGACCTCAATGTGGTTGGCGTCGCGCAGCATGGTGAACACCTCATCCCAGTCATCTTCATCCACACCGGAACGGTGCAGTGCGGTGTCCACCTTGATAGATACGCGCACTCTGCGGGAGTCGCTAAGGGGGGCGTCGATAAGCACACGGGCATGCTGTGGGGAGATCACCGCAAGGTCAATGCCGGCATCAACCGCTGCTGTCCAGTCCTGTTCCGCGGACCAGATCCAGCACAGGACAGGCGCGGTGATGCCTGAGGCACGCAGCGCCAATGCCTCCGGAATGGTGGCAACACCGAAGGCATCCGCACCGTTGGCTGCCATGACAGGAGCAACCTTGTCCATGCCGTGGTTATAACCGTCCGCCTTGACCACCGCCATGAGCTTTGCATCCCCGGCCATGTCTTTGAGCAGGCGGGTGTTATAGGCGATGGCATCAAGGTCAATGCGGGTGGTCAGGAGATTCATGCTTTCATATTCTGCCACTACCCCTGATGGAAAACCTGGGCAGGGGGCCCTGAAAATGCTCCGGTTATGACACATGGCCCTCATCACCCGCGCTTTCCACTATTCTTGGACCTGTGGCTGACAATCTGAACAAACACCTGACAAAGCTTTCCAAGCGTGGACCGCACCGAGTGCTGGTTGGTGATCTTGACTATGCCGGACTGCAGGGCAAGATCTACACCCCGGCTGAGGGAAATGGCATCCCCGGTGTTGCCTTCGGTCACGATTGGCTCAAACCCATCAAGCACTATCACCAGACGCTTCGCCATCTGGCCAGCTGGGGTATTGCGGTTGCCGCCCCAAATACGGAAACCGGTGTGCTTCCTGATCATCAGGGCTTTGCCGCTGACATGGAATCTGCACTGCAGATCCTCGCCGGCGTGAAGCTTGGTAGTGGCAATGTCACTGTCAACCCCGGCAGTCTGGGCATGGTGGGACACGGTATGGGAGCAGGTGCCGCCATCTTGGCTTCTGCACACCGCAGCGCCGTCCGCGCCGTTGGTGCCCTCTACCCTGCCCCCACCTCCCCTTCTGCCATTGATGCGGCACCTGCTGTGAAGGCACCCGCTTTGATCCTCGGCGCTGGCGATCTCGGGATCTTTGAAGCAGGCGATCCTTCCAAGGTTGCTGCCAACTGGGGTGGCGAGGTCTGCTACCGCGAATTGGAGAAGGGTAACCAGCAGGGTTTCTCTGAAGACACCATGTTCAAGCTGCTGCTGGGCATCGGCAGTCCGCAAACTGGCCCACAGGAAACCGCCCGAGGCCTCCTCACCGGGTTCCTGCTCCACCAGCTGGGTTCGGAGAAGAAGTACAAGAGCTTCTCTGCGCCGGATGCCACGGCCAAGAAGGTGACCTCCTACTGGGGTGAGGAACTTCAGGAGAAGGCCTATCCTGCGGACACCTCACCGTTGCCCTTCCTGAATAACAAGTAATTCCTCTGCGGATGGTTGCTGAAATTTCAGGCCTCCCGCAGGACTGATTGCACAGGTCCACGGCCACGGGCCCGTCCCCGCGCAGGTTGCACCGGTTTCTTCACTGCCGGTGTGACCTGCGTTTTGTGATTTATCTGTCCCTGTTCCGGTGATGTAGTTCGGTTTGCTTGCATTGACTGCTTCGCTGCTGTCGTCTCCTTCTGCGCCTTGGCCAGTGCTTTTTCAAATTCCTCCATGCGTGCTGCAGCCCTGGCACGGAACTGGATGACAAAATCTTCATAGTCCACTACGACCACCCTCCTGCTTTACGAACCCGTGGCAGCCCTGCATTTTCTGCTGGCACAGGAGATGGTGCGGCCACTTGTTCCGAAACATGCACCGGCGTCACCGGTGCCGGAGCTGCTGCCGATGCTGCCACTGGACCGGTTTTATAATCGGCTGGCACCGCTGCTGGAATTGGCTTGGCTGGAGGTTCTGGAACATCCGCCAGTTCTGCTTCTGTGTTCTTGTCATTTACCGGTTCCGGTGCTGGAGGTACTGGTTTAACCACCGGCTCAGGTTCTAATTCCGGTGTTGCTTCCACAGGGACCTCAATCTCGGGGTTCATCGCCGCCAATGCCTCCTGAACCGCCTGCTCCAAGAAGTGCGCAATGGCACTGACACCGGCAATCACCAGTCCCACCCCAATGGCACCGATGACAATCTCACGGATACGGTGTCCTTCTGGTTCTTCCTCCAACACCGGGGCAGGATCAGAGTCCACCTCGAGCTCTGGTTCAGGTTCGTCTTCTGGTTCCTTCCCCTCATCCACGCAGTCCTCAGCAAGTTCAACTACTGGTTTTTCTTCAGGTTTTTCTTCACAGTCCTGCTCCGAATCTGGTGCTGGTTCTTCCTTTTCAGCCGACTTGTCTGCAGGCTTCTCAACAGCCTTCTTCTCAGCACTTTCTTCCTGGGAGTCTGACTTAGAATCTGACTTGGTATCAGGCTTGGTCTCCGGATTCTCAGTCACCGACGCTGGTGTGGTCATCACCTTCTCAGCCACCCCGGAAGCACTTGATCCCACGGCACCACCTGAAGCCCCTGTGGAAGATCCACTCGATGATCCGACGGAAGAACTCACAGCAGATCCGCCCGCTCCACCACCTACTTCCCCACCTGAAACTGCATCTGCCAAGGTCGGATCAGGTCTCTCGCACACCCTCTGCCCGTGGTCGATGAGCGCGCGATAGCATTCCTCGATCGCCCTATCACGGTCAGCACATAACCCTAAGATCATGGCTGCGGCATCATTGATGATGTCCGACCCCGCCTGTACCACAGCGGCAAAGGCTTCCGGGTGCTCCCGTGGGTCAATGGTGGACAGGTGCGCGGATATTTGGGCGATGATCTCCACCAGTTGTAGGAGGATGGCTTCTGCGCCTCGGTCTGATTCTGTCAGGGTGGTGTCAATGGCATCGGCGGCCCGGTCTGTGGCATCGGAAATCTCCTCCGCCTCATCCCTGCTGCTGAACCATGATTGGGCCCGCTCCACCAGTTCCGTGGCCAACATGCCTGCTCCCAGACTGCCGATGAATTTCACCACCGGTAGGAGCCATTGCTGTACGCCCGCTGTTTCGGTGGAACCGGCGGCCAGTCGCGCCCCCGCCCGTAACTCGCCGGTATCCACCCCGTCCACGGATTCATAGGCGCGTCGCAACGCTGTTTCCGATACGGACGGTCCCCCATAGCTGCCCCGGCTCGCATTCCGCAACGCGCTCACGGTCTGTCCATAACCGTCCAGGTTCATTCCACACCGTCCAGGGAGTCAGCGAAATCCTGATCCTCATCCGCATAAACCCCCACTTGGCGGGTGGCAGCGTCTGCGGTTGTCTCCAAAGCGGCAAGATGCTTATCGACGCTGCGGTGCAGCCCCTCAAACATCATTGCGACCTCAGCCCCCAGCGCCCCAAAGTCCCTACCGGCAGCGGTCACCGGATAGGAGGGCTGCTCTGCCTTGTGTATCTGACTCTGCGTGGCTGTTTCACCAAGCATCTTCTGCAGCGATGACAATGCCGCAGCCATCTCGAGGTTGAACCCTGACATGAAAAATCCCCCTGTGTAGTCAACAATGACAAGCGTTTTCGCCTACATCAGTGTTTGACTGCCCAAGGGGGTGCAACGGTTCCCTCATACAGGGAACTTTATTGTTGGAGAGGGGTCTAGGCCTCAGCGACTACTGCTGCCAGACGGCCAGCCACGCGACGTGCTTGCTCTTCTTCAGCTGCTTCCACCATGACGCGGAACAGTTCCTCAGTGCCGGAGGCACGCAGCAGAACGCGTCCGGTTTCACCGAGTTCTTCCTCAGCGGTCTTGATGGCTGCCTTGACGTTGGTGTCCTTCATGATGCAGGACTTATCCGATACCGGCACGTTGATCAGTACCTGCGGGAGAACAGTCATGGCCTGAGCCAGTTCCGCCAGGGTGCTTCCGGTCTCTGCCATACGTGCCATCAGGGACAGACCGGTGAGTACACCGTCACCGGTAGTGCCGTGATCTGGAAGAACGATATGTCCGGACTGCTCACCACCCAGGGCGAAGCCACCGGAGTTGAGATCAGCCAAGACATAACGGTCGCCCACCTTGGTGGTGCGCAGTTCAATGCCGGCTTTTTCCATGGCCAGCTTCAGACCCAGGTTGGACATGACCGTGGCGACGAGGGTGTTCTTACGCAGCTCACTGTTTTCCTTCATGGCGATGGCGAGGATTGCCATGATCTCATCACCGTCGACAATCTTGCCGTCCTTGTCCACAGCCAGGCAGCGGTCAGCGTCACCATCGTGGGCCAGTCCGATATCCGCACCGTGCTCAAGTACTGCAGCCTGCACCTGATCCATGTGGGTGGATCCACACTTTTCATTGATGTTGTAGGCGTTCGGCTTGTCGTGGATGGCAATGACCTTGGCGCCTGCCGCCTCATATGCCATCCGGGCCACATCGCTGGCTGCACCGTTGGCCGCATCGACCACAACGGTGATGCCCTTGAGGTTGGTGGGCACCGCATCAGCCAGATGCTGCAGATAGCGGTCCTGTGCATCTGGGGATTCCTCGATGACACGTCCAATGCCGTGGCCTGTTGGGCCTTCCTCCGGCAGGTCACCCATCACACGCTCAATCTCATCTTCGACCTCATCGGGGAGCTTGTGTCCACCGGCAGAGAAGAACTTGATGCCGTTATCAGGCATGGGGTTATGAGAGGCGGAGATCATCACGCCCATGTCAGCACCGTAGTCATCGGTGAGGAAGGCGACACCCGGGGTCGGGACAACACCGACGCGCAGAACATCCACGCCACGGCTGGCCATGCCGGCGGCCAGGGCGGCAGCGAGCATCTCACCGGAAACACGGGGATCGCGGCCGACGATAGCCACCGGACGACGTCCGGTGCTTCGGTTACCTGCAGTCAGGACATGCGCTGCAGCCGCACCAAGTTTGAGGGCAAGCGATGCCGTCAGGGATTTGTTCGCCAAGCCACGAACACCATCGGTTCCAAAAAGTCGAGTCATAGCTTACATTATGCACGCTGGCAAGCATTTTTCCCGATTCGGAAACAGCATCCGGTCTTCTTATCTCCTTCACCACACCCAGAGGGGTGGCAGGCACGATGGCATCGAAAAGCTTGTAGAAAGCGGACAACCCGCCCACCATGATGAAACGGTGAAGCGGGTTGAACGGTATAAGCGAAGATTAACGCTTGGAGTACTGCGGGGCACGACGTGCCTTGTGCAGACCAGCCTTCTTACGCTCAACTGCACGAGCGTCACGGGTGAGGAAGCCAGCCTTCTTCAGGCTTGGGCGCTCAGCCGGGTTGTAGGCGTTCAGTGCGCGGGCGATAGCCAGGCGGAAAGCGCCAGCCTGACCGGTAGGTCCGCCGCCACCCAGGTTTGCCTGGATGTCGAACTGATTCTCGCGGTCCAGCAGGACCAGAGGAGCCTTGATCAGCTGCTGGTGCAGCTTGTTCGGGAAGTAGTCTTCCAGTGAGCGACCGTTGCAGGTGATTTCGCCGGAGCCGGCGACCATGCGGACGCGAACGATGGCGCGCTTACGGCGACCAACGGTCTGGATCGGGCCCTCGAGAACTGCAGGAGCAGCCTCAAAGGTCTCTTCCTCGGAAGGAGTTGCAATAGCATCACCAATGGTGTTGGTGAACTCCTCGGTAGCAGCGGTTGCTGCAGCGATGTCGGCAGCGTCTGCGACGTTGCTCTCTACGTTCTCGTTCTGGATAGGCTCGGACATTACTGGGCCACCTTCTTGATCTCGTAGGACTCAGGCTTCTGAGCAGCGTATGGGTGCTCAGCACCAGCGAAGACGTGCAGCTTCTTTGCGGAAGCAGCGGTCAGCTTGTTGTGCGGCATCATGCCAACGATGGATTCCTCAAGCACACGCTCTGGGTGCAGTTCCAGGGAACGGCCCAGGGTCATGGACTTCAGACCGCCCGGGTAACCGGAGTGGCGGTAACGCATCTCGCGGTCACGCTTGTTGGAGGTGACGGCGACCTTGTCAGCGTTGATGATGATGACGTGGTCACCGCAGTCAACGTTAGGTGCGTACAAAGGCTTGCCCTTGCCGCGAAGCAGGCCTGCGGCGTGGGTAGCCAGGCGGCCCAGCACCACATCAGTGGCGTCGATGACGTACCACTTACGGGTGATGTCACCGCTCTTTGGGTGGTAAGTAGACACTATGACTCCTTAAATAAGTCTGTCTAGGAACTGCCAGCCAGGAACGTGTCCGGAAGAATCATGACGGCGGCCGGTGGTGACCCATACATGTTCTGCTGCCTCACACCTACCCCCTTGAGGGTGGGATCAGACTCCATACACAAAGATGAAATCTTACCTCTGATGGTGTGAGAATCCAAAAAGAGCGTGTGCGCTGGGATCTTTCAGACTGTTGGAGGAACGCTTTGACCTGGCACGGTAGCGAGGTTCAGATCAGGCCTGGTGGCTGACACCTGTGGCAACCCAGGACTTACCCACCTTGGGATCGTCACCGCAGGAAGAAATAACACCCTCGATTGTCTGCTGTTCCAGGGTCACCTCGAAGATGCGCCCATCAGGGTGAGTCACGGTGATCTCATCAACCTGCAGGCCGGAAATACCCACCTTTTCACCCTGGTTGATCAGGTGCTCCACCACCGCCAGTTCCACCACCTGTCCGCGGGCATCGCGTGTGCCCCGACCACGATTACCCGGATAGAAGAACTCACCCTGCTGTGCTGCGGTCAGCATGGCGGAGGTTGCTTCCCCATTCATCTGTCCAAAGGAGTAGTTCCAGGGCATCAACAGCATGGACGGGGCGAAACGGTGTCCTTTGGTATGAGACGATTCCCACACCTGGTCTGCGGGAAATGCCGGCACCATCTCTGCCGCCAGCGGACGTCCCTTGAGTGCACAACAGACATCACGTTTGGCATGAGTACAGATGAGAAGAACCGGGTGATCCACCGGCTGGGCATTATTTCTTCCCGGCGCGCTGAGATCCAGATCCAGAACCTGTTCAGGGTGTTCGATGGTGATCCGTTCCATCACCTCGAGTTCACTGAACACCAGGAATACGGTGTGGTCAGTGATGCCCCGGCCTTCACGTCCAGGCTTGCGGATCAGCTGCAGGCCCATTTTTGATGCCTTCAGGTGGCTTTTTAACTGGGCTGTGAGTTCCGGGGGGAAGGTCTCCCCGTCGAGTACGTCTCTGCTCCAGGCACCTGGATGTTCCAGGAGAACAAAGCCATTGCCTGTTTTGGCGGTGCCGGGCAGGGGTTCCACACCGGTGTCGGAACAGCGAACATTACTTACAGCAGTCAAGGAAACTATCACCAATCTCAGGGGGTCTTGTTATACCCCACAGGGTACGTCATTTCCGAGGAGGGGTTCCAGAGCCTGGTGGGTTGTGGCCAGAGCGGTGACGGATAAAAGCACACCCCAGATGCCTTCTCCGTTGTGCGGGGGCACGAAAAGAGAAGATACCTGGGGTGTGCGTAGCGGGAGGTCCAATGGGAGGTGGTCCACCTCATGGATTTGATGGGAGTGTGTCTGGAACCTTGGTTTCAGTGGACAAGGTGGACCAGGGTTGTCCCTCAGGATCCCCCGGCTACTAAATGGGGAAGAACAGTGGATTCGATAGATCACCTGCTTTCAACATCTGTGGTGTCTGAAGGTGGGTGCGGTTAGCCGCCCCAGCTTGCTGCGGCTTGGCGGTTAACGTCACTCATTCGCTCGGATCCCTGTTGAACCGTCTGGGAGATGGTGGCCAGGATGGTGTTGAGTTCAGCGGCTGCGGTGTCCCACTTCAGCTGGGCTTCGGTGTAGGCCGCAGCGGATTCGCCTTCCCAGGTAGAGACCATCGGCTGGATCTGCTGCTTGAGCCCATCCAGCAGGGAGTTGATGCGTCCAGAGGTTGAGTTGATGTCGGTGGCAGCACCTTGAATGGCGCCGAACTCATAACGGATCATGTCCATAGCATTGTGTCCTTTGTTTCTGATTGGGTGAACTAGAGTGCGAGTCCGGCGCCGTCGCCGGCTCCCACAGCGCTGAAGGCCTGGGCGTTGTCGGCTTCGGTGTTTTCGAAGGTCCGGGCATTGGCGCGGATATTGCCGGAGATGGCATCGAGTGCTTCCTGCAGTTTGCGTGCGGAATCATTCCAGCGGTTCATCAGTGCATCGAAGCTGACCTGTGCTTGTCCGGCCCAGCTGCCGCGTACGGAATCAACAACTCCGCGCAGTCGGTTCAGTTCACTTTGAACCTGGTCATTGGTGTCATCGACCTGGCCGGCGGTGGCCAGCATGACATCGGATTCTGTCCTGAAAAGATTTGACATTGGGGTTCGCCCCTCCTCGAACGAGATGTGTTGTGGTGTGTCAGTCCGGCACGGTGAAACTATGGTGACAATGGTGTGCCGGTCCCCCGGGAAAGGTCTTGTGACCTTTCCTGCTTAGTAAGACTGTGCAAACCCCTCTGAGGTTCCCTGAATGTGAAAATATTCTTGTTTGCTGCTCATCAGCTACCGCAACACCAGTGTTTCCACGATGTTTCTGCAGCCTGCTTTCTGGATCACTGTGGGTTCAAGGCGGGTCTGGCATCCCACGCTGATCTGTCTGCCGTTATCGAACCAGGTCACCCAGTTCACCACGGAGTCATCACCGGGGTCTTCGGTGTAGTCCAGGGCATCCAGCCCTGCCCGCTGTCCCTCCCACTCCCCGGTGGGTGCTGGGGCCAATGCGGGGTCTTCTGCGATCATGCGGCTGATTTCCTCGCGCACACGCTCTTCATCCACCCCGTGAAGAGGATCCACACCGATGTGGATGCGCATATCGGGGTCAGGTCCGGTCAGTACATGGGCATCTCCCTGTTCTTCCAACCGGTAACCATAAGGGACCTCCACGTGGAAGTTCTCGCTCATGAGCACTGTGGTGGTGAGGCTGGAAGTGGGCACGGTGTCGGTGGTGTCGGTTTCTACCTCTGCTGTGGCTGGTTGCACCTCCGGTGCCACCGGTGGTTCCGGGCCGGGATTTCCTCCCAGGAGAACCCATGCTCCGGCAACCGCACCGACGAACAGGGTGGTCAACAGGATGTGTAGGGGTCTGATGCCATAGAAGTGCCGGTGGGTCCTGCCCCTACTTGGTCGTGTGATCAGTAGGTCTGGTTCTTCTTCCCGGTCGGGGCCTTCATCAGGGAGGGGATGTTCCCGCAGGGTGTCCACCGGATAAGAGGTCACTCCCTTGGTGATGAAGGTCTTGGTGAGCACCTCGGTTACTGCTTCATCACCGTCGATGATCACCTCCACATCAGGCCAGTGCACCGATCCCAGCTGTCGAACCTGATCCACCACTGCCGGTACGGCCCAGCCTTCGATGATGCCTGCGGCCATGATGTCATAGCGGTAGACCGTGTCCGGTCCTTCAAAGATGGTGGCGGTTTCCAGCACCGTCACCGTCAGTGTCTCTGTCATGGTCCCGGTCATGATTCATCACCTCCGATGCGTGCCACCTGGCACAGTCCCACATTGTTTCCCCGGATGCTCATCTGGGCTCTGCCAGGCGGGAGTGCCGCAGGTTTAAGTCCCAGGATGGTGCCTTCATCCCGGTCGGTGTCAAAGAGCAGTACCTGGGGAGACTGATCCCTGAGCTCAGAGAGAATCGGGTCATAGAGGGCCCGCGATACCCCGCCTGACTTCCGGGTGAGCACCACATGCAGGCCGATGTCCCGGGCATGGGGTATCAACTGCCCCAGAGGGTGCAGGATGCCGGCGGGCAACAGATCATAATCATCAATGATCAGATAGATATCCGGCCCTTGCCACCATGATCGTTCCCGCAATTGGGCCGGGGTGATATCAGCATCAGGAAGCCGTGCCGACAGTGTTGCCACCATGTCAGTGACCGTCTGCTGTGCAGCCGTGGATGTCGCACAATAGGCGGTGACCATTGATTCATCCAGCATGCCCAGATGAGCACGCCTGAAGTCCATCACCACCATCCGTGCCTGTTCCCGCCCGATGACGCTCAGGCCCGCCGCGACAGTTCTGATCAAGGAGGTCTTGCCACACCCCTGTGAACCAAAGGCCATGAGGTGTCTGCTGCTCTCCGGATCCCAGGTCATGGTGGAAAGATCCACACCACCACGGGCGATGGGGATGCCCGGTTCCCTGGCGCTGTGAAGTTCATGGAGGGCGATATCAGTGGGCAACACATTCAATGCTGGCACCGGCTGCTGGCCCATCTCTGCGGCCTGGGTACAGACATGCGCGATGTCCTGGGTGGTGCTGTTGGCGATGAGCACCTGTTCAGACTGCAGGTTCAGTCCCCTGCCCGGGGCCGCCGGGAGACGCAACTGGGACTTACGGTCCACCACGGAATCCATGGCCTCACCAAGCTTCAGCTCCAGACGACCACTGATGAGATCCCTCAGCGCCGGCCGGATGGAACTCCACCGCTGAGTGCTCAGAACCAGGTGGACACGGGCAGCCAAACCATTAGAGGCGATATGAACAAAGACATCAAAAAGCTCCTCAAAATCCTGGGCAATCGTCTGCCACCCATCCACGATGAGGAAGGTATGGCGATGTTCAGGGCTCTCAATCAGCGCGGTGACCTCATCAAGGACACGACGAACACGTTCCGGATCACTCCGGTGCGCCACACCCGCAACATGCGGCAACCTGCCCAAATGTTCCATCGCAGTCCCAGAAAGATCAAGCACATAGAAACGGATATCCTCCGTGGAATGAGTCGCCGCCAACGAGACGACAATGCTGCGCAAAGCAGTGGACTTGCCACTCTGTGGACCACCACACACAGCAAAATGCCCAGCACCCCCTGCCGGGGAGAAATCCACCACCAACGGATCCTGACGCTGGTGATAAGGCCTGTCGATGATCCCGATATTGGCCGCCAATTCACCCACATCCTCCGCGACCATCCCGATGGACACCTCCGCAGGAAGAGGTGGCAGCCAGATCCGGTGGGCACTCAACCCCCGCGCAGCACCAGCAGCAACAGCAAGCGTGACGACGGCACTAATCAGCGTTTCCTCCCCGTGCTCAATAACCACCTCACCCGGAGTGGCCTCATCCCAACCAGTGAAAAGTCGAACCTGCTGAGGCACATGCTCAAGCTCCACACGCCGACTCACCGGACCAGATACATAACTGGCCTGAAAACGGGACACAGAATCCACATCAGATTTAAGAAAACCCGCGCCGGGTTGGGCAGGCAGATGATAAGCATCGGTCACACCCAGGACCTGACGTGATTCTGCTGCGGAGAAGGTCTTGAGGCCGATGCGGTAGGACAGGTGCGAGTCCAGACCACGTAGGCGCCCCTCCTCCAGACGTTGACTGGCCAGCAACAGGTGGATGTGCAGGGATCGACCCAACCTGCCGACAGCCACGAAGAGATCAGCAAAGTCAGGGTGTTGGCCGAGCATCTCAGAAAACTCATCCAAGACGATGACCAGGGCAGGCATCGGTTCCAGGTCTTCGCGGGTGTTGGCTGCAGCATTGTAATCATCGACATTGGCAAAACTCCCGGCACGACGCAGCTGCTCCTGGCGCCGGTTCATCTCCCCGGAGATGGCGTCGTACATGCGCTCAACCAGCACAGCTTCCTCTTCCAGGTTGGTGATCACCGCAGCCGTGTGTGGGAGGGTGTCGAAGCCGAGGAAGGTGGCGCCACCCTTGAAGTCCACAAGAACGAGGTTGAGTTCTGCCGGTGAATGGGTGATTATCAGCCCCAGGACGAGGGTGCGGAGTAGTTCAGATTTTCCGG
The DNA here is from genome assembly GCF_945649885.1 of uncultured Corynebacterium sp. Classification (GTDB taxonomy): domain Bacteria; phylum Actinomycetota; class Actinomycetes; order Mycobacteriales; family Mycobacteriaceae; genus Corynebacterium. The sequence continues at coordinate 5,386 of NZ_CALZFS010000051.1, read as the reverse complement.
AACCGGTGGCACCGATGCACAGGCCATGTGGCCCCATGCCTCCCTGGGCGGATTCTTTGAGGTCCAACATCATGGGCGTGCCCTGTTCTGTCAGGCCGAGGGGCACTGTCAGGCGGGAACGGGGTGTTTTTCTGTGTTTTACCCAGAGGGTGTCTGCGCTGAGGTGGGTGTGGTCCGGGATACCCAATAACGGCAGCAGGTCGCCGGAGACCCGTGCCTCGGTGGTGCTGGCGCGTCGATAAGCAGTCAACATGCGGCCGAAGGTGAGGGCGGTATCATAGGCGACCGCGTCCGGGGTGCCAAGTGTTTCCACTCCCTGGGCGGTGAACACGCTGAGCTGCTCATCCGCGTGGAGCAACAGGCCCTCCTGTTCCGCCCGCTGCCCCAAGGCGGTATTGGTCAGCGCCCCGACATTGATGATGCAGCTCCACTGCGGATCATCGATGTAGTCCTCCGTGCCGTTGGTCAGTTCTGAATCAACGATGAGCACCCGGTGGGCGGCATGTTCTGGTGCCCGGGAATGTGGCACCCATTTCAACCACTCCCAGCCCTGGTCACCTGGCGCTTGACCGGTCGCGGTGATGCTGATGACCTCCGGGCCATGGTGATAAAGCATCTGGAGCACCACCGCCCGCGCGAGATTATGGGCACCCGGACCATTGATCCCGAGGAACCGGAAGGCCTGCAACTGCACGACCACCGGCATTCCCTGCACCGACCCCACTGCCCTGACCGTATGCCGTAGGGACACCGCACACACCGGATCCAGGTCCTCCGGTGCGCCGGAGTCCGGAACCTCAATGCCCGGTGCCAGACTGGTGGTGCCCAACCCGAAACGAATCTCCAGACAATCCGGATCTCGGGCGCCCCGCTCCCACATCCGACGAGCTCCCAGGCGTGACCACAACATGGACGGGTCCGGATGGCGGTGCAGCTCATGGCTTCGCTGGCTCTGCGCATGCTCCAGCGCCTGTTCCCTTAATGCTCCCAGGTGCCGCATATATGTCCGCCGTGTTTCATCCGTGTCCTGTCCCTCCGGCGGCGAGAACATCATGGCCATGGACATCAGCATCATGAGTGGGAAAATCATCATCATCGGATTGAGGCGTCCACTCATCATCACCATCAGGGCTACCATCGCCAGGACCGCAGCCACCATGATCACCGGCAGCAACACCTTGATCAATGGCTTCGGTGTGGGCCGTTCTGCTGCAGGAACCACCTCCGCCACCAGAGGTGATGTGGGCAGCGGTGGTGCCGGATCACGTTCCGACCAGGTCACCGGTTCCACGATGTATCCGGCGATACGGGCTGGATCCCTGGGCGGCTGATCAGTGGCTGACACCGTGTCCGGATAGACAATCCGTGCCTGCCTGGTGGGTTGGTTTCCTACAGAGGCATTCAGAGAGGCATCCAACTCAGCTGCACTTTCCCTGTTCTCCCCTGCGCTGCCGGCATTCTCATCAGTGGTCACCGTGGTCATGGTGATTCAGTCCCCTCCCCAGTTCTCAACAACACCAATATCGCTTGCCCTCCCTCTGTTTATTTTGTGGTTAACAGGAAGGAAGAGTCGCGTCTCATTGATGGTTGGACTGCAAAACCGGCCTCAAGGTTCCCACTTCGCAGCAAAGTGGGTTTCTTCTCACCAAACCGGTTTTTGGCCAGGTTCTTTGGCAGACTTTCCAGACAACACAGGGATGCAACACAAGTTGGAGGGGGAAGCTGCGTGGCCATCGATAATGTGCTGCGGATCAGTGTGCGTATCGATCTCACCGTCGGTGACACACCTTTTGCCATGGCGGATCTGTCTTTACCGGCATGGTCCAGCCTGGCGGAGATTCTTGATGAGGTTCTGGAACTCACCGAAGCGCCGTTTATCTCCCGACCGTGGGTGGCACGCACCGCCACAGGCATCCCCGTTGATCCCGGTATCCCACTTTCACATACCCAGTTGGAGCAGGGTGGCGTGCTGGTACTGTCCCCGGAGCGCGACCTGCCGGTACCTGTGATCCGTGATTCTGCAGAAGCCCTGGTGGAATTATCCTCCAGCACGCGCACCATCGGCCTGGTTGATCTGATCACGCTCACCGGTGTGGGTGCGGTGGCACTGCTGCTTGCCAGTCCCGCAGCCAGCATGCTCGGGATGAATATCCGGATGGCTCTGTTGTCGATGGTCTGCACCATCATCTTTGCCTGGCTGCCCCGTGGAGATATCCACCCACAGGCCAACACCCCGGTGACGCGAGCAGTACTTCCTGTTTTGATCACAGCTCTGATCTCCGTGGGTGCAGCCATCACTGTCACAGACACCGTGGACACCAACCACCTGGCTTGGGCATTATTGTGCGCCTCAGGTTCCGGGCTTCTCACAGTGTTGATCCTGCATCTGTTTTTCCATCCACCCCTGCTCAGCAGTGCCGCCCTCACAGTATTTTTCCTCTGCCTGCTCACCACTGCAGCTGGGGTCGGTATCTCCCGGGCAGCGGACAATATCAGTGGCCCGGCAGCATTCACCATCGCTATTGCCCTGATTCTCATGAGCTTCGCCCCCAAGCTCGCCGCATCCATCGCCGGTCTCCGGGTCCCGACTCTTCCCACAGCAGGCCAGGATCTCTCGGTCAGTGACAACGGTCTTCAAGATCCCACCACGGCAGCACACCGGGCACAGATTCTCTACAGCGCGCAGATCCTCGCCCTCACGTTCATCGCTGCAGGGCTGATCATCTTCACCGCCCATCCAGGAACCTGGTTCTCCACGCTCTTCGCCTTCACCACCGCCATTGCCGCCCTGTTGCACTCCATCCGGCAGGACCGCGCGATTCCCACTTGGTCGCTGATGGTGCTGGCCTGTGCCGCCACCCTCACCACGGTTTTCTCGGTCACGCGGCAAGGAGAATCCTGGTCAGCTCTGCTGCTGGGTTGCGCCATCGCCTGTACCACCGTCACCGTGGCCATCTGGGTTTCCCGGATCCCGACCCCGGAACCCACCACCATCGTGTGGTTGGAAAGAATCGAATCCCTCTGTGTCGCCGCCACACCCCCACTCGCACTCCATCTACTTGATGTCTTCGGGATGCTCCGGGCAATGCACATCGGTCTGGGAGGTTGACCATGGCACAGCGTTCCTTCCTCCAAGTTTACCGCGCAGTTCTGATCACCAGCATGCTCATCCTGCCCGGACTCACTGGTTTATCTGCAGCACATGCCCAGGGCACGGTGGAACCGCTGGACTGCCCTGGTGTCGCACCCGTTGATGCCACCGTCCACCCCATGGATGATGCACTCCTGGAGTCCAAGGACAAAGCCCACCGCATTGCCACCGGTCGGGATGTCACCATCGCGATCATTGATACCGGAATCTCCCCGCATCCCCGCCTACCTGAACTGATCCCCGGCGGTGATTTTGTCGGTGCTCACCAACATGAGGATGTGCCCGGGGAACTCATCGACTGCGACGGCCACGGCACCATCATCGCCGGGATCATCGGGCTCAAACCCAATACCGGTTCCGGTTGGCCCTATGACGGCACCGGGGATTCCCACCACGGCATCGCACCGGATGCCAATCTCATCTCCATCAAACAGACCAGTGCCTTTGTCCGTACCTCCGGTGATACCGGAGTGGGAACATTAGGCACCTTGGCAGAATCCATCCACCGGGCCATTGATCTGGGTGCCGACATCATCAACGTGTCCGTGGTGTCCTGCGTTCCACCGGGCAGGGAACTTGATCAATCAGTCACTCCCCTTGATCAATCACTTCTCCGCGCAGAACATGAAGGTGTTCTGGTGGTTGCAGCGGCAGGAAATGTCAGTCAGGACTGTCCCACTGGATCAACTGTCTACCCTGCGCACTTCTCCACCGTGCTCGGGGTGGCTGCACGTTTTGATCCGCACACCATTGCCACCTATTCCGTCCCGAGTGATCAACCATTGTTATCTGCACAGGGGCTTGTCCCCGCCGGTGCATCACCGCGTGGGGATGGTTTTGTTCGTTCCATGCTGCATACTTCCGGGGAGAGCCCCTTTGAGGGGACAAGTTTCGCAGCTCCGGTGGTCAGTGCCACTGCTGCCCTGGTCAAAGAACGACATCCCCATATTTCACCTCAAGAAATCCGGGAACAGATTCTGGGAAGTGTCGACCCGGCGCGGGGTGCTGTGGATCCCTACCGGGCGTTGACCTTCGAACCTGATAACACTCCTGAGGTGAACAGCCGTGATGTTGTGGTGGCCGCACCCATCCCACCTGATGTATCTGCGGTACATAGAGCATGGTTTCTCCTGCTCGGGGTGGCTGCCCTCACCGTACTGGTCGCAGTAGGTACTGGTTGGTGGCAAAGCCGAGGTACAGGGAAATAGACAAGCTAGCGACTCAGCCCGAACCATTCCATGAAGTCATCCGCCCAAGGCAGGGTGCCGTAGTACCACATGGCCCAGAACGCCACCATGAAAACAATCCAGATCAGGATCAATAACAACAGCATGGTGATCATCCGAAAGCGGAAGGATTTGGTGCCGTACCAGGCGAAGAAACGGTCGTATTGGTGTACTCCCCAACCAAGCAGGCGTTTAGCCCAGTTCTGCTCCAGGGAGAGGATGCCCACGCCGATGAAGGTGGTCAGCCAACCCTGGCCCGGCAGTGGAATGGTGATGAGTCCGATGATCATCACCACCCATCCCAGAATCAGTGTGGCAGGCCGTACCAGGAAGCCGAACTTCTTCTTCTTTGAACGTTCGTGGGCGCCCTGTAGACGGTCAATCCGGTCATGGACCAGTTCGCGCATTGTTCCCATGGATCAGTACCACCCCTGCGGGACGGCGAAGCGGAGGCTCTCACCGGTGCTGTCGGTGGCCTGTGCCGGTCCAATTCGGGTGCTCATGGGGTGGGCCCTGCCAGATTCTTCCAATTGATGAGAAACAACAGTAGCTAACTTTACCCAACCTGCTGAGCGCGCAGTGGATCCTTGAGAGGTATTTCCCCCAACACCAGGTTCAGGCTCCGTGAACAACCTTGTCATAGAGGTTCGGGAAACGATGTTTGGGATCACATTTCTCCTTGAGCTCAGCCAACTTATCCCCGCCATAAATCTCGGAGAATTCCTCAGGAGTGTAGAAGGAGTCTGAGTACAGGAGGGTATGCCCGCCGAGTTCTGTGGCTTTCTTCTCCACTGCCCTGGCAAAGGCACCTTCCGGGGTGTCCTCCCCGAGCAGGTCTGCTGGTACCGAGGACCAGATGCCCACATCCACCCAGGTGGTGTGGGTGGTCAGTGGGGACAGCAGCCAGCGTCGCTCCCCAGCAGCACCGGAGGAATCCCCCTTCTCCAACAATCTCACCGGACACAGCCACACCGGTTCAATATCTGAGGCGTCTAGAAGCCAGGTCAGG
>NZ_CALZFS010000050.1 GCF_945649885.1 uncultured Corynebacterium sp. | reverse complement strand
CTAGGCCGCGTCAATCGCCTCAATAAAAGGATCAAGATCGCCCGGGTTACGGGAGGTGATCAGCTTCCAACCGCCGGTGTCACAGACCTGGACTGGAACATCGTGCCAGGTGGCACCCGCATTTTCCAGGTCAATGCGCACGGAGGTGTAGGAGGTGAGGTTTTTGTTGGGGGTGAGGTCGGCGTCGATCAGCGCCCAGGGTGCGTGACAGATGGCCGCGATCGTGCGACCTGAACCTGCCTGTTTCTTCAGCAGGGAGAGAATATCGCCGTTGAGGCGTGCATTATCCGAGTTGACCGTGCCACCAGGCAGCACAATCACATCGAAATCGGTTTTCATGTACTTGGCCAGCTCACCATCGGCGTCGAACTCACGGTCCCAGTCCTTATCGCCGACTACCGTTTGTACAGGTTTGCCGCTCGGGGTGGCCACGGTGACGGTGTGGCCCAGCTCCTTGAGTTTGTCCACCGGCACGACCAGTTCATCGCGTTCGGTTCCGAATTCGGTTGAAATGACAAGAATGCTCTTGGACATGTACTTCTCCTTCTGCAATATGTTGCGTCGGGTGACGTGTCCCGATCCTAACCAAAAGGGGGAGAAGTTTCAGAAGGTGGTACTGAGCAGCTTAAACAACGTCAAACAATAAAAACTAGCGGGTCAATGCCAGCTCAGAAGCATAACGCTCGGCATTCTGGGTAGACACCACGATGCGGCCGATGCTGACGTTATCCAGCTCAATGACCAAACCCGGGTTGTTGCGACGACAGACGCTGAACTCATGCTCATGGTCTTCCTGTGCGCGGATCTCGCAGGCGCGGGTGCCGGCGACAAACAGACCCGGGACGCGGGTGAGGCCACGGGAACCTCCGGGGGCACTGCGGTAATCAACGGAATCGATCACATTGTCCACAACTTCAATGTTGCGGATGGCACGCAGGGGCACGGTGAGATGGCTGCGCCGAGCACCGATCTTCTCCCACCAGGACAGGTGGACGGTGAGGTGCTTCTTGGTGATCTTCAGTTCAGCCACAACAACGGGGTCTCTTCCAGGTGCAGGGCGAGGAGACTCCCCTTTTTCAGGAGCCTCGCCGAATCCAGCGTTATCCGCCATTTTTCATGACGGTCTTACTCCGACATTCTTACATGAAGTATGGGCAATAGTCTGTAGTCGTCACCACATTGTTAGCCAACTATGCGGCAATCCCAAAGAAATCAACCCTGATCAGGTGAGCTGATCAAGGTTGCCACAGTTTAGGTCCAAGGCCAGGTCAGATTCCCCTGGCCCCAGGGCCCAAAACACAGAGCTAGATCTTGTCAATCAGGTCCGCTGCGCCTTCTTCAAGAAGGTAGGCAGCAACCTGCTCCGCCAGTTCCACTGGTTCCTGGCCTTGGCCCTCAAGTGAGTAGACCAGCTGCTCGGAACCATCCAGGGCGAAGACACCTGCGGTCAGTGTCATGGTGTCCCCGGCATAACCATCGAGGGTGGCGTGTGCTGCCACCGGTGCGGTGCAACCTGCCTCCAAGCGGTTGAGCACAGTGCGCTCAGCAACAGCGGTGACGTAGGTGTCGGCGTGCATGAGCATGTTCAGGGCAGTGACGATGTCCTCGTCCTCGGCACGGCACTCAATGGCCAGTGCGCCCTGTGCTGGTGCTGGCAGGAGGATCTCCGGATCAAAGACCTCGGTGGCACGGTCCTGCATGCCCACACGGGACAGACCGGCAAAGGCCAGGACAACAGCATCGAGTTCACCGGAGGTGACCTTGCCCATGCGGGTGTCGATATTGCCGCGCAGTGGCAGGATCTCCAGGTCAGGGCGGATCGCCTTGAGCTGAGAGATGCGTCGTGGTGCTGAGGTTCCCACCTTGGCACCCTTCGGCAGGTCGTTGAGGGTCATGCCGTCACGGGCGATGAGCGCATCGCGGGCATCGGCACGGCCGGGGACCACGAGGTGGAAACGGGGGTCCGGTGCGGTCGGCAGATCCTTGAAGGAGTGGACGGCAACGTCAATCTCATCAGCCATGAGTGCGTCGCGCAGGGCCTGGGTGAAAACGCCGACGCCGATGCGTTCCACTGGGGACATGTTCACATCACCTGGTGTGGTGATGATGGTCAGTTCTGCCTCGCGGCCGAAGTGCTTGAGTTTGTCCCGCATGTGGCCGGCCTGGGTGGTGGCCAGCTTGGATCCCCGGGTGCCGATTCTGAGAGTCATTCCACTCCTTGGAGTTTAAGGACCGTCCACAGTGACGGGTCGCCCTGTGGTGGTCGGTGAGTTCACGATCGCGACGATACCCGCATCAGGAAGTTCTGACGCGTTGATGGAGGTGGTCGCGGGAGCCGCACTGGTCTGGACTGCTTCCAATCCGAATAATTCCTGCAGAGCGGACTCATAGGACACAGTTCCAGAACGTGCAGCCAACTGTTTGACGCGCACGGTGGGTTCGTGGAGGAACTTGTCCATCACACGTCGAATGGTGTGGGTGACTTCCTTCCAGTCCGCCTCGGACATGTCTGGGGTGCGTGACTGCAGGCGGTCCAGCTCATCGAGCATGACCTCATTGGCTTGACGACGCAACGCCGAGACTGCCGGAACGACATCGCGGATGCGCTGCTCGGAAGTGAAGGCCTCCAGCTCCTCGCGGACGATCGCCAGGGCGTCTGCGCCTTCATCGGATTCGCCGGTGGGATCTTCACGCTTGGCACGGTGCAGGCGTTCGATGTTGACCAGGTCAACACCGTCGACCTCGGTGCAGGCGTCATCAATGTCACGCGGCATGGACAGGTCCACGAGCATGAGCTTGGCACCAGCCGGGATGTCCTCCGGCTTGACGGTGAAGTCATCAGCACCGGTGGCAGAGACCACCATGTCCACGCGGCTGAGCACCTGGGAACGCTGATCGAAGTCCACAACCTCAGCGGGCACGCCCGCCTGCTCGGAGTGGGAGGCCAGGCGTTCCGCACGCTCCCGGGTGCGGTTAGCCATGATGAGCCTGTCCACACCTTCACGGCCCAGGTGGGTGGCGGCCAGGGAGCTCATGGCTCCGGCACCAAGCACCAGGGCAGTCTTGCCTGCCAAGGGCTTCTCCGCAGCTGGGTCAAGGCCCATCTGCACCAGTGCCTCATCGATGGCATAGGAGACCATGGAGGCGCCTGCTTCATCGATGTCAGTTTCAGAGTGGACACGCTTACCGGTGTGGAGTGCGGTTTGTGCCAGGGAGTGCAGCCCCGGGCCGACGGTACCGGCTTCGGTGGCCTGCTGGTACGCGGTGCGTACCTGGCCGATGATCTGCTGTTCGCCCACCACCATGGAGTCCAGGCCGGAGGCCACCACCAGCATGTGCTCGGCGGCGGCATCGGCGTAGCGGACATAGAGATACCCACGCAGGGTCTCAATATCAACACCACTGACCTCGTGGAGAACCTCCACGACATCATTGACACCGGTGTGGAAACTATTGGTAACTGTATAAACCTCGAGACGGTTACACGTGGAGACAATGAGTGCCTCCGACAGTGACGGCCGGTCAACGAGGGAGGAAGTGGTTTGACCACGGACTGAGTCATCCATGCTGAGGCGCTCCAGAAGCGCCACAGGTGCCGATCTGTGGGACATTCCCACAACGAGCACGCTCACTATCTCACCCGACTTTCAAAGGAGGTACTGATCCATCAAAAGAATGAATCAAGGTTTGTTGATTCACGCTAGCGTTCAATCTGCGATGTCACAACAAAGCATGGGCTAACTCCGCGTTATCAACTTCCCAGCACGCAAATTCCTCATCATCTACAAGAATGACAGGAACGCGGTCTCCGAACTCAATTTTCAGGCTGGAATCCTCATCAACATTGCTGACCACCAGCTCCACACCGGCGGCTGCCAGAACAGGTGCGATCTGTTCCCGGATCCGGACACAGGAGCCACAGTTGTCTCGGATGATCAGTTCCACGCTATGGTCTGAACCCACGCCTAACCAGCCCTTTCTCCAGTATTCCGCCCGGTGCGCCACCAGGTGTGCTGCCACCCCGCGACAGGCACTGTGGCGCGCAAGGCTTTACCATGGATACGATACTCACACCGGGCTGGACTTACATGTCCGCCCTACCCTGGTCACCCATCAGTTTCCACCCCGATGACAGCGCCTTGTCGCTCACGGTACAAGGAAGGTTTTTGTCACCTCATGAGCTCAGCCAGCGACAATAATAACTGGGGCTTCGACATGGTCGGCTCCCCTGAGGACTTCCTGGCCAATTGGAGTGCATCGCGAGGCAACCTCCGACGCTTCATTGAGGACTATGCAGCACCCCCGATTGATGAGGAAGCCCAGCGTCAGGCCGGCGAAGCCGCTGCCACCGAAGCTGTTGCCTCCATCTACGGGCTGGAATTGGATGATTTCCATTCGGGTGTGGATTCAGTCACCGGAGCCATTGAAGCAGCCGGTGGTGTCCACGTTAATATCCCGGATCCGGATGTCCCCCAGGATGTGGGGGCCGCAGCCTTCTTTGATGTGGACAACACCCTGATCCAGGGCTCCTCACTCATCGTGTTCGCCCAGGGGTTGTTCCGGAAAAAGTTCTTCACCCTGAATGAAATTGCGCCAGTGATCTGGAAACAGCTGAAATTCAAGATCTCCGGATCAGAAAATGCTGAGGACGTAGCCCAGGGGCGCGAGCAGGCCCTGGAGTTCATCAAGGGCCGCTCCGTGGAGGAACTCACCGAGCTGTGTGAGGAAATCGTGGACCGCACCATGGCCGACAAGACGTGGCCTGGCACCAAGCAGCTTGCTGACATGCACATAGCGGCCGGCCATCAGGTGTGGCTGGTCACCGCCACCCCGGTGCAGTTGGCTCAGATCCTGGCACAACGTTTCGGGTTCACCGGTGCGATCGGCACGGTTCCGGAGGCTGTCGACGGCAAATTCACCGGCCGTCTAGTGGGCGATATCCTCCACGGCCCTGGCAAGCGACATGCGGTGGCGGCCCTGGCATCCATTGAAAAGCTCGACCTCGCCCGTTGCACGGCTTATTCCGATTCCATCAATGATCTGCCAATGTTGTCAATGGTGGGCACCGCCGTGGCCGTGAACCCGGACAATAAGTTGCGCAAAGAAGCCCTCAAGCGAGGTTGGGTGGTGCGTGACTTCCGCTCCCTGCGCAAGGCTGTGCGCGCCTTTGGTGTGCCTGCTTTGGCGACAGCCGCCTTCAGTGTCACCGGCTGGCGGATGCGCAGACGGTTCAAGAATTAAAAAACACCACCTGTAAACAGGTGGTGTTTTCGAATCAAGCCTACTTGCCCAGTTTTCTACGCTGAACACGAGTACGGCGCAGCATCTTGCGGTGCTTCTTCTTGGACATGCGCTTGCGGCGCTTCTTGATGACAGAACCCATGACGGTTTCCCTCGCTTAAATCGATGATGTACGTACAAAACCTGCCAGCACCCAGGACCGAAGTGCACATTCGGAAAACCGCGGACCTTGGATGAGCGTTAATGTCTCACCCTGAGCTGTTCGCGGCTGCTAATTCCATAGGTGTGTGCTGACACGAATGGGAGTTATCTTACCTTGCAGGGGGTGACGCTCCAAAAACCCTAGGCGCGTACAACCCCGTGGGAATCACTGAAGCCTCTTCCCAGTGCAGTGCACCGGGAAGAGGCTTCAGCTGTGAGAGGGATTATCCAGCCTCATAAAAGGAGGAATCCAGGTAGTCATTGACCGCCTTCTCATGGACGCGGAAGGAGCGTCCTACTCGCACCGCCGGAAGTTCACCGGAGTGAACGAGCCGGTAGACAGTCATCTTGGATACGCGCATGATCTCCGCGACCTCAGCGACCGTCAAAAAGGTGCCTTTATCTTCTCTAGCCATAATTCATCAATACCCTTCAGCAGTACGCGTGCTGCGGGCTTCCCCTCCCGCAGTACGGTCACGCATGTGCCTGGTTAAGCTTAGCGTGATTCAAGTGAATAGTGCGACAATTGTTACCTAATTTTCTTCGCTTTCCCTCGCCGTGGAGGCTGGATTGAGGTGAAAATGCTGGTCAACAAGTAAAACTGCGGCCAGTGCCATCACCCCAAGACACAGCCCGGGAAAGCTAGAACTGGGTTAAGCGCGTCCCATTTCTGCTGATCGCTCCGCACAAGCCTGGGCGGCACGGAAGAAGGCACCACGGATGCCGCTTTCCTCCAGCTCACGCAGGGCCGCCACGGTGGTGCCTGCAGGCGATGAGACACCTGCACGCAGTTCAGAGGGCTCCTTGCCGGTTTCCTTGAGCATGGTGGCCGCACCTTCGAAGGCGTTGACTGCCAGTTCACGGGCGGTGTCGCGGGTGAGGCCGAGGTTGACGCCGGCATCAATAAGCGCCTCAGTGACCAGGAAGAGGTAAGCCGGGGAGGAGCCTGACATCGCGGTCACGGCATCCAGGTCGGATTCCTCCACCACCATGACCTCGCCGACAGAGGTGAGCAGTTCCTGGACCAGGTTCAGCTGCTCCTCGGTGACAAAGCGGCCGCCGGTGACGGTGCACATGCCCTTGCCCACCAACATCGGAGTGTTCGGCATGACGCGCACGATCGGCAGGCCAGCGGAAACATTCTCCTCCATGGCTGCCAAGTTGATACCTGCCGCCATGCTCACCATGACGGTGGATGCGGAGTTGTTGTCTGCGGTGTCAGAGATTTCTGCCAGCACATCAAGAATCATCTTGGGCTTGACGCAGAGGAACACCACATCGGCTTCATCCACAGCCTGGGCGTTGTCGGTCATGGTGACCACGCCGTAGCGTTCGTTGAGTTCCTTTCCACGTGACTCACGTCGGTTGGTTACACGGATGTTCTGAGGGTTCACATCGGCAGCAACCAGTCCTGAGACCAGAGCCTCGCCGATCTGACCGCCACCAAGTACAGCAATTGTTGTCATACCTTCCACCCTGCCATCTTCCACCCCCTGTGTGCAGAATCAGGGCCCCCAAAAAAAGTCCGCCTCTCCTCTTAACCGTTGCGGTGAGAGGAGAGGCGGATCTTGGGTGAAAGTGCTAGAAAATGATCAGCAGGGGGCCGAAGGTCATGACCAGACCGACAATGCCGGCCAGGATCATGCTGAATCCGTCACGGGAGGTGCGCAGCGCGTGCACAAGCCCCACCATGCCCAGGGTCACGGCAATAGCGAGCAGAACCACCAGCCAGTTGTTCAGACGCTCCCAGAGCATCTCAAAGGCCAGGAAGACCACAGCACCCAGAACCACTCCGACGACCGCCATGAGAATCACGGAGAACACTGAGGTTTTGATGGAGTCTTCACCATCATCTTCTTCTGCGTCCTGATCGGCGACTTCCATGTCACCGGTGAGAGCTTCCAGCTGAGTGGTATCAGTTGGGGAGGCTGCCGCCTGATCAACGGACTCCGCAGCGAAATCTGCATCGGCAGCCGCTGCAGCATCTTTGGTAGCAGCAGGATCAGCCTGCGGTGCCCTCGGCTTCACGGCAGATGCTGGCACCACTGGGAAGGCACCCGTGGTCAGACGGATCGGATCCTTCTCATCAACAATGCTCAAGACCATGGTCTCATCATTGCTGGGTGCCGGACGGGAAACAGTGGGCTTGTCCGGCTGCTTCTCCTCCTGCTTATCGACGGCCTGTGCCCCAGGCTTCTCAACCTTGGCCTCAGGCTGCGGCGTTGGCGCTGGCTGTGATGGTGGTTTCGGTGTCGACACCGCCTTGAGCTGAGGCTGCTGAGTCGGCTCCGGCTGGGCCTCAGGCTTCTTCGGCTCAGGCGTGGTTTCTGCCTTCACCTCGGTCTTGGCGGCTGGTTTTGGCTCAGGTTGTGCTGCTGACTTGGCTTCTGGAGCCTTCTCTGGCGCCTTCGCTGGAGCCTCTGGTTGTTTGACTTCCGGCTGCTTGGCAGCTGGTGCTTCAGCGGGCTTCTCCGGGGTTGCCGGCGTGGCTGGGTCGTCGATCTTGACGGCCGAGTGCTTGGACTCAACAGGCTTCTCCTTGACCGCAGGAATGGAGCCGGTCAGCTCAGCGACGGAGATGCCACCTTCTTCCAGGCTGCGACGTCGGCGACGTCGGGGAGCATCCGTGGACTGCCCGTCCTTGCCGGCTCGCGCCATCAGCTCAGCGACTGTGAGTTTTGATTCACTCATTTTCGCCAACTCCTTTCCTTACAGTTATTCAAGACCCTTGTCGATCCGAGTGAGAATAACACCCTCACGCAGTGCCCAGGGACAGATCTCGACCTTATCAATGTCAAGCGCACGCATCGCAGCTTCCGCCACGAGTGCACCCGCCACAATCTGGTGGGAACGATCAGCACTAATCCCCTCCAGCTCAGCACGGTCAGCGGCAGTCATTCGTGAGATGAAGGCAATGAGCTGACGCAAACCAGGAGCTGTGAGGGTTCGTGTGACGTGGGGACCAGCAGAAGACGGTGCAGCACCAGTCAGACGTGCCAGGGTGCGGAAGGTCTTGGATGTTCCCACCGCAAGACGTGACGGACCCAACGTGTGGATCTGACGCGCAGCCTGAACCAGCTCCGCATCAATATAATCACGCAGCAGGTTGACCTTCTTGCGCTCTGGAGGATCAGTATCGAACCAGTGGTGGGTCAAACGACCCGCACCCAGATCCAGGGAGAACGCCATGTCCGGGTCCTCATCGGCACCGGAGGAAATCTCCAGGGAACCACCACCGATATCAAGATTGGTGATGCGACCAGCAGACCAGCCATACCAACGACGAACCGCCAGGAAAGTCTGGCGGGCTTCTTCCTCACCGGAGAGGATGCTCAGGCGCACGCCTGTTTCCTTCTCCACATGATCGAGAACCGCGTCACTGTTGGTGGCTGAGCGAACCGCTGAGGTGGCAAAGGGCATCAGCTCAGCACAGCCGAGTTTCTTGGCCAGTTCTGCGGCCTCACCGACTGCTGAGGTGAGCTTATTCACTCCCTTCTCAGTGATCGCCCCGGTCTCGTCGAGCAACTCGACAAGACGCAACGGGGTACGCCAATTACTCATCGGGTGGGGATGCCCACCGGGACGAGCGTCTACTGCCACTAGGTGGACAGTGTTACTGCCCACATCCAATACGCCTAATCTCACACCTAAAGGTTAGTCGGTCTAGGGTGACAAAGTGTGAATTGGTCATCCTCGTCCCCGGTTTTCCTTGGCTTCCCTGAAGCCTCCCCTGCTGCAACCTCCATTAGGAGTGGTGAGGAGCTACCCCCGGATTTCCCTCGTGAATGGTATGAATTCCCCGATCCGACAGATTCCGATCATGTTTTCAGCATCGATTTAACGTGGTTGGAGTCTCATTGGAACTGCACCTTCGGCACCCCCGATTGTTTAGGCATCAATGCCATAAACCCCGATGTGGGTTGTTGTGTACACGGTGCTTTCTTAGCCGATGAGACCGACCGCGATCAGCTTTATGACGCCGTGGCGGAAATGCCCGCCAAGTACTGGCAGCTGCGTCCAACCCATACTGACAGCTTCCTCGCTGACGATGACGGCACCACCATTGAACCCTGGCTGGAGTGGGATGAGCTGGATGATGAAGACGGCAATCCCGAACCTGCTCTGAAAACCATCACCACGGACGGCGCGTGCATCTTCGCCAACCGCAAGGGCTGGGAAACCGGTGCCGGCTGTGCCCTTCACCAGTGGGGTGCCGCGGAAGGCAAGGATCTGACCGTGGTGAAACCTGAGGTCTGTTGGCAGCTGCCACTGCGCCGCCTGGAGGCCTATGAAGAACGAGCTGATGGCCATGAGATCCTGCGCACCACCATCACCGAATACAACCGTCGCGGTTGGGGCAATGGTGGCGAGGATTTTGATTGGTACTGCTCCACCTCCCCGCGCTGCCATGCCGGTGGCGAACCGATGTGGCAGACCCAGGAAAGTGAACTCCGAGCACTCATGGGCAATGAACCCTATGAGATGCTGCGTGGACATATGCAGGAACGTGCCCAGGCTGCCGGCCTTGTCCGGGACACCCTGCCGCTGACGGTGCGCAACAGTCTCTTCAGTACCCACCCCACCACAGCATTCGTGGAATCCGGCCAGTGGGATCGTGCAGAAGCTGACCGCAAAGCTGGGCTGAGCGAATAGTTGGTCTCCCCTGCTGTACTGAGGTCAATGTCTAGGGGCTGAAACCCCCCACCTGTGAAGCAACTGCCCAGCCCCGCACAGAACCGTCGCTGTAACGGCCAGCCGGTGTGTGACGGTTAAACTGGTGGACTACGTGATGGGGACTTAGGCTTTTCGCCTTCGCCACCCTAGAATCTCTGTGTTCTTGCAACAGTGGCGAGGCACTGTGTTTGTGGTTGTTGCACCACCACTAATTTAAGGCACAACCCGATGAGAAAGCTCACACATCCAGGAGGAGGCCAGCTATCACTCATAGCGGTACAACTGGGGAAACCGGCACGAAGTTCGGCTTCGGCCCACTGAAGACATTTCTGAATTCACCTCTCCGCAGAATCACGTGGCGCAGCGTGGTGGCCAATAAGGTCCGCATGGCGCTAACGGTGTTGTCTGTGGCACTGGGTACCGCTTTTCTCTGTGGCTCCCTGTTGCTGACGGATTCCCTGGAGAGGTCTTTCACCTCGATTGTGGATTCCGGCATCGAGGGCGTGGATGTGGGTGTCATCGGCACTCAGAATAATCAGGCCGGTGTCCCCTTCGATGTCATCGATGTGATTGAGCGCTACCCAGAAGTCCGTGCCGTCAATATTGTCGGTGATGGCCCCGGCATGCCTTCAGGTACCTCGATGACAGGACAGTCTGCGCTGATCCTCGCCGATACCGCAGGCCATCCCCTGCAGGCGGGTTCTTCTGGCACCCACCCCTTTGCCATGAATGATCCCGGTGACTGGGTGGGTCCGGAACCGGTGATGGTTGATGGGCATCCCCCGGTGGAGCGCAATGACATCATGGTCAATGCCTCTGCCGCGGAGCGTGGTGGGTTGGTCACCGGCGATAAGGTCACGGTGATCACACCAACAGAGCGTATCGACGCCACCGTCTCCGGTATCTTTGAATCCTCCTCGGATGTGGCCGGGTGGATTGGCATCGGGTTCACCCAGGACCGTTATGTGGAGCTGTTCACCGATGGGGCGAATGCCTCCCAGATTGTCATCTCTGTCCACGATGGTGAGGATCCCATGGAGGTGCGCAACAAGATCGGGCGCACCTATAAGTACCTGACTCCCCTGCTACCTGAGCAGATCATTGAACGCACCACCGGCGACACCATCCGCCAGTTGGAATTCATCACCTATATTCTCATTGCCTTTGCAGCGATCGCGTTGATCGTGGGGTCCTTCATCATCGCCAATACCTTTGCGATGATTGTTGCCCAGCGCACCAGTGAGTTCGCCCTGTTGCGCAGCATCGGTGTCTCCTCCTTCCAGATCGGTTTCTCCGTGGTCATGGAGGCGGTGGTGATCAGCCTGATCGGTGGTGCGCTGGGACTGGTCCTGGGCGTGGGTGTGATCAATGTCCTGGTGTTCGTGTTGAACCAGACCGGCAGTGAATTATCCTCCATCGCCATTTCCTACAGCACCAGTGCCTTTGTATTGCCCCTGCTCTTTGCCCTGGCTGCCACGGTGCTCAGTGCGATTGTGCCGGCCAGGCGGGCGGGAAATCTCCCACCGGTGGAGGCCTTTGATTCCGCTGACTCCAAGGCCACCTCCACTTCCCGTGGGTCGACCATCGTGGCTGCGGTGCTGTTGACCCTGGGCGGCAGTCTGATCGTGGCCGGTGCGCTGGTCTCTGCGGTGAATGACATTGACCTGCAGACCGAATCCCGCATGGGTCTGATCGTGGCCGGTGCGCTGCTGGGCTTTGGTGGTCTGGCACTGGCTGGTCCGACCTTCAGCAAGATGATCAGCATGAGTATCGGTGTGCTGATCTGCCTGCCGTTCAAGGCAGTGGGCAAACTCGCCCAGCGCAACACCCTGCGTAACCCGCGTCGTTCCGCCACCACTGCTCTGGCTGTGACCTTGAGCGTGGGTCTGGTGTCCTGTGTGGGTGTCATCGGTGCGACCACCCGTGCCAGTGTGTTCGGCTCGGTGGAGTCATCCATCCAGGCGTCCTTCATCATGGATTCCATCGGTGGTACCGCCGTTCCCGGCCAACCTGCCGGTGGTTCCCGTTCCCTGTCACTCTCCCCTGCTGTGGCTTCCAAGGTGGCCACCACCGAGGGGGTGGAGGATGTCGGTGTGCTCATGACTGCCGGGCTCCAGGCCAATGGGTGGGATAATGAAGCCACCACCGTCTTCCAGGGGGACATGAAAGAATTCATGGATATCGCGGTGCGTTCCGGTGATGAGTTCACCGATGACGCCCCCGGTGCGATGATCTCCACCACCTATGCCAGCCAGTCGGGCCTGAAGGTTGGTGATACCATTTCACTCAACCCCTATGGGGCTGATGATGGCATCCGGGTGCCGATCACCGGTATCTATGTGGAAACCGGCCTGCTGGGGCACATGACCATCAACTACACCGCCGCGGAACGCGTGCTCACCAGTCCCTCGGCTTATCACCGCTCCCAGGTGTTTGTGACCTCGGATGACACTCTCCCTGACCAACAGCTGCGTGAGAATCTCACTGAGGCTGTCGCGCAGTTCCTGGTGGTGCAGGTGAAGAACAAGGATGAGTTCCGGGGAGGCCTGGGTACCCAGATCAACCAGCTGTTGGGCATTGTCTATGGACTGCTTGCCCTGGCGGTGATCATCGCGGTGCTGGGCATCATCAACACCTTGGTGCTGTCCTTGAGTGAACGCACCCGTGAGCTGGGTATTCTGCGTGCCACCGGGGTACAGGCCAGACAGGTCAAGACGATGGTCACCCTGGAGTCGGTGATCTTGTCCATTCATGGCGCGATCTTCGGCATCGGTGTGGGCACGTTCTTAGGCTGGGCGGTGGTCAGTTCCCTGCGCAGCCGTGGCATGGCCCCGGCCGAGGTGCCGCTGACCCAGATCACCTTGATGTTGCTCACCGCCATCGTCATCGGTGGTGTCTCTGCGATCATCCCGGCCCACAGGGCGGCGAAGACCGCACCGCTGGACGCCATCCGCGGCTGAGCATAAAACAAGGGGAGCAGTTCAATGATCATTGAACTGCTCCCCTGTAAAAACCTTTTAGAGCTCGTATTTATATCCCAGTCCCCGCACGGTCACCAGGTGACGGGGGCGGGAGGGTTCTTCCTCGATCTTGGAGCGCAGTCGCTTGACGTGTACGTCCAGGGTCTTGGTGTCGCCCACGTAGTCGGCACCCCAGATGCGGTCGATGAGCTGGCCACGGGTGAGTACGCGACCGGCGTTGCGCAGGAGATATTCCAGGAGGTCGAATTCCTTCAGTGGCATGTTCACCTGCTGGCCGTCGACGGTGACGGTGTGGCTGTCCACGTCCATGCGTACGCGTCCGCCCTCAAGGAGCTGATCGTCGAAGTCGTCTTCGGCGGCTTCGGCTTCACTGTCACCACGGCGACGCAGGACTGCGCGGATACGGGCGATGAGCTCGCGGGAGGAGTACGGCTTGGTCACGTAGTCATCTGCACCAAGTTCCAGGCCGACGACCTTGTCAATCTCCGAGTCGCGGGCGGTCACCATGATGACCGGGACGTTGGAGACCAAACGCAGTTCCTTGCACACGTCGGTGCCGGACATGCCGGGCAGCATCAGGTCGAGCAGGACGATATCAATATCGTTCTTGCCGAATTCCACCAGTGCTGTGGGTCCGTCGCCCGCGATGATGGTGTCGAATCCTTCCTTCCTTAGGAGGAAGGCCAAAGGATCTGCCAACGATTCCTCATCTTCAACGATCAGGATGGTCGTCATGTTTTTTCCTTTCGGCGCCCTGGAACTTTGGACGCGGTCGAGCGAAGTGGAGAATCCAAGCCTGCCCGCTGCTTGATATCAATGAGAGGGTCGGATTCAGGATCATGCACAGGCAATTCGATTGTGAAGGTGGAGCCTGTTCCCGGCCGAGACCACAAACTGATACTACCGCCATGGTTGGCCATCACATGTTTGACAATAGCCAATCCAAGCCCGGTTCCGCCTGTTTGGCGGGACCTAGCCTTATCCACGCGGAAGAAACGTTCGAATACCCGGCCCTGGTCTTCTGGGGCGATGCCGATGCCACGGTCCGTCACGCGGATCATGACCACGTTGTTACGGATGTTCTGGGACACCGACACCGGCATGGATTTAGGTGAATAGTTGATGGCATTACTGATCAGGTTGGACAGTGCGGTGATCAACAGGGAGCGTTCCGCATTGACCCAGACGCCGGTGCGATCGCCACGGACCAATTCGATCTTGGCGTTGTCGGCGGCCAGCTGGGTGCGTTCGATGGCTTCGTCGATGATGTCATCGATCTTGACTGGTTCCATATCCGGCAGGCGTTCCGCACCCTGCAGTTTGGACAGGGAGATCAGTTCATTGATCATGTCGGCCATGCGGTGGGCTTCGCGGTGGAGGCGGACACCGAAGTATTCCACTTGTTCAGGATCATCTACGGACTCGATCAGTGCTTCAGCCAGCAGTGCCATGCCACCCACGGGGGTTTTGAGTTCGTGGGACACGTTGGCCACGAAGTCGCGGCGGGCGGATTCCATGCGGACATTTTCGGATTCGTCGGTGGCGTAGACGATGACGAAGCGGTCGTCGATAAGCGTCAAAGGTTTGACGACTGCTTGGACTGCGGTGACGCGGTTACCGGGACGCCGGGGGTTGGCGGAGGAGTTGATGTCAAGGGCATGTGTTTCCTTGTCATCGAAGGTTTCCTGCACCACGCGCCACACATCATTGTTCACAGTGCGTTCGTGGACGATGCCGAGTTCATGGGCACGTGCGTTGGAGAGGACGACATCACCGGTGCGGTCCATCACGGTGATGCCGGTGGGTGAGCCTTGAATGGCCAGGTGGAGTACCTGGCCAACGGTGGTCACCTGGTTTTCAGAAAGGGTGGAGGCGGACTGGTGGCGGCGGAAGCGTTCCTTCAACCACGCATAAGCAGGCAGGGCGAGGCCCATGACGGCCACGCCCAACAGGAATGCGAGGAATGTTGTGCTCACTTATTACCGACAGATATGTCCTTTATCCGCCTGCCTGCTACTTACCACCCTGGTTGGCCACTGCTGCCGCTCCGGCTGCTGCTGCCTCTGGGTCCAGGTAGGTACCACCGGGGTTGACCACGGTGCCATCAGTTGTGATCTCGTAGACCAGTGGGATGCCGGTTGGGATGTTCAGCTCTGCGATCTCCTCATCAGAGATGTTGTCCAGGTACTTCACCAGCGCGCGCAGGGAGTTGCCATGTGCTGCGATGAGCACGTTCTCGCCCTTCTTGGCGCGTGGCAGGATCTCAGCTTCAAAATAAGGGATGAAGCGCTCGACGACATCCTTCAGGCACTCGGTGCGTGGCACGGCATCCAGGTGTGTGTAACGGACGTCATCTGCCTGGGAGTACTCGGCGTCATCGGCAAGCTCTGGCGGAGGGGTGCCATAGGAGCGGCGCCATGCCATGTACTGCTCATTGCCGTACTTGTCCTTGGTCTCAGCCTTGTTCAGGCCCTGGAGCGCACCGTAGTGGCGCTCATTCAGACGCCAGTCGCGCACAACGGGGATCCAGTGGAGGTCCGCTGCATTCAGTGCGATGTTTGCGGTGCGGATGGCACGACGCAGCAGGGAGGTGTAGAGAACATCCGGCAGGACATTGTTCTCAACGAGCATCTCGCCACCGCGCTTGGCTTCAGCCTCGCCCTTCTCAGTGAGGTCGACATCCACCCAGCCGGTGAACTGGTTGGAGGCGTTCCATTCACTCTGGCCGTGACGAAGAAGAATCAGTTTTCCGTTTGACATACGTACCAGTTTGCCACTTTGTTGTGGCTGATGCTCAGTGAATCACTGATGTGCGTCCTACATCTCACCCCCTTGGAGGCCCTACTACCAGCGGGCACCATCTGCCCGGCGCGGGGTTGCCTCGTTCATTTCGGCTGTGACGGCGTCGTTGTAGAGGGAGGACAGTTGGGCGGCGGTGGCGGACCAGGAGAAGGCGCGGGCATGTTCGACGGCGTCTTCGCCCATGCGGATGCGGGTTTCGTCGTCGTAGAGCAGGGTGGCCAGGGTGTCGGCCCAGGCGGCTGGGTCATGGCTGTCCACCAGGAGTCCGGTTTCGCCTTCGGCCACGGCGATGGGAAGCCCGCCAACGCGTGCGGCGATGACTGGGGTTCCGGTGGCCTGGGCTTCCATGGCGACCAGCCCGAAGGATTCGTTGTAGCTGGGCACGGCGATGATGTCGGCGGCGCGGTAGACGACCACGAGTTCTTCTGGGGGTCGGGGTTCGAGGAAGCGGATGCGTTTTTCCACGCCTAGCTCGGTGGCCAGCTGGCGGTAGGTTTCAGGGGTTGCGGTGGGTCCGGAGGGGCCACCGCAGATGAGGACCCGGAGGTTGCGTTGGGGATCGCGTTCAAAAAGTTCTGCCACGGCCTTGATGAGGACCTGGGGGCCTTTGAAGGGTTGGAGGCGGCCGACGAAGGCGACGACCTTGGCATGCAGTGGTATACCGAGTTCGCGGCGGGAGCGTTCCGTGGCGCGGTCATTGCCTGGGGTGTACAGCGCGATGTCTGCACCAGGGGACACCACCGAGATGCGTTCCGGATCGGCGTCATAGTGGTGGACCAGGTCTGCGAGTTCTTCCTGGGTGTTCACGGCCAGGACATCAGCGTTGTCCACCAGCTGTTGTTCGCAGATGCGGCGGGCCTCCGATTCCGGGGTGTCCTCATCATCACGGTAGGAGTTCTTCACCGCGGCCAGGGTGTGGGCGGTGTGCACCAAGGGGATGCGCCAGAGATCCCGCATCAACCAGCCCACCTGACCGGACAGCCAGTAATGGGAGTGGATGAGGTCATAGTCCAGGTGTTCCCGGCGGGCGAATTCCAACATTCCCCCGGCAAAGGCCGCCAACTGAGTGGACAGTTCCTCCTTGGCCAGCCCCTCATAGGGGCCGGCCACAATGTTGACCACCCGCAGGTTGGGGGCTACCTGGACCACCTCGCCTTGGGAGGGGCGGGTGGCACGGGTAAAGATGTCCACCGCCACCCCCTGACGGGCAAGTTCGGTGGCTGTGGACAGCACATAGACGTTCATTCCACCGGAGTCCCCCGTGCCGGGTTGCTGCAGGGGTGAGGTGTGCATCGAGATCATGGCAACGCGCATGGCTTCATTCTATGGCTCTCAGGCAGACCGGGTGTGCTGCACCTCTATATACTCAGGAGGAAGAAGTGACGGCGGATCAAGAATTTCGAAGGGACATCATGTCGGCATATGAAACCAAGGCCTGGCTGAAGCACTATCCGGAGTGGACCCCCCACTCCCTGGATTATGGCGACACCACGCTGCTGGACGTTTATGACAACAACCTGGCCATCAATGCAGAGAAGTCCGCAACCTACTTCTTCGGCCGCACCCAGACCTACGGTGAGCTGGACAAAGATGTCCGACGCATCGCTGCCGGCCTGCGCGCACTGGGTGTTCGCCCAGGCGATCGCGTAGCCATTGTCCTGCCCAACTGCCCACAGCACATTGCAGCTTTCTATGCCGTGCTGAAGCTGGGTGCCACCGTCATTGAACACAACCCGCTCTACACCGCCCATGAGCTCAAGGAACCCTTCAAGGACCACGGCGCACGGGTAGCCATTGTGTGGGACAAGGCCGCCGCCACCGTGGAACGCCTGCGTGGTGAGACCTCCCTGGAAACAATCGTGTCCGTGAACATGATCAACGCCATGCCAGCCATCCAGCGTTTCGCGTTGAAGCTGCCGGTCCCGGCGCTGCGCAAGAGCCGGGAAGCACTGTCCGGCCCTGCCAAAAACACCGTGCCCATCGAGGTACTGGCCAGTGAAGCCATGGGGGGCTTGGGTGAGGACATCGAATCTGAGCCGACGGTGACCAAGGACACCACCGCACTGATCCTGTACACCTCCGGCACCACCGGAAAGCCCAAGGGTGCACAGCTGTCCCACGGCAATCTCTTTGCCAACATGCTGCAGGGCAAGTCCTGGGTCCCTGGCCTGGGTGATAAGCCAGAGCGCATGCTGGCAGCCCTGCCGATGTTCCACGCCTATGGCCTGACCATGGTGGGCACCTTGTCTGTGTTCATCGGTGGTGAGATGGTGCTGCTGCCAAGCCCACGTATGGATCTGATCATGGACGTGATGAAGAAACACACCCCCACCTGGCTGCCCGGTGTACCTACCCTCTACGAGAAGATCGTGGAAGCATCCGAGGAACAGAGCATTGACATCAAGGGGGTGCGCAATGCCTTCTGTGGTGCCTCCACCCTGCCTGTCCGCACCGTGGAACGCTGGGAATCCCACACCGGCGGACGCCTGGTGGAAGGTTATGGCCTGACCGAAACCTCGCCAATCATCGTGGGTAACCCCATGGACGGCAACCGCCGCCCCGGATATGTAGGCATCCCCTTCCCCGACACCATCGTGCGCATCGCCAACCCTGACAATCCGGATGAAACCCAGCCAGACGGTACTGAGGGTGAAGTCCTGGTCAAGGGACCACAGGTGTTCAAGGGCTACCTCAACCACGAGGAAGCAACCGCCAACAGCTTCCAC
>NZ_CALZFS010000049.1 GCF_945649885.1 uncultured Corynebacterium sp. | reverse complement strand
CCGGGAGGCAGGCGGCTACTTTATCGACACCGCTGACATGTACTCAGCATGGATTGACGGCAACAAGGGCGGTGAATCCGAGGAGGTGCTCGGTGCTTACCTCCAAGCCCACACCGGCGCCACCGATGACCTGATCATCGCCACCAAGTCCGGAGCCCTGGAACCACACACCGGACGCTCCCGCGACGCCACCTTCGCCGCAGTGGATGCCTCCCTGGCCCGCCTGGGTGTGGAGAGCATCGATATATTCTACTACCACTACGACGATGAGACAGTCTCCATAGAGGATCAGATCACCACCGCGGAAGAACTCATTGCTGCCGGCAAGATCAAGCACCTGGCATTATCCAACTACTCCCCGGAGCGCCTGCGGGAATTCTTTGAGAAAACAGCTGATTCCCCAGCCCACCCGGTGGCGATCCAACCGCAGTACAATCTGCTGGCACGCCAAGACTATGAAACCGGGATCCGTCCGATCGTGGAGGAATTCAGCCCGGCTGTGTTCCCCTACTTTGCCTTGGCATCCGGTCTGCTGACCGGCAAGTACTCCTCCAGGGAGGACCTTGAGGGCCGTGCACGACAGGACTCTATTGAAGGCATGGCCACTGATGAGGCCTTCGCCGTGGTCGATGAGCTGCGCAGCATTGCCGCGGAAGTGGATTCTGCGCCGGCCACCGTCGCCCTGGCCTGGTTGCTGGCCAATGGTGCCACCGCACCGATCGCCTCAGCCACCACCGTGGAGCAGCTGCCTGAACTGATGGCCGCACCCTTCCTGAAACTCAGTGCGGGGCAGCTAGCCCGCCTTGATGCTGTTTCTGCGCCCTTTGCCTAAGAATCCTCTATGGAAGAAAACCTGCCGTTCAGGGCATTGGTGAGCAGCTGGGTGAGGTTACTTTCCGTGGTGGGTCTCGGGTTGGAAGCAGGTGAAACCTTGAGGGTGCGGGACACCGCCTCGGGGATATCTGGGGCGGTGAAACCAAGTTCACCCAGTGTCCGTGGCGCACTGAGCTGGTCATAGAGTTCCAGCAGAGCCGCCAGGGCGCTCCGATCACCGTGGGGCTGGTCAGAGCTGTCACCGGTGAGTGCCTGTGAGAGACGCTTCGCCAGCTCAGGGACTGCTGGCTGATTGAAAGCCAAAATATGCGGAAGCATGATGGCATGAGTCTGGGCATGGGACAGGTTGAAGGTGCCACCGAGAACATGGCAGATCTTGTGATGGAGGCCGGAACCTGCAGAAGCAAAAGCCACCGCCGCCAGATAGCAACCGTAGAAAGCCTCCCCGCGGGCAGCAAGATCCTCTGGATCAGCATGCATGCGGCGCAGAGCGTGTGCCAGGGCTCGAGCACCTTCCAGTGCATTAACCTGATTGATCGGATCTGCATTGGGTGCCCAGAGCGAATCGATGCAGTGAGCCATGGCGTTGAGGGCACTGGCCACAGTCAGATCCATCGGCAAAGTGGCGACCAGATCAGCATCGTAGATGACCGCGGTGGGCAGCACCCGATCATCCAGACCCGTGTTCTTGGTGTCGTCTTCTGTCATACCCCACATGTTGGTGGCCTCAGAACCGGAATAGGTGGTGGGCACCGCGATGATCGGAATGGCGGTGTCCAGGGCGATGGCCTTGGCCAGGCCCGTGGTGGAACCTCCACCTATGGACACAATCAGATCGATGCCAGCCTCACGTGCTGCCATGGTTGCGCGCACAGCAAGCTTTGCCGGAACATGCTGGGTGACTTCATCCC
Organism: uncultured Corynebacterium sp.; assembly: GCF_945649885.1. GTDB lineage: Bacteria > Actinomycetota > Actinomycetes > Mycobacteriales > Mycobacteriaceae > Corynebacterium. Next base: position 17,033 of record NZ_CALZFS010000049.1, on the reverse strand, counting down.
ACTGCACCGACACATCAATCAAACTGGTTACCTGCAGTGCCTGATCCTGGGCACGTTTCGTGGCGATCACCATGACCCGTTGAGAATCATGGGATCTGACCTCTTCAAACACATGCTGAGCAGCCTGCCCCCGGCCAAACCTCACCCGTTGCCGCAGCGTCTGGTGGATGAATTCATCGTCGCCCATGTGCACTCCTTGCCCGCCGGGGAATTCTCATGCGTTGTCGCTAAGGCTAAGGGGGTTACTGAGGAGAGGCAAGTGCCTAACCACCCCATGGCAGATCTCATTCTGGCTAGCATGGTGGGTATCACTTCTCTGGCGATCTGCTTCCATGCAGACCTGCCTCTGGGGGCTTGGAGCAGGGCGCAGATCATCAGGGATCTTTCTGTACTTCACCCACGATGCGAGACCTCTGAGGGATACTCCATGACCAGCAAGAAGCCTTTACCACCATCAACCGCCTACCTGGATCATATGGAAGAGGGAATCTCCCGTCGTAAAGCGGAGGCGGAAGCACTGCTGGCCACTCTCGGGGGAGCGGTCGGGGACTATCCGGGACAGACCGTGATGTGGCGTGATCTGCAGGAGAAGGGCGAGCAGCTCCGTGGGGACATGCAGGATCTGGCCTTTGATCTGCATGATCACCCGGAAGAAGCCTTCCAGGAGTTCTATGCGCAGAAAAGGATCGTCGACAAGCTCTTCCGGCACGACTTTGCCGTGACCACCGGTGCCTATGGGCTGGAGACCGCGCTGGAGGCAAGCTGGGCGACCAGCGGTTTTGATGAGTCGAAGCATCCGACGATCGCCATCCTGGCGGAATATGACGCCCTCCCGGAGATCGGGCATGCCTGCGGGCACAACATCATTGCGGCAGCAGGTGTAGGTGCCTTCCTCACCGCCACCGCGATGCTGAAGGATGTGGAGTTGAAGGGCCTGGATGACTTAAGTTTTGAGGGCCGTTTGGTGCTGTTGGGAACTCCCGCGGAGGAGGGACATTCCGGTAAGGAATACATGATTGCCAACGGTGCTTTTGATGATGTGGATGCCGCCATCATGATCCATCCTTTCGCCTATGACCTGGCGGAACACACCTGGGTGGGGCGTCGGACCATGACGGCGACCTTCCATGGCATCTCCGCGCATGCCTCCGCCCAGCCCTTCATGGGGCGTAATGCCCTGGATGCTGCGAGCCTGGCCTATCAGGGGCTGGGGGTGCTGCGTCAACAGATGCCACCGAGCGACCGCCTGCATGCGATTGTCACCGAAGGTGGCAACCGCCCCAGTGTCATTCCAGATACTGCCAGCCTGGCCATCTACGTGCGTTCCCTGTTGCCCGAAACCCTGGTTGAGTTGTCACAGCGTGTCGACGACGTGCTCGAGGGTGCTGCGAAGATGGCCGGGGTCGGCCTGGAGGTGGACTGGGACATCCACCCGGCCAGCCTGCCGGTACGCAACAACCACGTGCTGGCCGCCAGGTGGACCCGCACCCAGCAACTACGCGGACGAACCGCCCTTCCGGAAGGGCTCCTACCGGACACCCTGGCTGCCTCCACTGATTTTGGCAATGTCTCCCACCTCATCCCCGGAATCCACCCGATGGTCAAGATCTCCCCGGAAAATGTTGCCCTGCACACGAAGGAATTCGCGGTCTACTCCCGCACCGAGGAAGCCGTCGACGCCGCTGTAGATTCCGCCGTCGGGCTGGCGCAGGTTGCCGTGGATGCCCTTGCTGATCCCACCCTCCTCAACGCTGCCCGCGCCGAGTTTGAGGCTGCCGGGGGAGTGCTCAAGGTGAAGGACTACCTGGGTTAAGTGCCTCCTCCGGGAAGCCGGCAGGGTAATTTGGTGGTAGCCAGTACTGCCCACCAGCTTCAACCATCAACCCAGGGAGTATCACATCGATGACCATGCCAGCCGATGACAAGGGCCGTGGCTGGTTCTCGCGTGCCGTGTTCCCGGATGGTGAGGAGCCAGATCCACGTTTCACCCTGGCCAATGAGCGCACATTTTTGGCCTGGACACGTACCTCCCTGGCTTTTCTCGCCGGCGGTATCGCCTTTGAGGCATTTCCCATTGATGCCATTGATCCGACTCTCCGCACCGGGGTTGCAGTGTTCATCATTGCTGTCGGCATGCTGATTGCCGCCGGTGCGGCAGGGCGATGGATGAATGTGGAACGTGCAATGCGCAACAAGAAGCCACTTCCGGTCCCCGCGATTGTCCCTCTGTTGTCCTTGTCGGCCCTGGTGGCAGCGTCCACGGTCCTTGTACTCTTTGTCATTAAATAAGCGCCATGTCCCCTTATCACCAACCCCTCCATAACGATCCAGGTCTGCAGCCTGAGCGCACCATCCTCGCCTGGAACCGCACCACCGTTTCTCTTGCTGTCTGCACGGCAGTGATCCTGCGGTGGGCAAATTTCTATGGGGCAGCCATCCTCATCCCCGTTGCCCTCCTTGTCGCACTGACCATGTTCATCTTGGTGACACAGAGAATCCGCTATCAACGACAGGCGCTGGGACTGGCCAGTGAGATGCTCCCACCGAACCTCATTGGCGTGGTCACCATGACTCTGACGCTGTTGCTCTTCGGCGCTGCCGGTATCTTTTTTGTTGTTGCGCATTAAACGCGGGCGCTTATCGACGCACCCCTATGATCCTTCTCACCGGAAAAGTCATAGATTAACTTTCCATAAAGAAATCAAATCAAATCAGTAACTTTCGTTATGGAGGGTTTCCCTTTAGCGATAAGGGTGCGACCATGGCCCTTGTATCGAATTCAGGATCATGGTTCTGAAAATCGGTGAAGAAACTTCTGATTGGTGTCGCGATCTTGCTAGCGAATCGAATGTTCGAGGGCCTCCCACATCCAGGCCCTCCAGTCAGGGGAAACCTCTCACCGCGGATGTGCCCAGAGCCCTGCGGTGAGGGGTTTTGCTATTCCTTACGGTCTTAAGTTTCAAGGGCGCCTGTGGAGTGGAACGTGGAAAATAGTTCAATGCCATGATTTTCCACAAATCTATTGCTCTTCCAGCGTCTGCTTTCTATCCTGAAAGGATAATATGCCGCAGCGAACAGATCGCATTCTAGGTGGTGTGACTGTGTTTATGTGCTCGTGTGTAATGCCCTGGAAATCAGGGCTGGAACGGTTGGTCAAATCTCATGATTGTCATGGTTTTCCTGTGTGGATTGCTTGCTGTTCTTCTTGCCATCACCGGTATGTCACCGAAGCTGCAGAAATACGTCATCAGATGGTTTAGAAAAAGCCCCCAGATCCTGTTGGGCATCAGGGTCCTGCCTGTGGTGGTGGCCGTCCTAGCATTGATCATTTTGGTGTGGTTCAGGGATAACCTCGCCTTCCAGATAGGTGTCGAGGTGATATTCCTGCTGATGCTGGCAGGGGGAGCTTATGTTTTTGACCGTTTCTGGATTTTTCGCCAACCAGCAGCAAATCTCCGTTCCTACCTCGTGGTGGCGGCACACCCAGGTGATATCGGTTATGGGTGCGTAGCCACTCTGGCACGACTTCGGGATGCAGGCCATCAGATTCACGCGATCATCCTCACCAATGGCAGGAGCGATGATGATGATGTCAATGATCTTCCAGAGAAGACACGTAGCTGGGCGGAACTCATCGGTTGTGCCACGGTGGTTCTAGGCAATATTCCAGTAGAGCAGGCGGATCATGAAGTTGAATGTATCAACAGACTGATCAGGGAACAGATGGAAAAGCATCAACCCGATGTGCTCCTCACACATTCCCTCCACGATGCTGATGCCGAACATCTCTTGGCCGCGCAGGCCGTGATGCAGATATCCACCCATAGGCAGGCTGTGTATGGGTTCCGGTCTATTGCCACAACAGTGGAGTTCAACCCCACACGTTCCATTCCTGTGGGGGACTATGTGGATTTGAAAAACTATATTCTCCGGGACTATCACGGTCAGGATGTACAAAATGCCCAGCAGGAGGATTTTGAGATGATCCGCAGTGGCCTCAATGCATCGTTATAGTGGCGTCCATGAGAATTGGAATCACCAGCGTATTTGTTGACGACCAGGCCAAAGCCCTTGATTTCTACACCACCAAGCTCGGCTTCCATAAGAAAACAGATGTTTCAGCAGGTGAGTACCGCTGGCTGACCGTTGTTGACCCAGAAAACCCCGATGGTGTGGAACTTCTCCTGGAACCAGCAGCCCACCCGGCAGCGAAACCCTTTATGGAAGCCATCAAACAGGACGGCATCCCCTTCACCCAGTTCTATGTGGATGATGTCCAGGCAGAATATGACCGACTTAAGGGCCTGGGTGTGCAGTTCACCATGGAACCCACTGATGTTGGTCCCTCAGTGATCGCGGTGTTGGATGACACCTGTGGAAACCTCATCCAGATTGTTGCTCTGAAGAAGAACTAGGCAGCAGGGGTTCCTAACCGCGGGGTATCACAAAATCGTTAAGCCTCGCGGGGCCCTGTGACAGGTCAGCCCAGGCAGTATCGAACTCCAGGACCGCAATGGCACTGGTGGGGAACTTGGTGTCCATCTGGGACCAGCCAGCATGATCATCCTCAACACCGAAGTGGTGGGCTAATTCCACTACACCAGGCCAGTGACCGATGAACAGGGCGGTACCCACTGACTCCGGCAGTCGGAGAAGAAGGTGCTCAAAGTAGGACACCTGGGTTTCATAGATCTCATCGTGGAAGTTGACCTCGGCTGCAGTGGCGCCACCGGCTTGGGCACGTTCCCAGGTCAGGCGGGTGCGCGTGGCGGTGGAACACACCACATGATCGATGTGTCCGATGTTCTCCGCCAACCACTGCCCGGCAGCCAGGCCATCACGGTGTCCGCGTTTATTCAGCGGGCGTGCATGATCCGGTTCCGGCTCAGCCCAGGAGGATTTAGAGTGCCGCAGGATCACCAGACGATGCTTCATGGATATAACCCTAGTCAGGATCTGGTGGGTTTATCAGGTGGGGGAGACTCATTCATGCACAGCAACCCCCTCCCGTTCCACCCTCTGCAGCGGCCGCTGCCAGCAGCGGAGGGGGGCGTCGATAAGCGTTAGTTCTTGATGGCAGCCACCCAGCGCAGCAGCGCATAAAGGAAACGTGTCGCACCCGGCATGAAGTTGGAACCGTGGTGGAAGATCGGGTCCAGGGAGGTCACGATGATGCGACCCGGTGTGGAGTCGGTGTCTTCAAAGAGGATTGAACCATAGTTGCTCCAAGAGCCATCAGTGTTGGGTTCTTCCAGTTCAATCAGGGAGGTGATGGGGTGATCAGCTTTGAAGGAGCCGTGCTGGTGCCAGATGACAGACTTGGGGCTGAGGAATCTCCATGCCTCATGCTCAGGGGTAACGGGGCGGATTCCGGGATCCTCACCGGTGGACCACCACCAGAAATTGGTTGGTGCATCGCGGTGGCTGATGCCATCGAGCCAGGTTTCCACAGCGTTGATGCCCAGGACAACGAGGGTGTCACCACGTTCGGCCACCGCCTTGAAACTCGCCGCATGGGTGCGCAGCAGCTCCGGGTGCATGCGGTCGGCGATGATGACGGTGCGGTATCCATCCAGCTCACTGGACTGCAGGCTACGGATATGAAGCCAGGTGGGGGAGTAGGCGATCACTGCTGGATCATTCATGGTGGTCAGGTGTGAATAGGTGCCGTTGTGGATGATGGCGAGGTCGCCGAGTTCCACGGTGTGGTCATGGCGGACAAGGGCTGTGCCATCGGGAAGGGACACGGTGGGCTTGGTCATGAGTTCTTCAACCATTCAATCAACTGGGGGTGGATGCGGGCAGCGGTGTTGTCGTCCTGCAGGAATACGGCAGGTTCAATGCCGGGGTGGATGAGCACGCGGCCCAGACCATGGGAGTACACATAGTCCACCGGCAGGCGGTTCTGGCCGATGCGGGTGGTGATCAGCGCGCCGGCGGGATGATTGAGTGTGTAGCCACGGGCATAGAAACCGGTGACACCCTTGCGCATGCTGGCGTCGATAAGGTCCACACCGGCCCAGACGGGATGGGCATCGCCCGGTGTGAGGAAAAGTTCAGCGGGTGCTGAGTAGTGCAGGGGTCGGAAATCACCTTGCTGGGGGAGGAACTTCACCACCGGGTGGCCATTGAGTGCGACCCTGCCACCGCTTTTGATGAACTCATCAAAGAGTTCCGCCTGTGTGCCCAAGTAATCCTGATCAGCATTCATCGAGATGAGAATGCCACTGACCGTGCTCAGATCAGCATGTTCCAATTCGTAGATATCGAGTGCTTCAACCCCGCTCTGTGTGGGTTTCGCCATGGAATTTCCACCCATGTGGAGATAGAGAACTTGAGAGTCCGTCACCTTATATGCCAGCTTTCTTTTATTAAAAGTGAAAAATCAGATGCTTATCGGTGTCGTGTCCGTCGACGTCCGTACGCTTTCATAGCGTGTGATCACGGTGGTGCGTTCCTGCACACCATCCAGCACGGTGTGCCTGACCACCTCGACTCCATAGAGCTCACTCAGCGCGCTGTCGGTGAGAATTTCTTCAACCGGACCTGCGGTGAGCCGACCATTGTGCCCCAGGATCAGGCCCTGCCCACCAAGATGAAGTGCATGATCAGGGCTGTGGGTGGACAACACCACCGCGAAACCCTCGGCGCCCAGGTCCCGGATGAGTTCCAGGACAATGGCCTGATTCTTCAGATCCAGGGCTGATACCGGTTCATCAAGAATGAGGGTGGTGCAGCCTGTGACCAGGGCGCGTGCGATCAACACCAACTGTTGCTGCCCGCCGGAAAGCCCGCTGAAAGGCCGATCAGACAGGTGGTTGATACCCACACGTTCCAGGACGGTGCGGGTCTGCGCCTCATCATTCCTGCCGGGGGAGGAGAACATTCCCAGGTGTTGTGCACGGCCCATGAGCACCATGTCGAACACCGTGTAGGCAAACACGCCAGTTGTTGCCTGCAGAACAAAACCCATGAGGCCCTCACGGGTGATCTGGCCCTCTGATGGTTCAGTGATGCCTGCCAACAACCGCAGCAGGGTGGATTTTCCAGCCCCGTTGGCCCCCAGCAGACTAGTGATACCGGTGGTGGGAATCTCCAGGTCAAGGCCCTGGAAAGTCCAGGGGGCAGTGGGATATCTGAATCCGATATTGGTGGCTGTGATCATTATCCGCTCAAACCTCCCCGACGATGGACTGCCCGCAACAACATGATGAATACCGGCGCACCGATGATCGCCGTGAGAATGCCCACCGGTAGTTCCGTGGCGGTAACAGAACGGGACAGGGTGTCAATCAAGGTGAGATAACCTGCACCGATCAGGGCTGACATGGGTAGTAGAACACGGTGATCTGGTCCGGCCAGCAGACGGGCAAAGTGGGGAACCACGAGTCCCACCCAGCCGACAACGCCCACCACGGCCACAGCACCGGCGGTCATCAGAGCGATCATCACCAGCAGCAGAATCCGCAGGGGTTGGGGATTGATCCCAAGAGATTTGGCATCCTGATCGCCCATACTGAGAATATTTACCCGCCAGCGCAATGCCAGGATCACCGCGGTACCCACACCGATCGGAATCAGCGCAATGAGCACCTTGGCAGGGGAAGCCGCCGCCAGTGACCCCATCAACCAGAACACGATGGAGGGCAGTTCCGTATAGGGATCGGCGATCAGAGTCATGAAGGACACCAGCGCAGAAAACAGTGCTGAAACCACCACACCACCCAACACAATCATCAGAATGGACCCACCGCTTCTGGTTTTCCCGATCCAGATCACCAACACCAAGGCAACGATGCCCATGAGGAATGACAGGCTGACCAGGCCGAAGGAACCAAGACCGACCACCATGGCCAGCACCCCGCCGAAGGAGGCACCATTGGACACGCCCACCACCTGGGGGCTGACCAGGGGATTGCGGAACACCGCCTGCAGCGTGGCACCGGCCAGAGCCAGTCCAGCTCCCACGATCAAAGCCAGGAGCACACGCGGCAACCGGGAACCCAGCACCACCTGAGCCTCCTGCTGCGTCCAGGTCTGACGGATATCAAAAAACTGCCCCACCAGCATGCGCAGCACCTCATTGAAAGGCACCGAAAAACGCCCCAGGGACAAACTCAACAGGGCAATCAGCAGGACAGTGATGGTCGCTGCCAACCACTGCCACCTGATTTTTCTCCCGGTGGATTGGGGACCTGTGGAGACTGCTGTAGAAGGTTTATCGGAGGGTTTTGCGGAGTTTTTAACGAGCAAAGACATCGTAATTCGCACTCACCTTGTTGGCGTCCATAAACAGAATCTGGTCGATCTGATCATCAGTCAGGTCATGGTTGTACAGATAGGAGAAGTTCTCCTTCATGGAAGCCCGCAGATTAAAATCCGCCGTTTGTGGATGCAGCATGCTGGCCACCCATAGCCAGGACATATTGGACTCATTGCTCGGTGGATCCCAGGAGAAGCCACCATTGGGTACGCGGTACACACGCTTGTTCTTCACCGCGGACACATCCCCCCAGAAGGGGTCCTCATACAGTGTGTCCGGGGTGGCGGTGGAGAAGTTACCCAGGAAGATGACCTCGGGATCCCAGGTGAGGATCTCCTCCCGTGCCACGCTGGTACTGGCGCCGGGTGCCGCATCAGCTGCCGGGTTATCCGCACCGCAGAGGCTCAGCCACCAGTCCATATAGGAACCGGTTCCGGATACCTGCATGTCATCGTAGTTGTAGATGTTGATGGCCCTCGGCTTCTTACCCACCTGTGCCACCAGCTCTTCAATCTTCTTCTGGTCGGTGTGCATGGTGTTGAGAATGTGCTCACCGCGTTCCGGTTTGGCCACCAGTGTGGAGAGAAGCGTGATCCACTCCTCCAGCAGTTGCTGGTCACCGTAGTTGAGCAGCAGCAGGTCTAGGCCGGCCTGTTTAATGGGAGTGATGATCTCCTGGCCATAGTGGCCCCACTGGATGGTGACATCCGGATTCTGGGACACGATGGTTTCCACATTGGGAACAAAGTCCGCACCGTTGGCCGCTGCGGGAAGATCCATGATCTCCGGGAACATGGTGGCCAGGAATCCCTTTTCCGCCAGAGCCTGTGCAGAGGTGTTGACGGCGACCACCTTGTCCAGGGACTGATCCACACCGGCAAGCATTGCAGGCAATGGAATGACCGTGGTGGCGATACGTTTGATTTCATGATCGAAGGTGACCGTGCGATCAAATTGATCAGTGAGGGTTAGGGAGTAGCTGCCATTCGTGGCGGCGGCAGCGCTAGCTTCTGGCTGTGTGACGCGGCTGGAACAGCCAGTCAGGCCTAGGGCGACGGCTCCACCAAATGCCAGGGTGAGCTGGATGAATGAGCGGCGTTTCATCAGAGTCATTGCGGTGAGAGTCCACTTTCTTTGGCTTTTCGGGGGCCTGCCACGGTAGGGATGTGGGGGCGCCCGAAGATGACCGCAATGACCTTAAGGCAAGCCTGGCCTAATATGCAAAACAAAGGATAGGCATGCCTTATATGGTTGTGTAAATGTCGATGTGAGGGAGGGGACAGGGGGTTCGGGTGGCAGCCCCCGTTGATTTACTGACCCGCCTAGAAATTCGCTGGGAATAGCTCCACATTGTCGATCAACCGCACAGGCCCCACATGAATGGCAGCCACCGCCAGTGCGGGTGCTGTGAGAATCTCTGTGGACACCGGCTGCAGGGTGGTTGCATCAACAATTTCCAGGTGGTCCAGCCATACGCCTGGGGCGGCGTCGATAAGCGCACGCAGGTCCGCCATCTCCAGCGCAAGACCGTTTATGGAGCGTTCCTGCAATGTCATCAACGCCTGCGGCAACACCAGTGCATTGCTGCGATCCTGTACAGAAAGACGCTGGTTGCGACTTGATTCCGCCAGGCCATCCACACCACGGATGATGGGAACAGCACAAATCTCCAGGGGGAAATCCAGATCGGATGCTAAACGACGAATGACTGCCACCTGCTGGGCGTCCTTCTGCCCGAAGTAAGCCCGATCAGGGCGCACCAGGTTGAAGAGCTTGGCTACCACCGTGGCCACCCCATCAAAATGCCCCGGCCTGCTGGCACCTTCTAACTGTTCACCCATCTGGCCGGTACGAACCCACAACATGGGCAGGCCCGTGGGGCCATACATTTCCTCCACGGTAGGTGCGAAGACAATATCCACACCTTCAGTGATGAGGAGCTCCACATCGACATCTAGCTGGCGTGGATAATTGCGGTAATCATCGCAATCACCCAAGGCCTCAAACTGTAGAGGATTCACAAAGATGCTGGCCACCACCACATCATTGTCCTCTCGGGCCTGGGCAACCAGAGAAGCATGACCAGTGTGGAGCGCGCCCATGGTGGGCACCAGGCCTATGGAGGAACCTGTGGAACGGGCGGAATCCAGGGCGTTCAAAAGCTCTTTTTTGGTTCGTGCAATCTGCATATCAGTAGCTCTCCGCCTTGCCGGGGAAGACGCCGGAACCAACATCCGCAGCGTAGGCGCGGGCAGCATCGAGAAGCTGATCGCCCAGGGCGGCGTATTCGCGCACGAAGCGTGGCTTAGGTCCCCGGTTGAAACCGAAGGCATCCTGCCACACCAGCACCTGCCCATCAGTGCCATTACCTGCACCGATACCGATGGTGGCGATATCCAGCTGTGTGGTCACCTCGGTGGCGACCTCGGCTGGAACCATTTCCAGTACCACAGCAAAGGCACCGGCTGATTGAACTGCGCGGGCATCGGCGATCAACTTATCCGCACCAGCACCACGGCCCTGGATCACGGCACCACCAAGGGCATGCTCGGACTGCGGGGTGAAACCAATGTGACCACAGACAGGCACACCGGCATCCACGATGCGACGGATGGTGGAGGCCATCTCCACTCCACCTTCAATCTTGACGGCCGCGGCTCCCGTTTCCTTCATCACACGAACCGCAGATTCCACCGCCTGCTGCTCACTGACCTCATAGGAGCCGAAGGGGAGATCCACGATCACAAGTGCACGCTTGGCAGCAATGGTGACCGCCTTGGCCAGGACGATCATCTCATCCATGGTGATCGACAGCGTGGTCTCACGACCCAACACAACATTGGCGGCGGAATCACCGACCAGGAGCATATCGATGCCCGCCTCATCAAAGATGGAGGCGGTCAGTGCATCATAACTGGTGAGAACGGAAATCTTGGTTCCATTGGCTTTGGCCTCATGGATATGACGGGTGCGGATTTTCTTTACATCAATGCCAGACATGCGCATGAGTATAGATGTGCCCCGGGACACTTCAACAAAGGCATTGTTACTTGATCGATTTCATGGGAGAAATATCGGCGCTCATGTGCCGATAATGCTACTTTATGCAATCATCGACACATTCCAATCAGGCTAAAAGCTTCAATAATTGCACTATGGACTATTTTTGGAAGCTCTTCCCTGGGGACGGCGTGGGGAGCTGGTTGTCAGCTTATGAAATGAGTGTTGCCGGGTAGCGGTCAGCCACATGCTCATGGATCCATCCCAGGTAACGGCCCCAGGCATCTGCGGCACCCAGTTGGGCATTGCGGACTTCTGCTGCTGGACCATCGGGAAGGTGCAGAAGATCGGCGGTGGCCAGTGAGGTGATCTGAACGCGGCGGGCTCGATCTGCCCGCAGGTCCTGGTAGTGCTGGCGCGCGGCATCCCAACCGGTGCCATTAGCGAGTCCGTCGATAAGGCAATCGGCAAGCACGATGGCATCTTCAATGGACTGATTGGCACCCTGGCCGTGGTGGGGGACCATGCCGTGGGCGGCGTCGCCGATGAGCGTGATGCGGCCCCTGCTCCACTGCTGCAGTGGCGGGCGGTGGAACAGTGCCCAGCGTTCAGTCACCGGGTTGGCGCTGATCATCTCGGTGATGGCAGGGTCCCAACCCTCGAATGCCTTCAGATGTTCGCCCTCTTCCTGTACCGGAACCACCCAGGACTTCTCCTCCCAGGGGCCATGGTGACGCTGCACCAGGAAGAAGTTCTGCACGCCGCCACCGATGGGATAGTGCAGCAGGTGCCCGCCGGGCCCCATCCAGAACTGGATGGCCTCCGGGTCAGGCAGAGACGGCATCTTCTCCGGGGCGACCAGGCCACGCCAAGCATGGCAACCAGAGAACTGGGCATCGTCATAGCCCAGCAGCTCGCGGCGCAGGCGGGAGCGCACCCCATCCGCACCGATGACCAGATCGGCTTCCACCGTGTCACCATCGGCGAAGTGCAGGACCGCGGCATCGCTGCGTTCCTCCACCCTTATGCACCGCTTATTCAGGTGGATGGCATCCTCACCCACTGCAGCTTTTAACATTTGCTGCAGGTCAGCACGGTGTACGCCGTAATAAGGTGCACCGGCGCGCTCGTGGTATTCCTGGCGGGAGGAGATTTTGTTGATCACGCGTCCATCGCGTCCATCACGCAGGATGAGGCCATCAACATCGGCGGCTTTTTCGGTGAGTGCTGCGCCGATGCCAATGCGGTCACGCAGGAAACGGGTGGCGTTGGCGGATAATGCGACAGCAGCGCCGACCTCGCGAAGCTCAGAAGCCTGTTCATAAATCTGTGGTTCCAGTCCGCGGCGTCGCAGCTCAGCGGCCAGGGTGAGTCCACCGATGCCGGCTCCGACGATGGCGATCCGGGTGCCTGGGCGGGATGATGTCATGTGCTTCTCCTTGTCGATGCTCTTCAACTACAGATGATCGTATGGCGTGAGATGTGCCATTTTCATCAGCGTTCTGTGGCAACTTCAGCCCCAAAATTCCGACACTCTGTCGGATTCTGGGTATCGTCGATCACATGGACCGCTTCCCTGAGCTTGACGACGCAGTACAGGACCTCTCCGAGGATCTTGATCGTCGACTGGTGGTGATCGACCAGGCCATGCGGGTGGTCTCCTATTCCATCCATGAATCTCCCGCGGACCGCCGACGTCTCTTCCAGATCCTCGCCCACAGTGATTTCTGGCCCCGCCCCCGCACCGCGACCACTCCACATCAGGTTGTTGAGATTCCGGAGATCGGTCCCTTGTTCTTTCTCCGGCTGCTTGACCCCCGCAAACAGATCATCGGACACCTGGTCCTCCCAGTGGACAGTTCTGAGTCAGGGCAATCGTTGCTCGTTGAGGTCACTCCTGCTGCGCTGCATCTCTCGGAACTGCTGACTGCCCGCCAACATGAGGCCATGGACCGCGAGGCACGTTCCCACCACCTTGCTACCCAGCTGCTCAGTAGTGATGCCGGGGCACGGGCAAAGGCCGCAGAAGCACTCATTAAGGAACGTTCCCTGAGTTCAGCCGAAGGGTGTTGTGCAGTGGCACTGGGAGTGGACCCCCGTGATGCGAGCCCGCTCGATCAGGAAAAGTCTGCCCAGGCGGTGGCACGAACCCTGCGCTTTGTCCGGGAGACCTCCACCGCAACCGTTGTTGGTGGTGTCTTAGATGATGGGCTCGGAATGCTGGTTTTTCCGCGACCGGTGGTGGTGCCCAGGCTCAGCCGCATCCTGGAAGATCCCCAGTTGGTCCCGGTCCGGGCAGGAATCGGGCCACTGTTGCCCTTGGGTGAAGTACACCGTTCCTTCGAACGTGCCCGCCTGGCCTGGAGGGCATCCTGGCTGGCTCCGGAAAGCCATGAAGCCGTGACTACCTGGGAAAATATTGGCCTGGATGGAACATTAGCGCGCCTGCCCCTGGAGGATTTCCTTCCGGAGGATCTCCCGCCCTCCACCAGGGACCTGTTGGCAGCGGTGGATTCCCCGGTATTGCTGGATACCTTGGAGGCTTATCTCAGTGCTGGTGGGGACGCCCGGCAGACAGCGCGCACCCTCAACATCCACCGCTCAACCCTGTACTACCGACTGGACAAGCTGCGTGCTGTGATCAGCGGCGACCTTGGCGACGGCATCTTCCGCCGCGAATTGCACACCGGGTTGCGGATGGCACGGATGGCTGGGTTGTTGCCTGAGGCTTAAGCAGGTTTTCGTTTTCTGGCCATTAACCCAGAAACCCTAACCCAGAAAGGGCACAGGTTAACCCAGAAATCACTACTCCTTTCTAAGAACAGGATCTCTGGGTTAATGAAAGTAGCAGATTTCTTAATGGTGGAAGTCGCGTTTTCTTCCGTTCAGGGTAGTTCTTCAGTCCGTTTAAGACTGCTTCTTGGGCCGTCCCCGGCGCACGCTCACCGTGGGATCACCCGGAATCCAGAAGCGTAGGGGAGCATCAGCGTTCTTGGTGATTCCGACGCGTGGGCCGCTGACCCACTCCGGATGTTCTGATACTTCCTGAAGAGTGAAATCCGGTCCTGTCACGGGTGCGTGATTGTCACTGATCTGCAGGTTGAGGGCTTGTCCCAGATTGCCGGGCCCCTGGGCCAGGCGGGGGAAGGGGACCTGGCCGCGGCGTCGATAAGCTTCTTGCTCGCCTGCCACCACCTCACCGGCTCGCAGCAGGACTCCCTGCCCGGTACCCTCCGGGCCGCAGACGATGTTGCCTGCGCGGTGGATGCCATAGGCGATATAGACATACATGTGGCCTCCGGGGCCGAACATGGCCGCATTGCGTGGGGTCATGCCGCGGTGGGTGTGGGCGGCCGCGTCATTTTCGCCCAGGTAGGCCTCCACCTCGGTGAGTCTGATGGACACATCATCATGGGTGAAGATGCAGCCCAGGAGCTGTGGGGCGACGATGTCTGCGGATTGGAGGAAATCGATGGCCATACCCGCCCAATATATAAGGGAAAGATGATCATCGGTGCGGGATGTTGTGGCTGTCTACGTTCTCTCTATGATTTCTGCTGCCGTTTTGCATACGCACGGGCAGCGCGAACCCGGTCACCACATCGGGTGGAGCACCAATGGCGTCGTGCGTGGGTGCGGATCAGAAAACGAGCACAGGGGGCCGAGCCGCACTGTGTCAGCAGGTGGGCTTGCGGGCCGCTGAGGAGTTCAGCTGCGTCTTCCGCGATTTCTGCCATGGCGTGTTCCACCAATTGTGTCACCGGATCTTCTCGGAAGCGCTGGAATCCCTCACCGGGGATGAAGCGTAGAAGCTGCGCGGTGGGAACCCTACCCAGTGCCAGATTGATGCTGTCCAGGGAGGAGCGGGTGGGTTCTTCTCCGGCGATATGTGCCTTGAAAATTATCCGGAGGTGCTTCCGCAACCCGGTGATCTCTCTCTGGCAGTAGGCAAGCAGGGTCGTGTTCTGAGGGGCCAGGTGACGTTGAACAAGCCATGACGTGGTGTTTTCTGGCGAATCAAGCTCATCAATCACCTGATTCCCCGGCAGGGTAACAGTGCTGTTCATCAGTGCGAGGCTCACGTGGTCATCGGCCCCGGGGGCAGGGGGGAGGGAAATTGCGGACATAAAACTCATGGTATCAGCTGACTTTTGCCATGAGGTTAATATTGCCGTAGGGTTCACGGCAAACATGAACATTTAACATGAGAATTGAGTTTCCTTATGCTTCCCGCACCTAGATCAGGAACTGCCCCCTTCGCCCTCTCCGTCTTGGACAACGTGAGCAACGGTGTTGGCGAAACAGTGGCAGAAGCCTATGGGTCAACAATTGAGCTGGCACGTACTGCCGACAGTCACGGTTACCACCGTTTCTGGATGTCTGAACATCACGCCATGCCCGGGGCATCCACCCCGGCGCCCCAGATGATGGTTGCCCGCCTGGTTGGTGAAACCACCAATATCCGCCTTGGCGCAGGCGGCATCATGCTGCCCAACCATTCCCCACTGGTTATTGCGGAACAATTCGGGATGCTGGAAGCCATGGCACCCGGACGCATTGACCTGGGCCTCGGACGCGCTCCCGGCACAGATTCCGCGACTGCCTCTGCGCTCCGCAGGCAGCTTGATGCAAACGAGCATTTTCCTCAACAGATTGCGGAACTGACCGGGTTTCTCAATGATGATTTCCCGGAATCCCACCCATACCGCAATATTCATGCCGTACCTGGTCGCTGGCAGGCGCGGGAGAACCGGGTGGACCCTTCATCGCTGGGCCCCGAAATCTGGATCCTCGGCTCCTCGCCTTATTCAGCACAGATTGCCGGTCACCTTGGACGACCCTATGCCTTTGCATTGCAATTCGGTGATGCTGATGTCCATACAGCCATGAAGATATACCGCGATAGTTTCCGACCCTCTGAATTTCTTGATGAACCGTACAGCATGGTCAGCGCCTCTGTTTTAGCCCATGATGATCCAGCAGAGGCCCTGCAGCAGGCTTCCACCTCCGCGATGGCGATGCTCCGGATGTTCCAACGCAAGAGCTTCACGCTTTTCACCCCTGAGGAAGTTGCTGAATATCCGGCGACCCTCCAGGAGCGACAGATCATCGACACCTACGTCAACCGCACGATCACCGGTGATGGTGCACAGGTGGCTCAGCAATTGGAGCAGCTCCATGAGCTGACCGGCGTGGATGAGATGATGATGGTTCTCCTGGGACATTCCCCCAGCACAGTCCAGAGAACAGTGGAGATCGTGGCTGGGCACTATGGGATGAAAAAGAACTGACTGCCTCTTTGAAGGGGCAGTAGGCCTCCCCGGGCCTTCCTGTATCTGCGCTGGTTGCTCACATGCTTTTGACATGGGTTTTAGTTTTGAGCCACATGTGTCCGGTAAATAAATAGACTGGTGGGCAGACGTTTTGAAATACTGCCCAGTGTGCGCAACAGGGGGCGCATTAAACAGCGTATGACAAGGAGACCTTCATGGCTGCTTCACCCAGAACCTATCTTTTTGATCTCTATGGTGTGGTGATGAAAGTTCAGGGACCGGAACAGTTTGAGCGGGTTGTCCGGGCGATCGGTGAACCGGAGAAGACAGAGTTGCTGCATGAGGTTTATCAGGAGCTCCGATCGGATCTCAATGCGGGTCGGGTCAGTGAGTTGAACTACTGGCAGCAGGTTCAAGCCCGTGTTGGCCTGCTTGATTTTGATTTCGGTGAGGCCATGGCGGCTGATTATGCCGGTGTCACTGAGATTGATGAGGAT
>NZ_CALZFS010000048.1 GCF_945649885.1 uncultured Corynebacterium sp. | reverse complement strand
TATGTGCTTCGGGAGACTGCTCCGTGACATTGAGGCGGATCGGGTCAACGCATCAACCTGTGGAGGTGACGCTCGACCCGTTGGCGGAACACCCCGACGGGTGGAGTTATTCAGCATCACTACGTTGGAGACTGTCCCTGCTGAGCGCAACCCTGGTTGCCTTCGCAGTAGGACTCATCACCGTCGCCGCCTATTGGACGGTGTCTTCGTCGTTGACCCATTCAGTTGACCGTGCTTTGGAATCCAAAGCCACGGCGATGCTTGAACGTGCACAGGAGCCTGGATTCTATGATCGGCTGGATACTGAGCTCGAGACGATCAAGGCCTATAACAGTGGAATCCGTGTTGCCTTGTCCCCACCCGGTTGGGAATATGTGGTCGGTGACAGTATCGCCCTGCCAGGTGAGCAGATGCTGGACAGGAGCGGGCCCAGTACCGCCATGCTGACCTCAGCTGGTGACCGCATCCTGGTTAAACATGATGAAACCGGGGCCACGATGGTGATCACTCAGGATATGAGCAACACCCACCAGCTGATCACCTCACTCGGAGTGTTGCTCCTGGTCAGCAGTGGCGTGGGGGTGTTGGTGTCAATCCTGGTCGGTTTCACCATTTCCAATGCAGGGTTGAAGCCCTTGGCCAGACTGCAACGTGCGGTGGAGAATATTGCCAAAACTGATGAGCTCCGACCGATTCCTGTCGTGGGCAATGATGAGTTGGCACGTCTGACCGTCAGTTTCAATGAGATGCTCGAGGCACTCCGTGTATCCAGGCTCCGGCAAACACAGCTGGTGGCTGATGCGGGACATGAGTTGAAAACCCCATTGACATCAATGCGCACCAATATTGAGCTGTTGATGATGGCCACCCGCCCTGAGGCTCCGGGGATCTCAGAGCAGGACCGTAGTGATCTGGAACATGATGTCCTGGCTCAGATGGAGGAGATGTCCACCCTGATCGGTGATCTTGTCGACCTTGCCCGCGAGGAGAACATCGATGTTTTTGAAGCCATCGATCTCACTGATGTCCTCGGCAGTGCTTTGGAGCGGGTCCACCGTCGTCGGCACGATGTGGAGATCATCACAAACACGGAGCACTGGTATATCCATGGGGACGGTTTCACGCTGACGCGCGCGTTGGTCAACGTGATGGACAATGCAATGAAGTGGTCACCGGAAAACGGTAAGGTCCGGATCAACATGAAAATTATTGACAGTGCCCATATCCAGATCACCGTGGAGGATTCCGGCCCGGGCATCGCAGTGGAGGAGAGAGACATGGTTTTCGAGCGGTTCTACCGCGCGGTCAAGTCCCGTTCCATGCCGGGATCCGGATTGGGATTGGCCATTGTGCGTCAGGTGGTTGAACGCCATGCAGGTCACATTGAGGTGGGGGACTCTGATGATGGAGGTACTAAGGTCACCATTGTTTTCCCCGGTGCCCAGGACCTGGCACAGCTCAAACCTGCCCGGCAATAAACAGGTACCAAGCTCACAGTAAACGTTCAGAATCGTCGAAGTGGCTGATCAGCCAGGAAGTTCATAATCGAGAGTATGACAAATCCCCACCCCCGCAACAATGATGCACACTCCGACCCCTCAGCAGAGACAAACTCCTTTGAACCTGTACGGAATGCATATCAACCGTGGGGAACTCAAGGTTCCGCCACCACCACCGACACCACAGCAGGAACATCCACCTGGACTAGTTGGGACTCTGAGCCAGACACCGTGGCTCCTGAGAAGGACACAAAACAGAAGAAGACCGTGGGGCTGGGGGCCGCGCTTGCATTGATGCTGGTTGGCTCTGTGGTCACAGGCAGCGTTGTGGGCGTGGCCAGTACCCAATTCGGGTCCAATGACACTGCAGACTTCTCGCCCATAAACTCCCTGGAGCAGCCCAGCATGCAGCGCACCACCAATGCAGAACCGGGGTCTGCAGAGCAGGTCGCGGATCAGGTTCTGCCTTCGGTTGTTTCCATTCAGGCACTGACACAGAACTCCGCCTCGGAGGGCTCTGGGTCGATTATTTCCTCCGATGGTTATGTTATGACCAATAACCATGTGGTGGCAGGTGTGGAACAGAACGGTGTCCTACGGGTGACGATGTCGGATGGTTCCACCATGGAAGCTGATTTCATCGCAGGTGATGTATCGACGGATATCGCCGTGATCAAGATTCGTAATGCCACTGACCTGCCGGTCATCAACTTTGGAGATTCAGATCAGTTGTCCGTGGGACAGGAGGTCATGGCCGTGGGATCGCCACTGGGACTGAGCTCCACGGTGACCACCGGAATCGTTTCTGCGATGAACCGACCAGTGCGTGCCTCAGGTGAGGGTGGGGAGTCCTCGTTGATTGATGCTATCCAGACCGATGCCGCGATCAACCCTGGAAACTCAGGCGGGCCACTGGTGGATATGCACGGCAACCTGATTGGTATGAACTCAGTGATCGCCTCGATTTCATCCAGTGCGGATACCGGCGGCTCCATCGGTCTGGGCTTCGCCATTCCGGCGAACTTCGCCAAAAGGGTTGCCAACCAGCTGATTGACACCGGTGTGGTCACCCAGCCGATGATCGGGGTCTCACTGGCCAACGGCGCCAATGTCAGTGGGGCACTCATCGCCAGTGTTCAGGATGGTGGCCCGGGTGCTGCGGCAGGGCTGGCACCGGGTGATGTGGTGAGTAAACTCAATGACCGTGTCATCGACAGTGCTGATGCATTAATTGCTGCTGTTCGCTCACATGATTTTGGGGATACGGTTATCCTGACAATCACTCAGCAAGATACCTCACAGTCTCGTGAGGTGGAGGTTACCCTCACCAGTGAGTAGTTTTAGGGCAGAACGTTTGTGGAAAACGTCAATCATACGAGTGTGAGCGAGGAACGATGAGTAACGATCCGTTAGGGAATCTTTCTGACGTCATGGAATCACGGAAGTCTCTTCCCAATGTTGAGCCGGATCCGGAATACCTGAAGGCAACGGAGCAGGAAGCAGCCATCATCACTGCCCAGCGCCGTGCACTTGTTGTCCTGGTTAATGATTACTCCGATGAAGAAGCCGCTGATACCGGTCGGTTAGTGACTGAGCTTCTCATTGAATCCGGATTCAATGTGGATGCCACCGTCCGGGTGCGTTCCAAGAAGTCAGAGATCCGTCAGGCGATTGAAACTGCCGTTGTCGGTGGTGCTGATCTGGTTTTGACCGTCGGTGGTGTTGGTGTGGGACCCAGGGATAAGACTCCGGAGGCCACACGCTCTATCTTGGACCAGCTTCTGCCTGGTATTGCCCAAGCACTGCGGTCTTCAGGCATGGCCTGTGGCGCTGTGGATGCCTGTGTCTCCCGTGGTGTGGCAGGTGTGTCTGGTTCCACCGTGGTGGTCAACCTTGCTGATTCCCGTTCAGCGATCAGGGATGGCATGGCTACGCTGTCGCCTCTGGTTCACTATGTGGTGGATCAGATGCAGACCTCTGTTGTCTGAGATTAAAGGGAAGATCTGATAGTGCTCAAGAAGAAACGTCGGAGGGCCTTCAGAGCCTCCACAGCAGGTGATTATGACCGCACGGCTGACAGTCCCACATCGCAGTCGGTGGGGGATGAGACCCGTGATGTGATCCTGGATCCGGAACAGGACGATATGCCCAGTGGTGAGGAATTCTGGAAGGAACAGAAACCACCACACCACGGCTAGCACAAGATGGAATGAAAAAACACCTTCAGTGAACTGAAGGTGTTTTTTATGCGGAGTTGTTACTGGATGTTCTTCTGCTCGCGGAGGAGGTCGCGGATCTCGGTGAGCAGTTCAGCTTCGATGGAGGCTGGGGTCTCTTCTTCCTCAATGACACCCTTGCGCTTGGCCAGCTTCTCATTCAGGGTGTTCATCGGGGCGACGAGCACGAAGTAGACGATGCCAGCGATGATCAGGAAGTTGATCGCGGCAGTGATGACAGCGCCGAAGTCAATGAAGGTGGCCGGATTGTCGGCGAAGATGTGGAAGCCCAGGCCGGACACATCAGCGCCGCCGACGGAGGCGATCAATGGGTTGATGATGTAATCGGAGAAGGCGGTCACGATGGCGGTGAAGGCGGTGCCAATGACGACGGCGACGGCGAGCTCAACAACGTTGCCGCGGAGGATGAAATCTCTGAAACCCTTAAACATATGTGATGCTCCTGATTATCTAGTCGTTGTTCATATTCCTGAAAACAGAATTGAACTGTAGCGGAGAAACCTATATTTCGGATACGGAAGTATTCTTTATTGTGCACGTTCACCGGTGAGGACGACTGCCAATGGAGAATGCAGAGAGGCTGCCGCGACGGTTCTGGCGGTTGTCTCCGGCAGAGCGATCAGAAGAGTACTGGGATCTGAGGTGTTGGCTTCTCCCACCAGAATTACCCTTCCACCTGATGCAATGGTCTGAGCCAGGCCTGTTTCTGGATCCTGGGAGACCACGGAGATGGTGTCCCCGTGGTGGAGAAGCGGGAGGATGGAGGGGTCGGCCAGTTTCAGGGGAACCATATTGAGTTCTTCACTCAGTGGATTGTCTATGTCGTTTATCACAAATGAAGCTATCAGCTCATTTCCCACGAATCTGGGGGCTGTGACGATCTCGCCTGAGGTGATCGTGGAGGCGCTGATCCTTCCCTCAGCGTCAGCAGTGTCGGTGAGTGCCCCCTCGGGCACCAGCTCCGGAGGAATTGCACGCAACTCCATGTCGGTGGAGTGGATGACCGAGCCTGCCTGGATGTCGGTGACAAATACCGCGACCCGAGGATCGGTGCTGAAGAGTGAGTGGATGAATAAAACAGCTGCGAGAAGAAGGAAGAAACCGGCGAGTGTTCTCCGGATGAATAGGGAACGGTGCCAGCCGGGAGTGGTGAGTATGTTTTTCAGCTTCATACCCACTTGGACTGTTTAAGGCTTGCCCAGGTTCCGAACTCCTGCGGGGGTGATGATGATATTCACCGGGAGGTCATGTTCCTCCACCGGGATGTCCTGGCGGATTTCACCGTTGTAGAGCATGGTGAGCGAGGTGGCCTTCACACCGGTGGCCAGTGCACGGTCGTAGTAACCACCTCCCTTGCCCAGGCGATAACCTTCGGGGGTGCAGGCCAGTGCCGGGGCGATGACGAGATCACAAAAGTTCAGGGCTTCAGGGCCTAGCCTGGTGCCTGCGGGCTCCCGGATCCCATATGGGCCGGGTACCAGGCTGGTGGGGCCTTCGTAGAGAGCCCAGTCAAGACGCCCGTCGCTGAGCGACAGTGGCAGCATCACTGCGGGGACCTCGGAGCTTAAGGCGTCGAGAAGCATCCGCCCACCTGGTTCGGTGCGGCTGGGCACATAGGCTGCCACCCGCTGCGGCTGCTTGGATCTCAGGTAATAGGAGATATTCGCGATCAGGGCGGCATTCTCCGTATCGCGGAGATCGTCCGACATGGTGGCGCGTGCCTCTAGAAGCTTCTTGCGCAGGTCGTGCTTGGTCTCGCTCATACTTTCAAGGATATCTGGTATTTCGGGAGGGGTACGCCGATCCCGGGGGTGGGGGCCGGGTAGGGTTATCCCCATGAGTTTGCCAATCGATGAGCACGTGAACGCAGTGAAGACTGTTGTGGTGCCTGCTGCAGGAATGGGAACCCGCTTCCTCCCGGCCACGAAAACCGTGCCCAAGGAACTGCTTCCCGTTGTTGACACCCCCGGTATTGAACTGATTGCCGGTGAGGCTGCTGATCTGGGGGCATCGCGCCTGGCCATCATCACAGCGCCCAATAAGGCGGGGGTTCTCGCCCACTTTGATCGTTTTCTCGAGTTGGAGTCAACACTGGAGGAGCGCGGTAAGACTGACCAGTTGGAGAAGGTCCGCCGGGCTGCCACTCTGATCGAGGCGGTTCCTGTCACCCAGGAACAGCCACTTGGACTGGGGCATGCTGTGGGCCTGGCTGAGTCTGTCCTGGATGATGACGAGGATGTTGTTGCCGTCATGCTTCCGGATGATCTGGTTCTGCCCACCGGAGTGATGGAACGCATGGCGCAGGTGCGTGCTGAGCTCGGTGGCTCCGTGCTGTGTGCAGTGGAGGTTGCCGAGGATGAAGTCAGCAATTATGGCATCTTCCAGGTGGCTCAGGCGGAAGGCGTAGGTGACTCTGACACCAAACGGGTACTGGGCATGGTGGAGAAGCCGGCCCGGGAGGATGCGCCATCCAATCTGGCTGCCACGGGACGTTATCTCCTGGATCGCAGCATCTTCGACGCCCTGCGACGCATCAAGCCGGGTGCAGGTGGAGAGCTCCAGCTGACTGATGCCATTGATCTGCTCATTGAGGAAGGCCACCCGGTGCACATCGTTGTCCACCGCGGAAAGCGTCATGACCTGGGTAATCCCGGTGGTTATATTCCAGCATGTGTGGATTTTGGTCTGTCTCACCCCACATATGGTCCGCAACTCAAGCGAGCTCTCACCCAGATCATGATGGAACATGGTGTGATTGAAGCAAAGGACATTCTTTAAGTCCTTCATCCACACCACAGTCCCCATTATTCTGATAGAGCCGAGAGAACAATTTCAGGCAACAGGTCAGCTATCCCCGTGTGGAGTTATCACTGAACTGACGTAAAATAGCTTGCTGTTCCTGAAGGAGGTCCGTATTGCGATCAGTCGAACAACAGCTGGCCATGGTGTCGCAGGCTGCGGTGGCACCGGAACCGGTCCGCATCGCCATTGCTGAGGCACTCGGTTTGATGTGCGCGGAAGATGTCCAGGCGAGCCGCGCACTGCCTGGTTTCGCCCAGGCTGCGATTGACGGCTATGCGGTCCGTGCGGTGGATGTCGGTGGCGAGCGGTCGCTGAGCCGCGAGATCCCTGTGGCACCACCGGAGAAATCACTGCCGGTGGTGGGCGAGGTTGCCGCGGGGTCCCAGCAACCCCTGCGACTCCAGCCTAAGCAGGCGGTGCGCGTTCAGACCGGCGCGCCACTGCCCACGCTTGCCGACGCCGTCCTGCCCCTGGCCTGGAGCGACCGCGGACGTAAGCGTGTCACCGCCCAACGCCCAGTCCGCTCCGGGGAATTCGTGCGCAAAGAAGGCGATGACATCCAACCGGGTGACCTCGCCGTCAGCTCCGGTGCGGTTCTCGGTCCTGCCCAGATCGGTCTTCTAGCAGCTGTGGGACGCTCCAAGGTATTGGTTTATCCGCGTCCTCGTATGTCAGTGATCTCCGTCGGTCCGGAACTGGTGGATATTGACCGCCAGCCGGGACTTGGCCAGGTCTATGATGTGAACTCCTATTCACTGGCTGCTGCCGGTAGGGAGGCAGGTGCTGATGTCTACCGTTATGGCATCGCCGCGGGTGAACCACGTCGCATCAAGGAGATCATTGAATCCCAGTTGCTGCGTGCGGAGATTATCGTCATCGCCGGTGCCGTCGGTGGTTCCTCATCAGAGGGGGTGCGTGATGTGCTCCGGGAACTCGGTGAGATCGATACCGAACGTGTCGCCATGCATCCGGGATCAGTACAAGGCTTTGGTCTGCTGGGGGAAAACCGTGTCCCGGTGTTCCTCCTACCTTCCAACCCCCTGGCCTCCCTGGTGATCTTTGAAACCTTCGTGCGCCCGCTGGTCCGGCTCACCCTGGGCAAGTCCAATGCCAACCGTCGTGTTGTCCGCGCCCGCGCCCTGAACCATGTGGCCTCGGTTGCAGGCCGCAAAGGGTTCATCCGTTCCCGCCTCATGCGTGATGCGGAGACCCAGGACTACCTGGCGGAGGCACTCGGTGGTGCCACGGGTGCTCCCTCACATCTGCTGGCGGGGCTGTCCGAAGCCAATGCCATGATCAGAATCCCGGAAGATGTCACGGAGATCCGACCAGGCGATGTGGTTGATGTCATCTTCCTCGCCCAGGGCCGATGAGCACCGGGTTGATGAAGGTGATTGGCGTGTTGTCCGGAAAAACAGAAGGGGAGCGACCACATATGGTGCATCCCGGATGGCCGGAGAGCACGCCGTACGTCACTCTCCCCGCAGGCGGTCAGCTCCGTCTGAGGCCACTCAAACGGGGTGATTTCCGGGCCTGGTCTGATCTGCGCATGCGGGATGAGGGGCATCTGCGCCCGGTGGAACCTACCGTGCCCGGCTCCTGGAGTGAGGCGCATTCCCGCATGGCCTGGTGGGAAAGCATCACCTACCTGCGTAAAGCTGCCCGTCAGGGGTTGCTTGTTCCGCTGGTCATTGAGCTAGATGGCCGTTTCATTGGTCAGTTGACCATCGGAAATATTCAGCATGGGGGCATCTCTGATGCCTGGATCGGCTATTGGGTCTACAGCGGGGTGACCGGCAGAGGAATGGCCACCGCCGCCTGCTCCCTGGGCGTGGACCATGCTTTTCGACGCATCGGTCTGCACCGGCTCACCGCCACCTTCCTGCCCAGCAATCCAGCATCCGGACGTGTGCTTTCCCACAGCGGATTCCGGGAGGAGGGTTATTTCCTCCGCAACCTCCACATCAACGGCCGCTGGATGGATCACCATTATGTGGCATTGTTGGCAGATGAGTATCCTTCAACAGCTGTGGAGCGTCTCAAACAGGCTGGGCGTTTGAGACCATGATTTTCGGCGTGGCAGTCATGACAGATCAGTCACACCCGTTACTCTCATAATTGTTTAGAACATGCACCCGTCTCTGGAAGGTTTGGTGCTTTAAGTGTCCGGAACCGTATTGATCGGCCTGATCGTGGTGGTGTGGCTTGTCGTGCTCGCACCACTGCTTCTTCGTGGCCAGAAACCAATCCGAAAGGCTGGTGAAGCCTTCGATGAAACACGCATCATCTTGGAGGGCGGCAGCAGCGTCCCGGTGCGTCGTCGCCCTCGCTTAGCTGGGGAAAGTGACGATGCTGATGATGAGATCCGGGATGAGGAACACCTGGACGATGATTATGAGATCGTCGATTCCCCCAGCATCTTCCGCCACCGACGCGAGGATGTGGACGAGGATACTGACGGTGTGGAGCACGATGCTCCGGAGTCCCCGGAGGTGGAGCCTTCCCCAGAAACGCGGGTGGCGGCAGCCGCTAACTCAGACCATCTCGTGGTCACTGCCCTGGATGAGGATCTTGACACCATCGCTGACACCGAACTGGTGGATGTAGACGATGATGAAGCCGAGGTAGAGGTTGTCAATGATGCTTCTGCCCCTGCAAGCATCGAGATCATCGAAGAGTGGAATGAAGAAGACCACTATCCGATGGATGACAGCTTCACCAGGCCACTTGATCTGATGCATCATGAGGAACGTTCCCGCGCGATTGCTGAATACCAGCAAGCCCGGGAGGCCGCGGATGCTGAGACCGCAGGCAATACCTCTGATGATGAGGACTCTGGTGAACTGACCCAAGCGGATGTTGAGTTCGCCCAACGCCGCCGGGGCCGTGGCTACTATGATCCAGAGGCCGACCGCGAATTCGCCCAGAGTCAGTACATCCGCCGCCAGCGCACCCTGCTGGGACTTGGCGTGGGTGTACTTGTCACTGTCATTCTCGGTTTTGTCTTCGGTGGTGGACTGTGGGCACTGGCCGCGGTTACCGCTGCTGCGACCGCTGTCTACCTGATTGCCTTGCGCAGCCAGGTCCGTGCAGAAAATGAGTTGCGTGCCCGCAGGATCCGTCGCCTGCGCAGGTCTCGGATGGGTGTCCGCCAGCTGGAGGATCATCCTCAGCGTCTGCGTCGTCCGGGTGCCGTGGTATTGGAGTTGGATGATGAAAGCCCTGATTTCGAGGGGCTGGACACCACCTACCTTCCTGTGGAGCAACATGAGGATCGTTATCAGCCCCAGCGCACCCGTCGTGTGAGCTGATGAAAATATAAATATTTGGTTAGCCCAGTCCTGGTTCCGCAGGTAGAGTGACACGCTATGGCTCAAGCTCTCTCCCGCGGAACCAGGATTTTTGCCTTTCTAGCCGTCCTCGTGGCGGCTTTGAATCTTCGTACCGCCATTGTCTCGGTCGGCGCGGTGTTGGATGACATCATCGTGGCTTTTGACGCCAGTGAAACGGTGGCGGGCATCATCACCGCGATTCCTGGCCTGGCCTTTGCCATCTTCGGTGTGGGGGCTGTCCCCCTGGCACGGAAGATAGGGTTGTCCGGTGCGCTGAGCACCGGCATGATCATCGGACTCATCGGTTTGGCAGTCCGGCCGTGGGTGGGGGACATCTGGAGTTTCATCTTCCTCACCGGTCTGGTGGTCATCGGTATCGCTGTGGCCAATGTGCTGCTTCCTGCGTGGGTCAAGATGCATGGTGCTAAGAACACTGTTGCCCTGATGACGGTCTACACCACCCTCCTGGGCGTGGGGTCCACACTGGGCCCACTATCCTCCCTGCTCTTTAACGGAGAGGGGGCCTGGCGCTGGAGTATCTTCGTGTGGGCCTTCTTCGGCCTGGCACAGGTGGTCATCTGGCTACCCATGTGGGCGAAGAAGCGTTATGACTTCCCGGCAGCGACAGTGCAGGCTGGGACCCGTGGCAAGATCTGGACTTCGCCCACAGCCCTGTTCATCATGCTGTTTTTCGGTCTGCAGTCCATGAACGCCTATATCCAGATGGGCTGGTTGCCCAAGATCTACGTGGACAGTGGTGTCAGCCCTGCCAATGCCTCCATCAGCCTGGCCATCCTGGGTGTCTGGGGCATCATCGGTGGCGTCATCATGCCCACGGTGATCGCCCGCACCCC
Source organism: uncultured Corynebacterium sp. (assembly GCF_945649885.1). Lineage (GTDB taxonomy): Bacteria > Actinomycetota > Actinomycetes > Mycobacteriales > Mycobacteriaceae > Corynebacterium. The sequence continues at coordinate 8,443 of NZ_CALZFS010000048.1, read as the reverse complement.
AGATCAGAAACTAGTGCGCTTGCCCGTGCTCTTTGCCTCCGCCATGCTCATCGGTTATCTGGGAACCTGGTTCTTCCCGGCACAGGGGTGGTGGCTGTGGTCGATATTCCTCGGCATGGGGGCGTTGTGTTTCCCCATGGCCATCGCCTTGATTCCGGCACGTACCCGTGATCCCCGTGTCACAGCCAGCCTGTCGGGTTTCGCCCAGCCGGTGGGTTATCTCTTGGCGGCTCTGGGACCGTTGGTGGTGGGGGGATTGTTTGAGGTCTTCGGATCCTGGGATCCGATCCTGGCGGTCTTGTCGGTGGGCACCATTATTCTGGGGGCGGTGGGTTATCGTGCTGCCAGGAACCGGATGGTTGATGATGAGTTGGAAAATGGGGCTTCCACGGAGCAGTCGGCACCAATGGTGCCCGGCGCCTGAGGTAACCTGTCAATCATGGATAAACCGGTCGTGAGGGACGCAGCCCTGCTGCTATTTCGCGTTGTGCTCGGACTGACCTTCGTGGCGCATGGGTGGGAGAAGCTGTTCATCAGTGGGGTCACCAGCACCACGGGGCAGTTTTCTGCCTGGGGAGTGCCACAGCCGGCACTGTCGGTGTGGATCACCTCGATTGCTGAACTCCTCGGTGGGGCGTTCCTGGTGGTGGGGCTGCTCACCACCTTCATCGCGGGTGCGTTGGCGCTGCTGATGGTGGCGGCGGTCTATTTCGTGCATCTGAGCAATGGTTTCTTCGTCTCGGATAATGGTGTGGAGTACCCCCTGCTCATCATCATGGCGTTGTTGATGATCGTGGTGTTTGGTTCCGGCAGGGCCAGCATTGACGGGGCACTGACACGTGGTTGATTGTGATGCCGTCCAGGGTGCGTTGTCCGCGCGTCTGGATGGGGAGCCGTCGGGCATGGAGGACACCATCATTGATGCGCACCTGGCGCACTGTGAGGAATGCCGGACCTTCTACGATCAGGCCGCGGCACTGAACCGTCAGCTCAACTTCTGTGTGGCAGAACCTCGAAGCCTGGTACCACCGGATCTCTCTGAGATCATCTTGGCGGAGGTGGAACCGCAGTGGCGTCGCAGTGCGACCACCCGCCTCATCGCCAGCACGGTGTTAAGAGTGCTGCTGGTGGTGCTGGGTGCGGTGTACACCGTGTGGGCGGTGTCCATGCTGGGGGACACGGCGTCGATAAGTATGCAGGAGGATCCGTTGACCACCAGCCTCATCGGTGAGGCCGCAACCTTCCGCCTGGGGTTGGCGGTTGGTTTGTTCTTCGCGGCGTGGAAGCCGTCGATCATCACAGGTATGCTGCCGATCTTTGGTGCGCTGTGGACCTTCAGTCTGGGTTTTGCGGCACGTGATCTGGTGTTTGAGGTTGCTGATTCCACCACGGCCTCCACGATTGTGCTGTTGTTGATCTCCGCGGTGGTGTTGGGACTGACCTGGCTGAATCACCTGGGTGCAGGAGTGTTACGTCGGACCTGGGGTTCCATCAGCGCATCACCATCCTGACTAGGCTTGGGGGCATGAGCTTTGCTGAACATGCAATCATCTGGCAGGTCTATCCGCTGGGGGCCACCGGTGCACCGATCCGGCCCGAGGAACCTCAGGAGTTGACCCACCGGTTACCCACCCTGGAAAAATGGCTGGACTATGTCCTTGAACTCGGCTGCAATGCCATGTTGCTGGGGCCGGTGTTCGCCTCCGACACCCACGGCTATGACACCTTGGACTTCTTCCGGGTGGATCCTCGACTGGGTGATGAGTCAGACCTGGAAGCGCTCATCACCGCGGCTGAGCAGCGGGGCATCGGGGTGCTTTTCGACGGCGTATTCAACCACGTCTCCCGCAACTCTTCATATGCTTCCCTGACCACTGGTGATGCCTTTGAGGGCCATGACGCCCTGGCAGAACTGGACCACTCCCATGAAGAGGTGGTGGACCTGGTGGTCGAGGTGATGAATCACTGGCTGGACCGCGGTATCGCAGGCTGGCGCCTGGATGCCGTCTACGCCATCGATCCTTCCTTCTGGCAGAAGGTGCTGCCACGAGTACGTGAACAGCACCCTGATGCCTGGATCCTCGGTGAGATGATCCATGGTGATTACGCCAGCTATGTGGAGGCATCCGGTATTGATTCTGTGACCCAGTATGAGCTGTGGAAAGCCATCTGGAGCAGCCTGAAGGAGGAGAATTTCTTCGAGCTGGAGTGGACCCTGGGGCGCCATAATGATTTCCTTGAGCACTTTGTGCCCCAGACTTTTGTGAGCAATCACGATGTCACCCGCATTGCCACGCAGGTGGGACAGGACAAGGCTGCCCTGGCGGCAGTGGTGTTGTTCACCATAGGTGGCACACCTAGCATTTATTACGGCGATGAGCAGGGCGTCATGGGTGTGAAAGAGGAACGCATCGGTGGCGATGATGAGATTCGCCCACCCCTGCCTGATCAGTACTCACCACTGGGGGAGTGGATGCACCGGATCTACCATGACCTCATCGCCATCCGTCGCACCCACCCCTGGCTGCATACAGCGCGTACCGAGGTGGAGGATATTGAGAACACCCGGATCACCTACCGCTCCTTTGATGTGGATACCGGCAGGTGGGTGCGGGTGAAGTTGAACAGTGAGAATCCGGCCTTTGAAATCACCGACCATAGCGGCGGGGAGTTTTCTTGGGTGGCTGCGGGATAGATGTTGGGCGGTGCGGAGCACTTCCTTCACAACCCAAGTTCTCTTGAAAACTCTCCGGTAGGTTAACGCCAGCTGGGCAGCCACATGAGGGATTCATAGACAGAATCCGGAACGATATAGCCGTAGAGGATCGGGGAGAACACCAGGAACATGGTCACCACCAGCGCCACATAGGACACCACCGCCATGGATCCGGTGGTCAGACCGTTTTTCAGTATCCGGCCCTGTTGCCAGAGTTCACCGCAGGTCAGGGCGAGCAGAACCACCAGGAACGGGGCGAGGGCGGCGGCGTAGAAGAAGTACATCTGGCGGTCATAGGCAGCCAGCCAGGGCAAGAAACCGGCGGCGAAGGCCACCAGTGGGATGATGTAGGCACGTTGTTTGCGGATGAACAGGGACCAGCAGGCCCACAGGATTACCGGTACGGTCAGCCACCAGATCGCAGGGGTACCGAAAAGATAGATCATTTTGCGACAGGGGCCACCCACGGTGCAGTCAATATCGGTGGAGGAGAAGTAGAGGATGGGGCGTCCTGCCACCAACCAGGACCAGGGTTTGGAATCCCAGGGGTGACTGTGCCCGCCTGAGGTGGTCAGGGATCCGTGGAATTCCAGGACACTGAGGTGGTAGTACAACCAGCCGGCGATGGCATCAGGCAGGGATGAGAGAAAGGAATCACTGTCGATGGTGCCGTCGGTGTTGGCATGGCGGTAGACGGAGGTTTCTGAGGCGAACCAGGCGCGCCAGCTCCAGATGTATAGCAGGGCGGGGATGAGTACCAGGGAAGCCAGTGCGGGCACCACATCCCGGAGCCAGGTGCCCATGACGTAGCGTCGGACACCGTAGGACTTGCGCAGCCACAAGTCCAGGAAGGCGCTGGCCAGGCCGAAGAAGGCAATGTAATACAATCCTGACCATTTCACCGACAGAGCCAGTCCGAGGAAGACTCCGGTGGTGAAGCGCCACCAGCGGAATCCGAGGCGGGGACCGAAATCGCTGTCGCCCACACCGGCCTCATCAAGACGTTGATGCATCTGTTGGCGGTCGCGGATGAAGGCCCAGGCTGCGGCGGTGATGAAGAAGACCTGGAAGATGTCCAGCATGCCGAAGCGGGAGGAGACCAGGAGGACCCCGTCTGCGGTGGCGATGATGCCGGCGATGAAGGTCACCACGGTGGAACCGCTGAGACGACGGGTCAGGGCCATGATGCCCAGAACAGTCAGGGTGCCAAACAGTGCGACCATGACGCGCCACCCCAGGGGAGAATAGCCGAAGACCATTTCACCCAGCGCGGTGATCTGCTTGGCCAGGGGCGGGTGTACCACCAGTCCGAAACCAGGGTTGGATTCAATACCACCTGTGAGGGGATTGATCCATGACCGCACCATGTCCCAGGCCTGTGGCACGTAGTGTTTCTCATCGAAGACCGGGGTACCGGAGGAGGTGGCGCTGCTCAGCCCGATGAAGCGGGTCAGGGTCGCGAAAAAAGCGATGATGCACCAGGTCAGGGTGTCCTGTGGTGTCCATCGAAACGTCGGCGGCGCAGGGGGACGGGTACCGGCGAACATACCCTGATCCCGCACCTGATTACGAACAGGTAGGGCTTGGCTCACCCGGTTGATTGTAGAGCTTCGGCCGGAGTTTGTGGGAAGCTGGGGTAATGGATCTTGCTGAATCGACCTTGCCCCTCGGAATCATTGTTGCTGCCACGCCCCTGGGCAATATCGGGGATGCCTCCCCGCGCCTGGTGCATGCCCTAGAAAATGCCACTGTGGTCGCCGCTGAGGACACCCGACGCACAGCGTCTTTAGCTGCTGCACTCGGCGTGGAGATCACAGGCCAGCTGGTGTCCAACTTTGACCATAATGAGGAGTCCCGTGTGGGGCGTCTGATTGAGTCTGCGCGCACCGGCACCGTGTTGATTGTCAGTGATGCCGGAATGCCGGTGGTCTCTGATCCTGGTTTTGCCCTCATCGATGCTGCCCATGATGCCGGCATTCCGGTGACCTGTTTCCCCGGGCCTTCTGCGGTGCCCACGGCACTGGCCCTGTCAGGCCTTCACGTGGGGCGTTTCGCCTTTGATGGTTTCGCCCCGCGTAAACACGGTGCGCGGGTCACCTGGTTTGAGAGCCTGAAGACTGAGCAGCGGGCGGTGTGCTTCTTTGAGTCACCCCACCGGATTGCGGAGACGCTTGCCGACGCCGCCGCGGTCCTCGGTGACAGGCGTGCTGCGGTGTGCCGCGAGTTGTCCAAGACCTATGAGGAGGTCCGTCGTGGCACCCTGCCGGAACTGGCCGAATGGGCCAGCGATGGGGTGCGGGGTGAGATCACCGTGGTCATTGAAGGCGCAGGTGATGTCAAGGCTGATGTTGAGTCCCTGGTGAAGGTGGCACAACAACGCGTGGATGATGGTGAACGCCTCAAGGCGGTGTGCGCGGACATGGCTAAAACCCATGGGGTGAGTAAAAATGAGCTCTATGATGCCGTGATTTCAGCTCGAGAATAAAATCGTTATATCTTTGTGACCGCCCTGTGTGGAAAGGGGAGTTGGTCTGCAGAGAGAGGGCATCACGGAATGATAAAATGCTAGGTCATAGGCCTGATTCCGGGGTGCTGCCAGGTTCTGGGGGCTTGCTTCCCAGCTGATTCCAAACCAAGGTGTGTTCCATGACTACACCTGACCCAAATTTGGATAAGCCTCTGGTGGGAGATGAGATCGAGCAGCTCACCGCCACGGAAGAGCTCGCGGGACTGCTGAAAACTCCCGGTGACATCGGAGGACAGGTGGCTGATTCTGAGCCTGAAATTGTCCTTCAGGGCGAGAGCACTGATGCCAAACTGCAGTGGGCCGTCATCCTCCCTGCACTTGCGGTAGTTCTTGGAGCCGTGGTGTGGGGTATCGGCTTCCCCGATAGCTTCTCCGATTTCGCTGGATCCGCCCTGAGCTTTGTGGTGAGCAACCTCGGTTGGGCATTCATCCTCTTCGGTACCGTATTTGTGTTCTTCGCCATTGCGATTGCAGCCAGTAAATTCGGCCAGATCAAACTCGGCCATATCGATGAAGCACCGGAGTTCCGGACGATCTCCTGGATTTCCATGATGTTCGCTGCCGGCATGGGCATTGGACTGATGTTCTATGGCACCTCGGAGCCACTGACCTTCTACCGCACTGGCGTGCCTGGCCACCAGCCCAATGAAGTCGGTACGGCGATGTCTTCCACATTGTTCCACTGGACTCTGCACCCCTGGGCGATCTATGCCATCGTGGGGCTGGCCATCGCCTATTCCACCTTCCGCGTGGGACGTAAACAGCTGCTCAGTTCCGCCTTCGTACCGCTCATCGGACAAAAAGGTGCTGATGGCTGGTTGGGCAAGCTGGTGGACATCCTCGCGATCATCGCCACGGTCTTCGGCACCGCCTGCTCCCTGGGGCTGGGCGCACTGCAGATCGGTGCGGGTCTCTCTGCCGCCAACATCATCGACAACCCCGGCCAGTGGACCATCGTGGGCATTGTCTCCATCCTGACCCTGGCGTTCATCCTGTCTGCCATCTCTGGAGTGGGCAAGGGAATCCAGTACCTATCCAACTTCAACATGGTGCTGGCAGCTCTGCTGGCTGTGTTCGTCTTCGTCATCGGACCAACCGTGTCTGTGCTGAACCTGATTCCGGGTTCAATCGGTAACTACTTCTCCAGCTTCTTCGAGATGGCTGGACGCACCGCCATGAGTGCTGATGGCACTGCCGGTGAATGGCTGGGTGGCTGGACCATCTTCTACTGGGCATGGTGGATCTCCTGGTCACCATTCGTGGGCATGTTCCTGGCACGTATCTCCCGTGGCCGCAGTATCCGTGAGTTCATTCTTGGGGTTATGCTCGTGCCTGCCGGTGTGTCCACCATCTGGTTCTCAATCTTCGGTGGCACCGCCATCGTCCTGGAGCAAAACGGTGAATCCATCTGGGGAACCGGATCTGCAGAAGAGCAGCTCTTCAGCCTCCTCCAGTCACTGCCGGGGGGCGGGATCATGGCGATCGTGGCCATGATTCTGCTGAGTAGTTTCTTTATCACCTCCGCCGACTCTGCATCCACCGTGATGGGGTCCATGAGTCAGAACGGTCAGCTGGATGCCAATAAGTGGGTATCTGCCGCATGGGGGCTTGCCACCGCAGCCATTGGTCTGACTCTGCTGGTATCCGGCGGTGACTCCGCGCTGAACAACCTGCAGAACGTCACCATCGTGGCCGCCACCCCATTCCTGTTCGTCATCATCGGCCTGATGTTTGCCATCCTCAAGGATCTTCGCAATGACGTGATCTACTTGGAATACCGTGAACAGCAGAAGTTCAGCGCACGTCTGGCACGTGAGCGTCGCGTGCACGCTGAGCACCAGCGACGCATCGAACTCAGCCGTCGTAAGCGGGAGCGTCAGGCCAACCGCACGACCAAGCGTCGTTAAGGCTCACCTGGATACGGCCTTTGTCACCGCTATAAATTAAGGTGGTACCCATGACGAAGAACGTGCTCGTATCTGTTGCCTGGCCCTACGCCAACGGACCCCGCCACATTGGACATGTGGCGGGGTTCGGTGTCCCCTCTGACGTATTTGCACGGTTCCAACGAATGCGTGGCAACAATGTGCTCATGGTGTCCGGCACCGATGAGCACGGTACTCCACTTCTGGTGCAGGCCGACAAGGAAGGCGTCACGGTTCAGGAGCTGGCGGATAAGTACAACCGTCAGATCGTCGAAGACCTGACCGGACTTGGACTGTCCTATGACCTGTTCACCCGCACCACAACCTCCAACCACTACGCCGTGGTGCAGGAACTCTTCCGCGGTCTCTACGACAACGGGTACATGATCAAGGAAACCACCCCCGGTGCGATCTCCCCATCCACCGGCCGCACCCTGCCGGACCGCTACATTGAGGGCACCTGCCCGATCTGTCAGGCCGACGGCGCCCGCGGCGACCAGTGCGACAACTGCGGTAACCAGCTTGACCCGGCAGACCTGATCAACCCGGTCTCCAAGATCAACGGCGAAACCCCGGACTTCGTGGAAACCGAGCACTTCCTGCTCGACCTGCCGGCACTGGCGGAATCCCTGACCGAATGGCTCAAGGGCCGTGAGGACTGGCGCCCGAATGTGCTGAAGTTCTCCCTCAACCTGCTTGATGATATCCGCCCCCGTGCCATGACCCGCGACATCGACTGGGGCATCCCGATCCCGGTGGAAGGCTGGCAGGACAATAACGCCAAGAAGCTCTACGTCTGGTTCGACGCCGTGGTGGGCTACCTGTCCGCCTCCATCGAATGGGCTTACCGCACCGGCAACCCTGAAGCATGGCGCACCTTTTGGAATGATCCAGAGACCGCATCCTTCTACTTCATGGGCAAGGACAACATCACCTTCCACTCCCAGATCTGGCCAGCCGAACTGCTCGGTTACGCCGGCAAGGGCTCCCGCGGGGGAGAGATCGGTGACCTGGGGGAACTGAACCTGCCCACCGAGGTTGTCTCTTCCGAGTTCCTGACCATGTCCGGATCCAAGTTCTCCTCATCCAAGGGGGTTGTCATCTATGTCAAGGACTTCCTCAAGGAGTTCGGCCCCGACGCGCTGCGCTACTTCATCGCCGTTGCCGGCCCGGAGAACAATGACACCGACTTCACCTGGGATGAGTTTGTCCGTCGCGTGAACAATGAGTTGGCCAATGGCTGGGGCAATCTGGTCAACCGCACCGTGTCCATGG
>NZ_CALZFS010000047.1 GCF_945649885.1 uncultured Corynebacterium sp. | reverse complement strand
TCGTTCCCAGGGCCTATAGCTCAGTCGGTTAGAGCGCATCGCTGATAACGATGAGGTCGCAAGTTCGATTCTTGCTAGGCCCACCAGGAACACGGGGCATTAGCTCAGTTGGTAGAGCACCTGCTTTGCAAGCAGGATGTCAGGAGTTCGATTCTCCTATGCTCCACAGTTAGCCACCTCAGGACTTTGGTTCTGAGGTGGTTTTTTGTTTTGTGTCCCCCGGCGTAAGTTCCGAGGAACCAGTAGTCGTGGTACTAGTGTGCCAGGGTGCGGCGGATGCCACCCCGGTTTCTTAGCGATTCTAGTGCGTGATTCGGGGTTGTTAATCCATTCGATGAAGAGTGCGAAGCGTTGCGCATGTTGGTCATCGGGGCGGGTATTGGTTGTGTCGGTGTCGTAGACAGTGCAGCGCCAGCGGATGGCGTCTTGGGTGATGAGGTGGGGATAAGGTCTCTGGTGTGTAGCGTGGTTTATTCGGCACCTTCCTCGCTACACCGGAGACCATCTTATTTTCTACCCCTCATGCTGACCCTCATGGCTTTCGCAACAGGATTTAGCCTTGGCCAACTCGAGGCCAGCGATATAGCCGAACGTCAACGCCGGGCCGAGGTTGATGCCGCCGGCTGGATAGAAGCCACCCATGATCGAGGCGCGGTCGTTTCCTGCAGTGAACAGGCCCTCGATCGAGGTGCCGTTCTTGCGTAGGACGCGGGAGCGACCGTCGGCGGCGATGCCATCGAAGGTACCGAAGCTTCCCGGGAGCACCTTGACCGCGTAGAACGGGCCCTTCTCTATCGGTGCGAGGGACGGGTTTGGGCCTACTTTCTGGTCGCCGCCGGAGCGATTGAACTCAGTTTCTCCCCGGGAGAAGTCTGGGTCAAGGCCCTGCCGGGCGTTCTTGTTGAACTCCCGGACAGTTCGAGTGAGGCCCTCCGCGTCGATGCCACACTTCTCTGCGAGCTCCTCTAAAGTGCGGCCCTTTATCAGATATCCGCTGTACAGGTAGGGTAAGAGGGGAACGGGAAAGGGCTTGGCCATCCCCAGTGGGTACCTACGCACAAATGTCGAGTCGGCAACTTGCCAGGACTGTACCGGCTCTCCCTCCGGGGATGATTCAATCATGGCGGTCACATAGTCGTGATAACCATTTGCTTCGTTGACGAATCGCCACCGATACGGATTGACCTGGCGTGTCTTTGATACCCCGCGATCAACTGCTTGGTGGCACTTTCCTCGGGGTAGGAAGGCCCGGTTACTTCCCGGAAATTAGGGAAATGGTCAGTTATGTGAAGGGACTGGAAGTCGCAGTCATCAGGGGAAAGCTTAAGCGTGGTATTAAGGTTTCGCCAGGTGGAGACTACGGTTTTGGGTGAGCTTCGCCCGGACACCTGCGCATGTAGCCCCCAAACTCGGCTACGCGGTGATGAGCCATTATCGCAGTCATCGTTTTAGCTGGTGAGCTGTTTGGACAAGAAGGTGAGCTTTACAAGGCCAGCCCGATATTCTGCCGACCTGATCCTTATTGATGGCGCCCCGGGAGGTGTCGTCTTTTCAGGTGTTGAAGGTGCTACTTTTTCATACCTCACCACTGGGAGGTCGGTATGGAAAAACGTGAGGAATGAGAACAACGTAAATGATGAAAAGGTGCTGGGGATATGACAACTCCCAGTACATGCAGCGCCTGACCTGTGAGATAATGCGGCGACTCACCTTCTTGGTGCTCCTGTATCAGTGGTTTTCAAGACAGGAAGGTGCCACGCAGTTGTGTATCGTTAAACATAAAAATTTTTATCGATGAAACAGTAGTCCGTTCGGAGTCCACTCAATGTCCATCTCACCAACACCCCAGCCATCACCTGAACTACCTAGGCCACGGCGGAAACAACCCACCATGGCTGATGTGGCCAAGGCTGCCGGTGTGTCGGTGATGACAGTCTCCTACTCCTTCAACCACCCGGACCGCGTGGCCACCCATACCCGGGAACGTGTGCTCCAGACTGCCGATGGGATCGGCTATAGACGCCCCCACCCCACCGCTACTGCTCTTCGCCGGGGCGCTCCCCTCCAGATCGGTGTGGTGCTGGGCGAACACCTGACCTATGCCTTTGATGATCCGGTGGCTTCTGCCTTCCTGTCTGGGGTGGCCAGTGAATGTGTGGCCCGTGGGATGGGCATGACCATGATTCCCGTGACCGGTGAGGAAGGTCCGAAGGATTCCGCACGGATTCTGTCCATGGATGTGGCCGGATATATCGTGTGGGCCACCTCAGATGACAACCCCCTCCTCCAGGCCCTGGAGGAAACCGGACGGCCCGTGGTGGTCAGCGGTGGCCCAACCCATAAGAACTGGGGTCTGGTGCACCTGGATGATTACTCGGTAGCCCGTGAGGTCGCAGCCCTGGCTGTCCGTGGCAGACAGCATCCGGCCATCATCTCCCTGCCGGAAGCACAGCACCGTCTGCAGACACTGCAATACGGACCTGAACCAGTCACCACCACTTTTGAGGTGCACCGCAGACGCCTGGCCGGCTACCGCGCTGCTGTGGAAGAAGCTGGGTTGGACTGGTCGGAGGTGCCGGTGCTGTTTCTATCCCGCAATGATGAGGTGGAGGCGAAAGAAGCCGTGGATAAACTTCTGCTCAAACACCCCGCCACCGATGCGCTGATCTGCATGAGTGATCGCATCGCACTGGCTGCTTTGTCACCCATCCGTGCCTCCGGGCGTGCCATCCCGGAAGCCATCAGCCTCACAGGCTGGGATGATGGCACAGAAGCTGAACGTGAGGGGCTGACCACAGTGCGTCAATCACTGCGTGATCAGGGCGTGCTGTGCGCCCGGATGCTCTTTGACACTGAGCTCAACACCTATCAGGCACCCTGCTCAGTTGAAGTGCGGTCTACCACCGGCGCGTAAAACCTGCAGCAAGATCCATCTGAATCGATTAACCACCAGCGGAAATGTTTGACTTAACTCTCTGACCTGCGTTGACTTAATCAGGTGAGACTAATAAAAACTGCTGCGATTGTGCTTGGAATGGCCCTGGCCGTGTCCGGATGTTCAGCCACCGGCGGTGCCCCCCGCCCCTCCGAAGCCGGAGAAGGCGGTGGAACTGTGGATACCCCACGCATGGTTGTGTCCATGATCAGCCATGGCGCACCGGGTGACACATTCTGGGACTTAGTGCGCAAGGGCGCTGAAGATGCCGCGCAAAAAGACAATATTGAACTACGTTATTCCGCTGACCCCGAGGTGCCCAACCAAGCCAACCTCATCCAGTCAGCCATTGATTCTGATGTGGATGGCATCGCCTTGACCATGCCCAATGCTCAGGCACTCGGCCCCACCGCCCAGAAGGCCGTGGACGCGGGCATCCCGGTGGTGGGTCTCAATGCCGGCATGGACACCTACCGTGACTATGGTCTGAGTGGATTCTTCGGCCAAGAGGAACGCGTGGCCGGAACCTTAGCTGGTGAACGCCTGGCTGATGATGGTGCAGAACATGTTCTCTGCGTGATCCACGAACAGGGCAACTCCTCCCAGGAATCCCGCTGTGGCGGTGTCGCTGATGGCATGGGAGCTGCCGGCAAGGTGGAGACCCTTTATGTCAACGGCATGGATCTGACCTCCGTGCAGGCTACCCTGCAGGCAAAACTCTCCCAGGATCCCGGCATTGACTGGGTCATGGGCTTGGTGGCACCAGTGGCGCTGACCGCCGTGACTGCTGCTGATGATGCTGGTGCAGAGGTATCGATTGGCACCTTCGACACCAATGCCGCACTGGTCACCGCGATCCGCAATGATGAGATTGCCTTCGCCATTGATCAGCAGCCCTACCTGCAGGGATATCTGGCTGTGGATGCACTCTGGTTGGCACACCGCAATGGCACCACCGTGGGTGGCGGACGCCCGGTCTACACCGGACCCAGCTTTGTCGACAGCAGCAATGTGGACATCATCGCCGACGCTGCAGAAGCAGGGTTGCGATGACCACGAGTACCGCTCCCAAGAGTTCCCAGGACAGGGATAACCTGTTCACCCGCCTCATCCGACGCCCGGAGCTCACCAGTTTGCTCGGTGCCGTCATCATCTTCACCTTCTTCATGATCGTGGCACCAGCCTTCAGGTCATGGGATTCCATGGCCACTGTTTTGTACGCCAGTTCCACCATCGGCATCATGGCGATCGCCGTGGGGCTGCTGATGATCGGTGATGAATTTGACCTGTCCACCGGTGTCGCCGTCACCACCGCGGCGCTGGCGGCCTCCATGTTCAGTTATAACCTCTGGCTCAACACCTGGGTCGGCGCACTGCTGGCCCTGGTGATTTCCCTGGCCATAGGCTTCTTCAACGGCTACCTGGTGGTCAAGACGAAGATCGCCTCCTTTCTGATCACTTTGGCCTCCTTCCTCATGCTGCAGGGCCTCAACCTGGCACTGACCAAGCTGATCGCCGGTACCGTGGCCACCCCCACCATCGCCGACATGGAAGGATTCCCCTCGGCACGCGCGGTATTTGCCAGCTCCATCCCGATCTTCGGCGTGAACATCCGCATCACCGTCTTCTGGTGGATCCTGTTCGTGGCACTGGGCACCTTCCTGCTGTTCAAGACCCGCTTCGGCAACTGGATCTTCGCCGTCGGCGGTGATGAGGAAGCCTCCCGCGCCGTCGGTGTTCCAGTCCGTCGCGTGAAGATCACCCTGTTCATGTTCGTCGGTTTCGCCGCCTGGTTCGTAGGCATGCACAACCTGTTCATGTTTGATTCCATCCAGGCCGGCCAGGGCGTGGGCAATGAGTTCCTCTACATCATCGCCGCCGTCATCGGCGGCATTGCCATGACCGGTGGTCGCGGCACCGTGATCGGCACCATGATCGGTGCCCTCATCTTCGGCATGACCAACCAGGGCATCGTTTATGCAGGTTGGAACCCGGACTGGTTCATGTTCTTCCTCGGCGGCATGCTGCTGTTCGCCGTGATCACCAACAACCGCTTTGCCAAGTTCAACAAGGAGCGATCATGACAGAACTGATCCGCCTTGAGAGTATCTCCAAGGACTACGGTGTCTTCCACGCACTCAAAGACATCAACCTGTCTGTCCATGGCGGTGCTGTGACTTGTGTGCTGGGTGATAACGGTGCAGGTAAATCCACGCTCATCAAGATCCTCGCCGGCCTGCACCCTGCCACCTCCGGCACCGTGTACGTGGATGATGAAACCGTCCGCTTCAAATCCCCCCGCGACGCCCTGGACGCCGGTATCGCCACGGTCTACCAGGATCTGGCTGTGGTCGGACAGATGAGCGTGTGGCGCAACTTCTTCCTCGGCCAGGAACTCACCGGTCGTTTCGGAGGTCTGCGTGAAGATGAGATGCGTACAATCACCGATGAACAACTCCGAGAAATGGGCATTGAACTCCGCAACGTGGATGTGCCGGTGGCTTCACTTTCCGGTGGACAGCGCCAGGTGGTGGCCATCGCGCGCGCCATCTACTTCGGCGCCCGCGTGCTCATTCTCGACGAACCCACCGCGGCTCTAGGTGTGAAGCAATCCGGTATGGTCCTGCGCTTCATCGCAGCAGCCCGCGACCGTGGCATCGGCGTCATCCTCATTACGCACAACCCCCATCACGCCTACCTGGTGGGTGACCATTTCATCCTGCTTAACCTCGGCGAACAGGTCATGGACATCCCCCGGGACCAGGTCACCCTGGAAGAACTCACCCTCCAGATGGCCGGTGGTGGCGAATTGGACTCGCTCAGCCACGAATTACAGCGTTAAAAACCGCAGCGAAAACTCTCCCGCCCCCCACTTATATGGTGGGAGGACCGGGAGAGTTTTGTTGTTCTACTACTTATTTATCGCCCTGTTCACGCTGTGGGGCGTTCTTGGCATCAAACTCAGCCTGGATGGCTTCCGCTTCGCTCAGCTCATCCAGGGTTTCAACCTCGTCCTCAACCGGAATGTTTGTGGCAGTATTAGCCTCAGCTTCCTCGGCTGCATCCAGATCAGCGGCCTCAACGGCGGCGGCTTCTGCCTCCGCAACAATCTCTTCTGGGGTGGCATCGGTGTCAGCGCCGCCGGGTGCTTCATCGCCGGTCTCGGTGGAGTACACCAGCACCGGCTCCTCCTCAGCAGGCTGCTGCACGGAGTTGAATAGATCATCCAGGCTCGGAGGGGTGTCTCCCGGAACATCCTTGCGCTTATTCACAACGGCATAGACGATGGCGGCCACACCGGAGGCAGTCAGCGCGGTCAGTGCCACGTTGCGGACCCAGTGGCTCTCCTTCTTGCCCACACGTGCCAGCTGCTTGGAGGACGCCTTACGCGCCTTCTTATCCAGCTTTGCTGCTTTACGACGTCCCTTCCGGTTCAGTTGCTTGCCAGAGGAACGGGCCTCCTTGAGGGCAGATCCGCCCTTCTCCTCTGCAGCAGCCAGGGCCTTTTCCAGACGGGTGCGGGCAGCCTTGGTGACATTTCCGGCCTTCTGCACGGATTCGTCATAGGCGTGGCGAGCTGATTCCACAGCATCGTCTGCCTTCGGCCCATAGGTTTCAGCAGCCGAAGACAGAGCGTCATAAGCCTCATCCACCTTGCGGTCACGGAAGTCGGCGTAGGCATTGTATGCCGTACGCGCGCCGGTCAGTGCCATCTTGAGTGTCGTGAAAGTGCTCATTGAATGCTCTCCTTTAATCGGAAGTGTTTATCCAATCCCAGACTAGTGAAACATGCGGATGCTTGGTTGCGGTTATGATGGATTACATGACTTTGAAGACTGCAACAGCAATTCTGCACACCAACCGTGGAGACATCTCCGTCGAGCTCTTCGGCAACCACGCCCCTGAGACCGTAAACAACTTCGTCGGCCTCGCAGAGGGTACGAAGGAATACAAGGCTGCCAACGCAGCAGGCACCAACGAAGGCCCGTTCTACAACGGTTCTGTCTTCCACCGTGTCATCAACAACTTCATGATCCAGGGTGGCGACCCAACCGGCACCGGCCGTGGCGGCCCGGGCTACATGTTCGCTGATGAATTCCACCCAGAGCTGCGCTTCGACCGCTCCTACCTGCTGGCCATGGCCAACGCTGGCCCAGGAACCAACGGCTCCCAGTTCTTCATCACCACCGCACCAACCCCACACCTGAACAATGCCCACACCATCTTCGGTGAGGTCACTGACGCAGAGTCCCAGAAGGTTGTCGATGCCATCGGTACCACCGCAACCGACCGCATGGATCGCCCAACCGAGCCAGTGGTCATCGAGTCCATCGAGATCGTTGCGTAGTTTCTAACTCAGCTCTCTTCTTCAGGCCCTGCCCTTGTGGCAGGGCCTGTTTTTTGATTCAACTCACGGTACGAAAAGAATAATGGGAAGAATTCCACGATGAAGCCTGCAGACTTCTACCGCCAGGCCCCGGCCAGCACCACCATCTCCCTGACCGTCATAGCGGTCTACCTGGTCACCGCCTTCCAATCACGATCCATCCAGAACAACCTCTGGGACAGCTCCATTGCCGATGACTGGATCCTCTGGGCTCCCCAGATGACCAGTGGCTTTGGTCCCCTGCGTGCTGTTGGTGCCATGTTCCTTCACATTGGACCTGGCCACATGCTGCTCAACCTGGTGTTGCTCTGGTTATTGGGTCGCGAGATTGAAAACTACTTCGGATCAGTGTTGTTCAGCGTCATGTACCTGGTGGGCGGCATCGGAGCATCCGCAGCCGTGGTCTGGTTCGACCCGCTTTCTCCCACCGCAGGTGCCTCCGGGGCCGTGTATTCCATGATGGCAGTCATGGTTGGCTTGTTTGCCCTTCGTGGCGCTGATCTGCGGGCTCCTCTGGCACTCATCGCCGTGAACGTTGGTTATACCTTTCTGGCAGTCAACGTCTCCCTGTGGGGTCACCTCGGAGGTCTGATTGCAGGTGCACTCCTGACCTGGCCGATGGTCAAAGCTCAGAGCCGTCGTTCCCAGTGGATGATCGCCTTGGTTGGTTTAGGGGCAGTTATTGTCATTCTCTTCCTCGGACTACCCGCATATCGGTTCAGCTAAAGAGGTGTAGCTGAGGGACTATCAACTAACTAAGACGTCTTCCATGTGGAAGACGTCTTTTTTGTCATAAGGGGGTGATAAATAAAGTTATCCACAGGATGTGTAATCACAAGAATTCACTTTGCGCACATGCAGGAAAATCAATCCCACACAGGATTCCACAGCAGCTGTGGAATATGTGAAGAACTTGTAGTTCAGGAAGTTATCCACAAGTGTTATCCACACTGTGGATAGTCACATTCTTGTAATTTACCGCTATGAAAAGCGGAAATGTAATTCGAACATGGGCTTATCGTCGCAGAATACGGGAAAATGGTGTCATTATTCGAACACCCATCCCATGGTGGAAACTGTTCACAGAGTTATCCACAGGCTGTGGAATATGTGAAAAAGGAGGAATCTCTGTGGTGGGTCTGCGAATCCACAGGTTTATGCACAGCCTGTGGATAACTTTTATCCCCTGCCGCGTTCTGGAGTTATCCACAGTTACATGTGTGTAACTCGTTTGATCTGTGGATAACTCTCCTCGTGTCGGGGGTGGTGGGAGATTATTGCGGAAAAGCCAGAGATAGAAACTTTGTTCTAGTTTGGACAAAGGGGTCGCCGATAGGATATTTTGATATATCTGCAGGTTGCTTAACTGTGATATTCGAAAACATTTCAAAATCTTACACGCACACCAGTTCTTGAAATTACAAATTCTCTAATTTTTCTGGAGATGACAGAATCTTCATCTTTTCGGTGAAAGCGTGGTTTTTAACAGACACACCAGAATGCAGGTGCTTCATGTGGGGCAAAACCATAAATACATGATCAATTCAGGTGGCGGTGCATAGAAAAAGAGGAACAGAAGACGGTACGCGGAGACTGTTCACCAACTTTATTGTCAGCTTTGGGGCGGCAGTGGAGGTTATTCATGGAGTGGGGAAGAAAAAACAGCACTCACAAAGCAATGAAGCCCCAGCTGAACAGGGCTGCAGCAGGATAAAGGCTCCTTCCACCGGAGAAATTGTCATATCTCGACCCCCAGGGGGAGGAAATAATCCCGCCAGCGTGGTGGCTCCAGAGAACTCAACTGCTGGAAAGTGTAAAGCAATCGACACATTTTTCTCCCAGCCAGGTTCTGTGTGGAAAAGTGGAAATAGTATCTTTACCCCGGAAAATCCGATGCTCCAGGAAGCTCGCTCAGCACCCCCGGACCCACATTATCCAAGGCAAGTTCCATTACTCCTAGTGGGTGCCTGAGAGGCACTCTGGGAGCCTCAGGGCTGCAGGATGCTGGCGCACTCAGAAACATGAAAAGAGGGTGCCTCCCACCAGAAATTCTGGTGGGAGGCACCCTCTTGGAAAAGACTTGAGGGGCTAACGCCATCCCATGGTCATCAGCAGCCCGATGACGAGCAGACCGAAGCCGATGCCGTAATTCCAGGCACCCATGCTTGCCATGAAGCCGATATCTTCGCCAGCCAGGTAGTTGGTCACCAGCCAGAGGAGACCAACGATCATGAAGGCGAACATGAGCACCTTGTACCACATGGGGGTTCCGGTGGAGTTGATCTTCACCGGGGTGCGGTTGGCGCTCGGGTTGCTTGTTACCGGAGCGACTGCGTTCTTTGTAACTTTTGCCTTTGGCACTTGTTCACACCTTCATGGTCAAAGTTGTCTGAGGGGGCCAAACAACCGTTTTCTTCGTTCTTCGAGCTTAACGTACCACCGGGGTTCACGGTAGCTGGCCAGCTGATTTCCTTTATGGACACCGCAGAGGCCAACCGCCGTGCCCACCATCATTATCGTTCCGGTACCAGGGCCGCCAGGTCGAATTGGTAGATTCGGACTGTGACCACGGCATCCTTGCGCATGGTTTCGCCTGGAGCTGGGCTCTGGAAGCCAATGCGGGACTGGTCCACCAGGGCAGGCGTGGGGATGGTTTCGCCGACAACCAGGGAGGCTTCCGGCGCGGTCCATCCGGCATCACGCAGGGCCCGGCGGGCTTCTTCGATATTCAAACGTGCCAGGTCAGGAGCACTGATGAGCATGCCATTGGAGATTTCCACAGTGAGTGCGGAACCACGGTTCATTTCTGTACCCTGTCCGGATATGGAGATCACTTCGCCTTCGGGCAGGCGGCTGTCCACATAGCTGATCTCTGGGACGAAGCCGAGCGTGGTGATATTTCCTTCCGCCTGTGACCACTGCATACCCGCGATGACGGGGACTCGTACCTGTCCGGCACCGGTGGAGACGGTCAGGGAAACGGTGGATCCGATGCTGACTTCCTCACCGGCGGGTGGGTTCTGTTCAGTTACCTCGCCGGCTTCAAAGTCCTCGGAGATTTCTTCACGCACGGTCTGGTTCAGCACCAGGCCGACCCCTTCGAGCTGCTGGGCGGCTTCCTCCAGTGGGAGTCCGGAGACATCGGGAATCTGTACCATTTCACGGCCACTGGACACGCTCAGGGTAACGGTGGCACCCTCACGGATTTCTGATCCGACATTCGGGCTGGTGCGGATGACCAGACCTTCTGTCACATCAGGGCTGGGTTCGGTGTTCACGGTGACGTTGAATCCGAGACCTTCCAGCTCTGTGACGGCCTCATTTTCCGGCAGGCCAACAATATTGGGGATCTGTTGGGTGGCGGCGGTGGAGCTGTTGGACATGAAGTCATAGGTGAAGGCACCGGCCACGCCGAGAACACCCAGGGACAGGATGACAGCCAGGGCCATCAGCCCACGTGAGCCACCTTTCTGCCCACCAGAGCCGGAACCTGAGCGCGAACCACCGGCACCGGAAGAACCACCAACAGTGCTCGCGGCAGCGCCGGTGCCAGCGGCACCTGCTGCGGTAGCCGTCGATAAGCGGCGTGGTTCCGCACGCTCCACACGGGTGGCCGGCACCGGGGCGACCTCTGGTTCATCGTGGGTTTCCACGTGGGTGCGGGCGGCGTGGGAGACGGCGTTGCGGGAGAGCCGCTCCAGGTCCTCGGCCATTTCACGGCCGGTCTGATAGCGGTCGGCGGGGTGTTTGGCCATGGCGGTGAGCACCACGGCATCAATATTCAACGCGGCTGTCGGGGTGAGATCGGAGATATATTCCGATGGTGGGGTCGGATCCTCCTGCACATGCTGGTAGGCCACGGCGAAGGGGGAGTCGCCCTCAAAAGGTGGGCGGGCGGTGACCAGTTCGTACATCACACAGCCGGCGGCATAGACATCGGAACGGGCGTCGGCGGGTTTGCCACGGGCCTGTTCCGGGGAGAGGTACTGGGCGGTGCCGATGACAGCGGAGGTCTGCGTCATGGCGGAGGTGGCATCATCCACCGCGCGGGCGATGCCGAAGTCCATCACCTTCACGCCACCGGTGTTGGTGATCATGATGTTGGCCGGTTTCACGTCGCGGTGGATGATGCCGGAATCATGGGAGGACTGCAGGGCGTGGCATACCGGGATCATGACGGTGGCGGCCTTGTTGGGGGTGAATGCACCGTCCTCGCGCACGATGTCGCGGAGGTTGCGGCCGTGTACGCGTTCCATCACGATGAACGGTACGGATACGCCGTCGCGATCCACCTGGCCGGTGTCAAAAATGGCCACGATGGAAGGATGGCTGAGCTTGCCGGAGTTCTGCGCTTCCCTGCGGAAACGCTCACGGAAATTGGCATCCCTGGCCAGGTCGGTGCGCAGCATCTTCACTGCAACTTCCCGACCGATCAGGGTGTCGGTGGCGGCGAAAACTTCGCTCATTCCACCGGAGCCAATGTTGGCACCCAGCTCATAGCGATCAGCGATCACAAAAGTCACGGGTTTCCTCCAGCGTTTATTAATTCATCGAGTGAAATCAGTAGTTCATCAACCGGGGCGAGCGTTTCCTCAGGTAGTGCGGTGGTGGCGGGTGTACCAGCTTCAGTGGGGACCGTGGTGGGCGCACTTGGAACCGTGGGTTCTGTCGGTGTCTGTGCCGTGGTGCTGTCTGAATCTGTGGTGTCCGTGGTGCGGGTGCTCCGGGTGGTTGCCTCCTGGCTAGTTGTTGATTCCTCTGAAGATGTTTCATCAGTGGGGGCTGGTACCTGGGTTGTGGGCCTGGCCGGGGATGTTGTAGGTTCCCAGATTTCCTCAGTGGTTTCCGTCGGCGTGAAGGTGTGGGTCACCGTCGCCGGGGTGGTGGTCTCCTCGGAATTACCAAAGATCAGGCCGGTGGCACCAGCATAGATAACAGCACCTATGATAACCGCCAACAGCACGGCAATGAATAATCCGATGCCGATTCCTGACCCCCGGGGCTCCTGAACAGGAACCACGGTGACAGGGCGGGCAACTTTGCCCAGCATGGCGGTTGATGCGCTTGGCGATGGCGGCACCGCCACCTTCTGCACCGCAGCCGTGCGCGGTTGCGGTGGGCGTTGGCCGAGGCGGACTGCTGAAACCGCCAGGGTCAGTTCATTACCATCAGCGAAACGTCGGGTGGGATCCTTGCGCAGTGCGATGCCGATGAGTTCACGGGTCTGGGCAGTGATGCTGGTGGGCATCTGTGGGGGTGCCTCATTGATATGGGCAATGGCCACCGACACGGAGGAATCACCGGTGAAGGGGCGGTGCCCAGCCATCATTTCATAGCCCACCACACCCAGTGAATACACATCACTGCTCGGGGTCACCGTGTGGCCCTGGGCCTGTTCCGGTGACACATACTGGGCGGTGCCGACCACCATGCCGGTGCGCGTTAACGGCACGGCGGCAGCCGCCTTGGCGATACCGAAGTCTGTGATCTTCACGATGCCATTGGCGGTGACGAGAATATTTCCCGGCTTGATGTCGCGGTGTACCAGGCCCATCCGGTGAATCACGGACAAACCGTGGGCTGCCTGCTCCATGACATCCAGGGCCAGGTCCTCAGGCAGTTTGCCTTCACGTTCCAGCATGTCCGCCAGGGACTCACCACGGATGTATTCCATGACGATGAAACAGAAGGTGTGCCCGGCCGGTGCCGGCACCTCCCGGTAGTCATAGGTGGCCACCACATGATCAGAATGGATGGCCTCGGCAGCTTCGGCCTCATTGCGGAACCTGCTGAGGAATTCAGAGTTGTCAGAAAACTCCGGGCGCAGTACCTTCACGGCTACTTCGCGGTCATTGACGGTGTCATCGGCCAGCCACACGGTGGACATGCCGCCGTGGCCGATGATCCACTGCAGGCGGTAATCAGGTCCGATTAACTCCTGCAGGCGTTCTTTTCCAGTGGAATCCGGTTCACTCATCAGTTCACAGACCTCCTGCTGCCTGAAGTACGGCCCGGCCGATCGGTGCTGCCACAGCACCACCGGTGGCACCGGTTCCGAAGCCACCACCGTTTTTCACCAGCACGGCCACAGCCACATCATCCTGGAAAGCCACGTACCAGGTGTGTGGGGGAGTATCCTCGCCACCATGTTCTGCCGTGCCGGTCTTGGAGGCGATATCCGCCCCGGTGTATCCGGAGGTGTTGCGCTCTGAGGCCTTCATCAGTTCAGTGATCTGTTCGGCGATTTCCGGTTCAATACCACCATCAGATTCTGGTTCATGGGAGGACAGTTCGCTCAGGTCCTGGCCGGTGACACGGGACACCAGATAGGGTTCCATGCGCACGCCACCATTGGAGACGGTGGCTGCCATGACAGCTGCCTGGAGAACACTCATCTCCACGTCGCGCTGGCCGATGGAGGACTGTCCCAGTGCAGCATCATCAGGGATCTCACCCAGGCCACCACTGACATTGTTGATACCCAGGTCGTAGTTTCTACCCACACCGAAATCAGCCGCTGCATCACGCAGGGCGTCAGCACCGATGTCCACGCTCATCTCCACAAAAGCAGTGTTGCAGGATAGGGCGAAGGCAGTCTGCAGGGTGGTGGTTCCACCGCCTGCACAGGCCTGACCCGCATAGTTGGTCAAGGTGGTGGTGGTTCCCGGCAAGGTGATCTCAGAAGCAGCGGTGACAGGGGAATCAGCACTGTAACCATTGTCCAGACCTGCTGCGGTGGTGATGATCTTGAAGATCGATCCCGGGGGCAGGGATTCCTGGGTGGCGTGGTTCAACAGCGGGGACTGCGGATCAGAGGTGTACTCCGCCCAGGCGTCCGCAGCGGTTGCGGAATTCACAATGGAATTCGGGTTGAAGCTGGGCGAGGAGGCCATGGTGAGTACCTCACCAGTGCTCGGGCGCAGAGCCACCACGGCACCTTCATAACCATTCTGGGTCAGTTGGTCATAGGCGGTTTCCTGCATGGTGGGATCAAGAGTGAGCTCAATATTGGCACCTTGGGTGGGTTTGCCGGAGAGCACATCCAGCCACTGCGAAGTGAACAGGGAAGAGTCTGTGCCGTTGAGGATCGCGTTATAACCCGATTCCAGACCGGCTGCCCCGTAGATATCAGAGAGATAGCCCTGTACCGGGGCGAAGGCCTCCGGGTTGGTCACATACTCACGCTGGTAGAAACCATTGTCATCCTGATGGGACTGCGCCAGGATCTGACCTCCGGTGGAGATCTGTCCACGCGGGGTGGACTTGGTCTCCAGGAAGGCGCGGCCATTGAGTGGGTTCTGGGCCAGGTCATCCTCGCGGAAACTCTGGATCCAGGTGAGGTTCACCAACAGCACCACGATCAGCAGCAGGGAGAAGAAGGAGGTTATGCGGATGGATTTGTTCATGCCGCAACCTCCTCCCGGGCCCGCATCATGGCAGGACGGCGTGCGTGATCAGAGATACGCAAGAGGATGGCCAGCAGGATGTAGTTGGCCATCAGGGAAGAACCACCCTGGGACATGAACGGGGTGGTCAGTCCGGTCATGGGCATGAGAGCTGAAATACCGGCGACAACCACGAACACCTGGATCATGATGGTCATGGACAGCCCTGATGCCACGAGCTTCCCATAGGTGTCACGGGTGGACATGGCGGTACGCATGCCACGGGTGACCAGGACACCAAAGAGCACGATGACGGCAGCCAGGCCGATCAGACCCATCTCTTCACCCACGGCGGCCAGGATGAAGTCAGAGTGCACCACGGGGATCATATTGGGATAACCCTGACCCATGCCGGTGCCGGTGATGCCACCCCAGCTCATACCGAACAGTGACTGGGAGAGCTGATAACCGGTGGAATCATAATGGGCCACCGGATCCAGGAAGTTCTGCACACGCTCCTGGATCTTGGAGGACACCTGGTACACCGCATAGGCGCCCACAGCCACCAGGACAGCACCGATCAGCAGCCAGGAACCACGTCCGGTGGCCAGGTACACCATGACCAGGACAGTGGAGAACAGCAGCAGCGCCGGACCGAAGTCATTGGCGCCAGCCATGATCAGGATGGCCAGGGCCCACACCACCAGGATGGGGGCCAGGTCACGCAGACGTGGGAAATCAAGCCCTAAGAAGCGGTAGCCGGCAACGGTGAACAGGGCACGTTTGGTGGCCAGCAGCTGGGCGAAGAAGAGCAGCAGGAGGATCTTGGAGAACTCGCCCGGCTGGATGGAAAATGGTCCCAACCAGATCCAGATGCGTGCCTCCACACCGGCAGGCTGCGGCCACACCAGCGGCAGGGCGAGCAGGACCAGGCCGACGATGCCCAACAGGTAGGAATACCTGGACAGTGCCTTGTGATCACGCAGGACCACCAACACCACCACCATGAGCACCACGCCCACAAAGGTCCACATGAGTTGGCTGTTCACGGTGTTGTACCCCGTGGCCAGATCAAGCCGGTAGATCATCACCAGCCCGATGCCGTTGAGCAGTGCCACCACGGGCAACATGATGTGATCAGCAAAAGGTGCCACCCAGCACATGGCCAGGTGGGCGATCACGAACACACCCATGAAACCAGCAATCAGGATGAAGGCCTGGCTGTCCAGGTCATTGCCCAGGGCCAGTTCCAGGCTCACGAACATCACCGTGACCACGGCCGTGGCCAACAGCAGCAGCCACATTTCCTTGCGGCGCATCTTCAATCTCTCAAGCACGCTCATCAGAAACCTCCCTGCAGTTGACTCCTGGTCTATCGCGGAACCCGCCTTCTGTCTGTGTGGTCACACAGGCAGGTAATGCCTGTGCAGCCAGACGCTGCAACTGCGCCTGCACCTCGTCATAGGAACCTGAGGGCAGGTTGGTCACGCTGCCGCGCAGACTCTCCGGAAGGTCATCGAGTGTGAAGGCCGGATCGCCGGTGCAGTCATCCACCAGTGTCAGTTCACCCTCGGCATCCAGACAAGCCACCTTGTAGGGGGAATGGAGCTCAATACCGAAGATCCGGTAATCCACACCCTGCTCCACGGAGATCACCTCATCTTCGGCTGCGGTGACAAAGTAAGTGGTGTTGATACGGGAGTAGCCCCACCATCCTGCGGCAACAACACCGATGAGGACGATCAGGGCTACGACCAGGACCGTGAGTTTGCCGGAGGATTTCTCGGGTGGCTGCTCAATCTCAGGCACCGGATCGATCTTCTTCGGCTCCCTGGAAATCGCCGCCGCACGGCCAGCAGCCGTATCTGGGCGGGGATCCTCAGGCTGCTCACCATTGAGCGCGCCCACGGTCAAGGGGAGGGAATCACTCATGGTGAGATCATCGCCAGGCACCTCGATGATGTCCGCCACGATCACGGTGACATTGTCAGGACCACCGGAACGAAGCGCCAGATCCACCAGACGCTTCACAGCTTCCTGCGGGGTACCCAGACGCAGGGTCTCCTCAATGGTGCTGTGGGTGACAGGATCAGACAGCCCATCAGAGCACAGCAACAGACGATCGCCCACCTGGGCGGGGAAGTTCTTCAAGGTCGGTTCAACCGGATGGCCGGTGTAGGCCTTCAGAATCAGGGAACGCTGAGGGTGCGTGGACACATCTTCTGGATCCAACTTGCCCTCAGCAACCAGGGACTGCACAAAAGTATCGTCAGTGGTGACCTGCACCAGGGTGTCGTCGCGAAGAATATAGGCGCGCGAATCACCCACATGGCACAGACCCAGCTCACGGCCATTGAACATGAACGCCGTCAGTGTGGAACCCATGCCATCACGGGCAGCATCCTCTTCAATACCGTCCGCAATAGAAGCATTTGCCTCATCGGCAATCATGCCCATCAGGGCCAGCATGTCATTATCGCCGGGGTAGGTATCCAGCGCGCGCAGATGATTGATCATCAACTGGGAGGCGATCTCACCAGCCGCATGACCACCCATGCCGTCCGCAATGGCCAGAAGATGAGGACCTGCATAAGCAGAATCCTCATTGTTGCCACGGACCAGACCCCGGTCAGAAGCCGCCGCATATTTAAGTTTCAGCATCAGGGCACAAGCCTTACCGTTGTCCGACCAATCCGAATATCCGTACCCAATTCGACCTCTTCCGGTTGATCAATCCTCACACCGCCAACAAAAGTGCCGTTGCGGGAATCCAGGTCCTCCACAAACCATTCCGAACCACGCTTGAAAATCCGAGCATGCCTACCGGACGCATAATCATCCCCAACCACAAATGTGCAATCAGGACTACGACCCATCACCATGTCATCGGCGACCTCCATCGAAGAACCGGCAAGCGGTCCCTCAATAACAGTCAGCAGACGAGGCGGGGTGGAACGGTTGAACGCGCGCGCAAGCCCCTGGGGGGCGGCCACCGAGGAGCTTTTCGACGGCGCACCCGCCATCAGCTTCAAATCGTTCTTCATCGCCCACAGTGCCAGCATCACAAAGAGCCACAACACCAGCAGAAGCGCTACGCGCAGCCCCAGAAGGACCAGAGAATCCATGCTCAACCTCTCCCGTTACGGGCTGACAATACGAACTTCAATATTGGAATGACCCACAGTGATGACATCGCCATCAGCCAACAACCAATTTTCAATCGGAGTGTCGTTCACAGTAGTGCCATTAGTGGACTTCAAATCCACCACAATCGCATCCCGACCATCCCACGTGATCTCAGCATGCTGACGGGACACACCCGTATCCGGCAAACGAAGATCCGCATCATTACTACGACCAATGATGTTCGAACCCTCTTTCACCATGTAGGTACGGCTCGAACCATCCTGCAGCAGCAGAGACACCACCGGACCAGAAGACTGTGGCACACCTTGACGGGCAGCATCCACCTGCGACGCAGGAACACCCTGCGCCAACGGACGCTCTGCGGACTGCGCAGGCAGAAACTCAGTACCGGAATAAGAGGAACTGTCGGACACGTTCATCGACTCACTTTCTGTAACAGCTAAAACGCCATCACCGTCCATAGGCAGGAAACCACTGCTCAACTCAGGATCCGGATCCTTCTCCGAATCCGGCTTCAACTGACCCGTATGCCTTGCCGAATCCTCAGCAATCAACACAACGACCGGACCAGCCAGAGACCAATCATTATTTCTGCAGAACCTTGTCATCTGATCAGCAAAACGACCAGCCAGACCCGGCGAATTTTCTAACAAGTTAGAAAAATCCGTCGGACTCACCGACACCTTGAAAACATTCGGAGCCTCAACATACCCATCAGCGGTATGCACAACATGATCCTCCGCCTCCTGCTTGAGAAGCTCCTCAAGCTCAGACGGAACAACACGACCCCGAAACACAAACGCCAATGCGTTATCGAGGCCGCGCTGCAGAGAACTATCCAGCTTCGCCAGACTGTTCATCGCATTAGCCACTCGACCAGAACCAGCCAATTGGTGCGACCTCCTTCAAGGATTGATGTGGACAGTATAAAAGCGTTTCATAAACAAAAACGCCTGAGAGCATGCGTTTGTCCCGCCCTGTGACCTAAAACTTAATCTGGGCTAATCAAAAACCTGATGGTTCAAACTGAAGGTTCAAGCGCACGATAGCGTCATTATAAGGGGGAAGCACGCATAAGTTATAGGCTGAACCGCGCGCCGGACAATCTTTATACGTTTGTTGTTAATGATAAAACCCCGATTATCCAGCTGATTTGGCAAACTCCCATGGGTGCGTGCTATCTTAAACAGGTCGCAAAAGCACACCCGCCCGGGTGGCGGAATGGCAGACGCGCTGGCTTCAGGTGCCAGTGTCCGCAAGGGCGTGGGGGTTCAAGTCCCCCCCCGGGCACAAAGAGCGGTTCTCGAACCGCAACGGCCGGAGGTCACAAACTCGAAAGAGCTTGTGACCTTCGGTTTTTCTGTGCCTGGGGTGGGATGTGGGGGATCGGGGGGTTAAGTAATATTTG
>NZ_CALZFS010000046.1 GCF_945649885.1 uncultured Corynebacterium sp. | reverse complement strand
CCGACAGGACGATGATGCGCTTGTCGATGTCATAGGCCAGGATGACCGGTCCGGGGCGGACCTCCTCAGTCAGTGAGGTGGTGAACTGGTAGGAGACGATTTCCCGCACCAGCGCGGAATCATCGAAGGGATCCCCGGTTGCCGGAACATACTTGAGAACAACCGAGCGCTGCTGCAGGAATGGCGAATTGGCTACGCGTGCACGCAATACAGCCGCGGTGCCGGAACCATTGAGCTGCTCCACCTCGCTGAGGTGCTGGGTTCCGCCATAACGCTTGGCCAGAAGATCCTCGGCGATCTCAACGATTTCTTGGTGGTTCAGCATGTGCTTCTACTCCTTATATTTCCCAGGCGCGGTTACCCGGGAGGTATCCCGTGTGCACGCTAGCATGCATGTGGTCGCATAACCGGCATTGCACTCCCGGTTTATGCATCTGCCAACCTTCCCCGGCTCTTGCCGGGGGACGACCAGTGGTGGTCAGCTCAGACTGCTGTAGTCGGCGATGCGTTTTCCGGACATCACCTTTGAGGTAGGGGCAGCCTGGGCAGAACCAGGGCTTAATCAATGATACAGAGCACTCTTGGCGAATGAGGTGTCCAGGCCACTTTACCCCCGGAAACGGGCAGGTGGCAGCAAAACAGGGCCCTCACTCAATCCGTGGTGCTGGTTGAGTGGGGACCCTGGTTCACATTCTCCTATGTGATCTCACCTCCGAAAAAAGGGTTGCACCCTCCGAGGTATGGGGAGATCAGGACAGGAATTGCTACTTCTGTGCGGCTTCTCCGGCAGGTGCCTCAGCGGCGTCAGCCTTGGCCTGTGGAGCCTTTGGCTTGGCGTCGATGCCGGCTTCCTTGCGCTGCTGCGGGGTGATCGCTGCAGGGGCCTCGGTCAGGGGGTCGATTCCGCCACCGGACTTCGGGAAGGCGATGACATCGCGGATGGAGTCGAATCCACCGAGCAGGGACACGATGCGGTCCCAGCCGAAGGCGATTCCGCCGTGTGGAGGTGCACCGAAGGCGAAGGCGTCCAGCAGGAAGCCGAATTTCTCGCGTGCTTCCTCCTCGGCGATACCCATGACCTTGAATACGCGCTCCTGGATGTCACGCTGGTGGATACGGATGGATCCACCACCGATCTCGTTACCGTTGCAGACGATGTCGTATGCGTAGGCCAGTGCGTCGCCAGGGTTCTCATCGAAGGTGTCGAGGAATTCCGGCTTCGGGGAGGTGAAGGCGTGGTGGACGGCGGTCCACTTGGAGTTGCCCAGGGCAACGTCACCGGATGCGGTGGCCTCGGCGGCAGGCTCAAACATTGGGGCGTCAACAACCCACACGAAGGACCAGTCACCGTCCTTGATCAGATCAAGCTTCTTGGCGATCTCATCACGAGCTGCGCCGAGCAGACCGCGGGAGGACTTGGTATCACCGGCTGCAAAGAAGATGCAGTCGCCCGGCTCAGCACCGACGTGGGCTGCAATGCCCTCGCGCTCTGCGTCGGTGATGTTCTTGGCCACTGGGCCACCGAGCTCGCCGTCTTCCCCCACGAGGATGTAGGCAAGGCCCTTGGCGCCGCGCTGCTTAGCCCATTCCTGCCATGCGTCGAGCTGACGACGTGGCTGGGATCCGCCCCCCTTCATCACGACTGCGCCGACGTACTCGTTCTTGAACACGCGGAAAGAGGTGTCCTTGAAGAAGTCGGTGCACTCGGTGATCTGAATGTCGAAACGCAGGTCCGGCTTGTCAGAACCATAGAGACGCATCGCGTCAGCGTAGGTAATGCGTGGGATCGGGAAGGTGATCTCATAATCGATCAGCTTCCAGACTTCGGCCAGGATCTCCTCGGCCAGGGCGATGACATCTTCCTGGTCAACGAAGGACATCTCAACATCGAGCTGAGTGAACTCCGGCTGGCGGTCTGCGCGGAAGTCCTCATCGCGGTAGCAGCGGGCGATCTGGTAGTAACGCTCCATGCCGGCGACCTGCAGCAGCTGCTTGAACAGCTGCGGGGACTGGGGCAGTGCGTAGAAGGTACCTGGCTTCAGGCGTGCCGGAACCAGGAAGTCACGCGCCCCCTCAGGGGTGGAACGGGTCAGGGTTGGGGTCTCGATCTCGGTGAAATCGTGACCGTCCAGCACGGTGCGGGCAGCCTTGTTGGCAGCGGAACGCAGACGTAGGGCGTTGGCCTGGGCGGGGCGACGCAGGTCCAGGTAACGGTACTTCAGGCGGGTCTCCTCGCCGACCTCACCAGCGGAGGATGCATCCTCGATCTGGAAAGGCAGCGGTGCGGACTCGTTGAGCACCTTGAATTCGGTGACGCTGATCTCGATGTCACCGGAGGCCAGGTTCGGGTTCTCAGAACCCTCCGGGCGCTTTTCGACGACGCCGGTGACCTGGAGGACGAACTCGCTGCGCAGTGCGTGTGCACGCTCGGCAACGTCCTCATTGCGGAAAACAACCTGGGAGATACCGGAGCGGTCACGAAGATCAATGAAGATCACGCCACCGTGGTCACGGCGACGGGCGACCCAGCCGGTCAGGGTCACTGACTGGCCAGCGTTTTCTTTACGAAGCTCGCCTGAAAGATGAGTGCGCAGCACGTGTAGGAGGTCCTTCCATTTGGTGATGTCAGATAAGACTGTCTATCGGTGGTTCTTAAAGGGGCATGTACCGAGCATGAACTGAACCGGTCCCCTGATTTAAGGATCCCAGCAGGAAAGTGCATATAACAACCACAAAGACAGTAACACTGGCATTGTACAGACCCCGGGCGACACTGGGAACCATCAACCCACCCCGGACCATGCCCGCAGGTACTCCTCCAGCACTGTCCCCCAAAAATATCTACCAATTTGTTACTCCCAATCCCCTACATCCGCAGCCGGTTATGGGATGATTCACACATGACTTTTCGTGGAGATGTTTCCCGCTCAGGCGGCAAAGCCCGAAAGGGCGGCGGCGGCCGTGGCATGGCTGTCGGCGGCGGCCTCGGCGGATTATTGATTGTTGGACTCTTCCTCCTACTCGGAGGAAACCCAGCTGAAGTACAGGACATGCTGGGTCAGGGCAATGATCAGGGCCAGGTGGAATCAGGTGAGCAGGACACCTTTGATCACTGCACCTCAGGTGAGATCGCCAATGAAGACCCTGAATGCCGTCTGTACTACACCTCCTTCTCTGTCAATGAGATGTGGGAGAGAGTTCTTCCTGAGCAGGCTGGCCTCGACTACCGGGAGCCCTACCTGACGCTTTTCGAGAACTCCGTTCAGTCGGGTTGTGGCATGGCGTCTTCTGCCACCGGCCCCTTCTACT
This sequence comes from uncultured Corynebacterium sp., assembly GCF_945649885.1. GTDB lineage: Bacteria > Actinomycetota > Actinomycetes > Mycobacteriales > Mycobacteriaceae > Corynebacterium. Next base: position 16,044 of record NZ_CALZFS010000046.1, on the reverse strand, counting down.
GCCCTGGTGACGAGAGCGCCTACTTTGATGACAGCTTCTTCGCTCAGTTGGAGCAATTGGGCGGAAGCGACGCCTCCTTCTCCCAGATGTACGTGGTGGCCCATGAGTACGGTCACCACGTGCAGAATCTCGAGGGCACCCTCGGGCTGTCTGACTATAATGATCCGGGCCCTGATTCCAATGCGGTGAAGATCGAGCTGCAGGCCGACTGCTACGCAGGCATCTGGGGAGCTCACGCAGACAGCGGTCCGGATGCCATGTTGGAACCGATCTCCGATGAGGAACTCATGTCAGCCATCACCACTGCTCAGGCCATCGGCGATGACAACATCCAGCAACGTTCCGGCGGTGAGGTCAGCCCTGAGAGCTGGACCCACGGCTCCTCCGAGCAGCGCAAGGAAGCTTTCCTGGCAGGTTACAACTCCGGGCAGATGAGCGCCTGTGACTTCCTGGAGCGTGGCGCTTACCAGAACGCCTAGGCCTTCCCTTCCCCGCCATCAAGGCCCGGTCTGGCCCGTTCAGCATCGATTATGTTGGCGGCCAGCTGGGCCTCTGTCATATCCACAGCATCCGGGATGTCAGCAGATTCAAAGAAACCGGCATAGATATCAAAGATTTGTGCCTTAGCGGCAAGCATCTCCAGCATGTGTTCATCAGCGGTGTCATCACCGATCAGCCGGTGGATATTGACAGTGGAAATCGGCCCCCATGCGGTGCACACGGGCAACAGTCTGCTGTTCAATGGTCGGCCTGACCTGTGATTCGCAGATGATGACCTGGCTGGCGCTTTGAATATTCAGACCTACTCCTCCGGCGGCGCTCTGGGAGATCAAGGCGGAGCCAGCTGGGGTGTCGGCGAGGGCGTCAACAAGCTCTTGACGTTGAGTACTTGGCACACTACCTGCGATCCTTCCGATGACACCCTCGCCCAGGACACGTTCCAGTTCATCGAGCACATCGAGGAAGAAAGTAAAGATCAGTGTCTTGTGGCCGTGTTCCTCCGCTTCCTCCAGAAGTTCCATTATGCGGTTCATCTTCGCTGAGTGCGTGGTGCCAGGAGGCACCAACATGGCGGAAGGACGCATCCCCATCCAGTTACCATTTTTAATTTTCTGTTCATAAGCAGTACGGTCGGCTGGGCCCAGATCGATCCAGCCAATGGGATCAGTGCGTTGCGGGAGTTCATCAAGCACATCAGTCTGATTGTCAGGCGTTCCTGGTGGCTTAAGGCAATATCTGACCGGCGATGGGTATGTGGGATCAGGTCGGTGACACAGCGCTGGCCGGGGCGACAGCTATTGAGTGGCTAAAGCCTTGTACTCAGCACTGTTCGCTCGCACTGGGGTCACATAGGCTCCCTCTGCGCCCTTGGACGTCGTGACGTAGCCACGTACTCGCTTGGCCATTGTCTGGCGATCCCGCATCGGTGGCAACTCGTTCTTACCCCCGTCTGCAGCGATCTCCTGGGCGACCGCATAGGCGTGCTCATCGGCATCAATGATCGCAGCATCCGTCATGCGCTGACCAGCATGGCGCAGACGATCCCCAGTCTTCCAAGCATGACGAAACGCCGTCTCATCCCTAGCTGACCTGCCCTGCCGGATCCATAACACCCGAACCCCCTGGGCCAGCTCAGGATCATAAGCATCAAGGGTGCCCGATAATTCGGCTTCCACATCCTGGGACAGCGCTTTGAAGCGTTCTGCTTCCTCCCTGCGGGTACACACAGCGTTGATCAGCTCACGCCCGCTAGAAAACTGCTGGCGTGGCGTGCTGTACTGCTCCTGTCCCCGTCATTGCGCGTATCTCCGTCAATAGATCCCCCACTCGTCGCACCGCGTGGTTTTGGCGATACCACTTATACGCGGTGGGAGAATCGCCGGTGTAAAACGGTGGGAGAAATGACTATCATGACCTAACCATTATCCCATTGAATTTATCAGCTTGACTGACTGTTTCATCGCTCATGGCGGCACATCCTGGAGCTGTGGCTCATGGAATCTCACAGTCCTGTTGGGTTCGCGTGCTATAAGCCCTCTCATAATAAGTCCCGGTGTCAGTGACTACCGTTCCCGGAGTGACCGCGCAATCCGACGTTTCCATCAGGGGCCACCACATGACTACAGAATGCGTGGGGTGTCAGAATCGCTAAGGTGGGGTGCCATGAGCGAGCACGCAGACACCCGCGCCCCAGTAGTTGATCCGGCGGTCGCATTTTTGGCGGCATTCAATGATATTGAGGCGCATCTGCGCTCAGAACTCAATGCAAAACGTTCTGACAGTTTCCGCTGGATGGTGCGCCTGGCTGAGAAGAAACATTTAATCTCCTCCACCCAGGCCGAGAGCCTGGATGCATTTGCAGAATTGCGCAATGCCATCAGCCATGGCCAGTACAACAACTTCAAACCCATTGCCGATCCCCGCCCGGACACCATTGATTCCATTGAACAGATCCGTGATCTGCTCATCAATCCCCCGGTGGCACTGCAAGTCTTGTCCCGACAGAAGGTCCAACTGTTGAAGCTGGACGATCCGATCAGTGATGCGCTGGATATTGTACGCAGCACTGAGATTTCTCAGTTCCCGGTCTATGACGGCAAGAAGTATGTCTCTCTGCTGACCACCAACACCATTGCACGTTGGGTGGCTGCCGACCTGCAGGATAACCACAAGTTGGACGCACGAACCGTGCGTGAGGTGCTTGATTATGCAGAGACCTCTGATTCAGCCACCTTCATGCCCCGCACCGCCACGGCCCAGGAGGTCATCGATGTCATGACCGGATCTGAGCTCCCCTGGTCGGTGATCATCACTGAGCACGGGGAAGAGCATCAAACACCTCTGCGCATCATCAGTGGACGGGATATGCGCGCTCTCATTGAGTTCGTAGATGTGGACTGAGCTAGGTTTTCCGTGCGCGTTTCATAATTGTTGTTGCGTCAATCAACAATCCGCGCTATATTGGTGATACATCAACAAAGATTTTTCAATAGTTACTCCCAGAGGAAAGGACTCCCATCATGCAGTTCGGTATTTTCACCATCGGTGACGTCACCACAGATCCCACCAACGGCACCACCCCCACCGAGGCCGAGCGTATTGAAGCGATGACCAAAATCGCTCTCAAGGCCGAAGAGGTCGGTCTGGATGTATTTGCCACCGGCGAACACCACAACCCACCGTTTGTCCCTTCCTCCCCCACCACCCACCTGGCCTACATCGCGGCAAAGACAGAAAAGCTCCTGCTCTCCACCTCCACCACGCTGATCACCACCAATGACCCGGTGAAGATCGCCGAAGATTACGCCTTCCTCCAGCACCTCTCCGGTGGACGTGTAGACCTGATGATGGGACGCGGCAACACCGGCCCGGTCTATCCCTGGTTTGGCAAGGACATCCGTCAGGGCATCCCACTGGCCATTGAGAACTACCACCTGCTGCGTCGCCTCTGGCGTGAAGAGGTTGTGAACTGGCAGGGTAAGTTCCGCACCCCGCTGCAGGGATACACCTCCACCCCAGCACCTCTCGACGGCGTGGCCCCGTTTGTCTGGCATGGTTCCATCCGTTCCACCGAGATTGCCGAACAGGCCGCCTTCTACGGCGATGGCTTCTTCCACAACAACATCTTCTGGAACAAGGAACACACCGCTCAAATGGTGAACCTCTACCGTCAGCGCTTCGAATACTACGGTCATGGTCGTGCCGATCAGGCCATCGTCGGCCTCGGCGGCCAGGTCTTCATCGGTGATACCGAACAGCAGGCCAAGGACTTCTTCCGCCCATACTTCGACAACGCACCTGTCTACGGGCACGGGCCATCCCTGGAAGACTTCACCCGCATGACCCCACTGACCGTGGGCACCGCGGAACAGATCATCGAACGCACCATGGAATTCGCCGACTGGGTGGGCGACTACCAGCGTCAGCTCTTCCTCATGGACCACGCCGGCCTCCCACTGGAGGTTGTCCTCGACCAGATCGAACGCCTGGGCCGCGATGTTGTCCCAGAGGTTCGCCGTCGCATGGAGGAACGCCGCCCGGACCACGTTCCCTCCAATCCGCCAACCCATAAGACCCTGATGGAAAATCGGAACAGCCCACACTTCAAGGTCAGCCCCGGCCAGCCTGCCGACGCCGAATAAAGGAGCAGCACGATGCGTAAACTCACCGTTGTCACCGCCGGATTATCCAACCCATCAACAACCAGGTCTGTTGCCGATCAGCTCACCAATGCTGTGCAGGCAGCAGTCTCTGCACGTGGTGAATCCTTAGACATCGAGGTCATTGAGATCCGCGATCTCATCTTCGACCTCGCCACCTCCTTCACCTCTGCAGGTTTGAGCTCCCCGGCCCTGGACGCCGCCAAGAAGCGTCTGGCCAGTTCCGACGGGCTCATCGCTGTGACTCCGGTGTTCACCGCTAGCTACTCCGGCATCTTCAAGATGTTCTTCGATGTCCTGGATCCCAAGACCATCATCGGTCTGCCCACCATCGTCGCGGCATCAGCCGGAACCGCACGACACTCACTGGTATTGGATCACGCCATCCGTCCCCTGTTCAACTACCTTCGCGCCGTAGTCGTCCCCACCGGCGTCTTCGCCGCTACGGAGGACTTCGGTACCGAAGCAGGTGTGGAATTCGAACAGCGCGTCAACCGTGCCGCGGGTGAACTAGCCACACTGATGCTTCAGGACTTCACCAGCGTGCAGGGTCTGGGCGGTGCCACCGCCAACCAGGATGCCGATCTCTCCTATCGACGCACCGGCGTCAACCCAGGCGAGAACTTCTCCTCTTTCGCAGACCTGCTCAAAGGCCACGACGGCGAGGGCTAAAAACTAATCCTCCCCCCCCCTCACCCACCACAGCCTCATCGTTATGGTGGGTTTCTCATCGCACCCCAGAAGCAATCCTAAAACAGTGTTCTCACCAGCCCCGTTCAGGTATACCCGGAACGGGGCTTTCCATTAGACAAACAGCATAAGTCCACTACATTAGGGATCACCTAACCCCTACATGTTTAGAAGGCTTCGCCATGCCCACGGACCTACTCTCCTTCCGCCCGTTCTCCCATCAGGACTCCCCGTTTTTCACCCAGCTGGCCACAGACCGCCGGGTGGTTCAACATATCGGCAACGGCAAACCCTGGACTCCAAAGGAAATCAGCAAGAGGACCAAAGCCTCCCTAGCAGAAATCCCGCTGACCAAAGAAGGATCAGCACGTTGGTTCGTTGCTGAAATCAGCGAGGAATCCGTAGGTCTTTTAGCGTGTACCCGGCGCGCCACAGGCGTGGAGATCGGTTATTGGGTTTCTCCTGAGCACTGGGGACGGGGTATTGCCGGGACTCTGGTGGATCAGGCTCAGACTGATATTCCGGTCCTGTTTCAGACATCGACTCTGATTGCGCATGTGAGTCCGGATAATGAGGCTTCTGCCCGGGCGCTTATCCGGCGGGGCTTTGAGCGGGAGGCACAGGATAAGGATCTTGCTCGTTATGTGTGGTGTGCGCCCGCCCGATTGGAGAGTCTCTACCGGTAGGCCTTCAGTATGTCCTGAACCCTCTGTTGGGCGTTCAAATAATCAAGGATCTGTGCCTCCGTGTGTTCCTGAGACCAGCCGGATACTTCAGCCATGATCTCAGCGGTCTTTCGTACGGCATCCGAGGCTACAGTGCCGAGAGTCCCCAGAACAAGGCGACGGTCAAGCACATCTGCCAGATCTACTGCGGCTTCATCAGTAAGGGCGTAGACGACCTGTGCAGCGATATCAAGGCTGTCTCCGTGGGGATCAAGTCGCTGGGCTAGGTGTGGGTGTTGGATGACCATGTCGAGGATCCGGTGGTGTTCTGTTCCGTAGAGGCGTGCCAGGTGGATGCGGATGTTCTGGTCAAGTTGTGCACTCGGGTGGCTGCGTACTGCTGACTGGAATGCTTCTCCCACGGTGTCGTAGTCGCCGAATGAGGTGGAAAGCGGTTGGTATCGGGAGTCAAAGGACTTCACCGGTGGAAGTACCGGGGATTGGGTCTCAATGATGTGTTGCACCACCTTGTGCCCCATGAGGCGGGCGGTGGTCCATTTCCCTCCGGAGACTGACATCAGGCCGTCTATGCCCGCATCTGCGTGGTCATTGATGTCAAAGCGTCTGGATGAGGTGTAGGTTTCACTGCCATCATCAACCAGGGGGCGCACCCCCACCAGTGTGGAAATGATCTTTGCCCGGTCCAGAGGTTTCGCGCTCACCGAATCGATAGTCTCCAGCAATAGATCGATATCGGAGGCTTCAGCATGGGCATCATCGGCATTGCCCTCGATGGGAGTATCTGTGGGCCCGATGAGGGTTCTGCCCTGCCAGGGGTTCACGATCACGTGTTTCCCGTTTTTACCCCGGACGAAAACACCGTCGCGACCTCCCAGGTCACCGGCGAGCAGGTGGACACCTTTGGATTGTTTCACCCGTAGACCGGTGTACTTTGCGATATCGCCCAGTGCCTCAGCCACCCAGGGTCCGGCGGCATTGACCACCACGGGGGCATGGAACTGCGCTGTGTTGCCGGTGATCTGATCGGTGACCTCCACACCCGAGACCCGTCCAGCCTCTTCATTGCGGAGAATACGTGTCACCTTGGCGTGGTTGATCGCTGTGCCGCCACCTGCTGCAAATTCCTTGATGATGGCCAGCAGGAGACGTTCGGCATGCAGGTTGAGGGTGTCATCGTGGCGCCAGGCACCCTTGAGTCCTGTGGGGTTTAGCCAGGGAACTGCTTTGAGCAGTGCATCTTTCGGAATCCACCGGAAGCGTGGGGAGTGCTTATCCGGGGACAGGCCTTGATTACGCTTCCAGGCCATGGCTTCATAGAGGGCGACGCCAGCTCCCAGGACCGGTGCCTTAGGTTCGGACCACTCGAAGGCGGTGAGCATGAAGCTGCGTGGTGCCACCAGGTGTGGGGCGGCAATGCCTAAGTAGCGGCGTTCCCTGATGGCTTCCTGCACCACGGCGAAATCATGCTGTTCCAGATAGCGCAGACCACCGTGGATCATCTTTGAGGTGGCCGCCGATGTGCCGGAAGAGAAATCTTTGGCCTCGACAACAAGTGTGCGCAGTCCCCTACCCCCTGCATGCCGGGCAATCTGTGCACCGGAGATTCCCCCACCGATCACGATGACATCGTAGTGATCAAGCACGGGGGCACCGATCCTGCGGGCATCAAACAAGGCGGTCGTCATTCACAAAATCCTACTGAAAAACCCCTGGGTCCACAGCGTAAAGCGCACTGTGGATCCAGGGGTGGGCGCCGATAAGCGTGGTGTTAAGCCAGCTTCGCCTTCAGGTCTGCGACAACCTCAGACAGGGCGATGTTCTGCTGATCGTGGGCAACCATGTTCTTGAGAGCAATGGTGCCGTTCTCCAGCTCCTGATCACCCAGCACCAGGGTGTAGAGAGAACCGGAGCGGTCTGCACCCTTCATGGCACCCTTGAGGCCACGGTCACCATAGGACATATCAGCACTGATGCCCGCGGCACGCAGATCATTGATGATGCCAGCCATGGCCTTCTTGGCAGCCTGGCCCAGTGGGACGCCGTAGACATCCACGCGACGCTCCTGGCCGACGGTCACACCTTCAGCCTCAAGTGCCAACATGGTGCGGTCCACACCGAGGCCATAACCGATACCGGAGAGGTCCTGACCACCGAGCTGGCCCATCAGACCGTCATAGCGTCCACCGCCACCGATACCTGACTGCGCGCCGAGGCCATCATGGATGAATTCAAAACAGGTCTTGGTATAGTAATCCAGGCCGCGGACCATACGTGGGTTGATCACATAAGGTACACCCATATTATCGAGCAGACCGGTGACGGTCTCGAAGTGCTCGCGACACTCTGCATCCAGGTGATCAAGCATGAGCGGTGCATCCGCAGTCATCTCCTGCACCTCAGGGCGCTTGTCATCCAACACACGCAGCGGATTGATCTCCGCACGCTTGCGGGTTTCCTCATCCAGCGGCAGGTTGAGCAGGAAATCCTGCAGCTTCTGACGGTAGGCCGGGCGGCAGTTGCTATCGCCCAGGCTGGTGATCTCCAGGCGGAAACCGGTCAAGCCCAGGGAACGGTAACTACGGTCCGCCAACGCGATGATCTCCGCATCCAGTGCCGGATCATCCACACCGATAGCCTCCACACCAACCTGCTGGAGCTGGCGGTAACGGCCAGCCTGAGGACGCTCATAACGGAAGAAGGGGCCTGCGTAGTTGAGCTTGACCGGCAACTGTCCGCGGTCCAGGCTGTGCTCGATGACAGCACGCATGACACCGGCGGTGCCCTCAGGGCGCAGGGTGACAGAACGCTCACCACGGTCAGCGAAGGTGTACATCTCCTTGCTCACCACGTCGGTGGACTCACCCACACCGCGGGCAAAAAGTCCGGTGTCCTCAAAGATCGGCAGTTCAATGTGTTCAAAACCAGCCAGGTGTGCCTGTTTGATGAAGGTGTCACGCACAGCGACAAAGGCCGCGGACTTCGGCGGTGCATAATCTGGTACACCCTTGGGTGCGGCAAAAGGCTTGATCTTCACGGACTTGGTGTTTTTATCACTCACGATTATCAACGATACCTATTCTGTTTATTTACTCGGGACGCAGGGATCAGTTCGGGCGCAGGGCAAGGAGGAAGGGGTTACTCACACGTTCTGCACGCATGGTGGTGGTCGGACCGTGCCCGGGCAGGACCTGCAGCGAATCATCCAACTCCAGAACAACCGTGCGCAGAGAGCGGTTCATTGCTTCCTCATCAGACCACTCAAAATCAGTGCGCCCGATAGAACCCTTAAACAGCACATCGCCACTGAAGCAGTAGGTCTCGCCCACCAGCATCATGCAACCTGGTGAATGACCGGGGGCATGAACCAGACGGAATTCCTCACCGGCCAGTGTGATGGTCTCCCCGTCCACCAGATCATGCAGATCATCCGGTGAGACCATGTTGTCAGCATCAAAAAGCATGGCTGTCTGAGTACCCGAGCCCTTGTATGCCTCCAGGAAGAAAACATCATCAGGGTGGATGTACACCGGCGCATTGAAACGCTTGGACAAGGTTCCCGAATCACGGGTGTGATCAATGTGCCCATGGGTGAGCACAATCTTGTCAACAGTCAGTTTATTAGTGGTGATGTACTCCACCAGATCATCATGAGCATGCATTCCGGGATCAACAATCGCCACCTGACCATCACCGACAACGACATAACAATTGGTCTTGTACGGACCTGCTGCAAAACCGAGAATCTCCATGGTGGCCTAGTCTAATCCGCACCCCTGACAGGAACACCATTCAGCACCTGTTGGGTGGATGGTTAGAATGAATAGGAATTTTGATCAAGGAACATTCCAACAAGTCAAAGGGATACAACTCGGTGAGCAATAATAAGGAACGGCGCCAGGAGGCACTCTCCCAGCTCGACAAAGAGCTGAAGAGCCGGGACCGTAAGGAAAAGACCAAACCACTGACGGTGGTGGTCGCATCACTGGCGGTCATCCTCATGGTGGTCGGTGGAATCTGGTACGCCGCCACCCAGGGCGGCGAGGATGAAGCGATTACCGCTGATGAGTCCTCCCAGGCCACCACCCCGGCTGAGACCGATTTCGAGCCACTGGCGATCAGCCGCACCACCCCACTCGAGGACACCGTCACCTGCTCCTACGAGGAGTTCGGTGAAGCTTCCCGTGAGGTATCCCAGCCTGAGACTGAGGACATCTCCACTGAAGGCACTGTCACGGTCAACCTGTCGACCAACCAGGGTGAGATCGGTATGGAACTGGACCGCACGGTCGCTCCCTGCACAGTCAACGCCATCGAGCACCTGGCATCCGAGGGCTACTACGACGACGTGGTCTGCCACCGTCTGACCACCTCCGGCATCTACGTTCTGCAGTGTGGCGACCCATCCGGCTCCGGTGCCGGCGGCCCAGGCTTCCAGTTCGCCAACGAGTACCCCACTGATGTCACTGATGAAGCTGAGCAGAACACCCCGGTGATCTACGAGCGTGGCACCATCGCCATGGCCAATGCCGGTCAGGACACCAACGGTTCCCAGTTCTTCCTCAACTACGAGGATTCCCCACTGCCACCGGTCTACACCTACTTCGGTCAGATCTCCGATGAAGGCCTGGAGACCCTGGACGCCATCGCTGAAGCCGGTGTCACCGGCGACGGCGGAGATGGTGCTCCCGCTGAAGAGGTCATCATCGAATCCGCCTCTGTTGCCTAACCTCTACCGCTTAATCTGTACGACACTGTGCAACGGCAGTAGACATTGAAGTTTCAGTAGTCATTGCTCCGATACCGCCCCTACCCCCGAGGATGAGAATTTCCATCTTCAGGGAGGCAGGGGCGGTTTCGCTTTGCTGTTGACATGTTCCCCTCTGGGGGCGACCAGCCCCTCATGCTTATTTTTCAAGTCAGCAGGAGAACACAACTCACGCAAAGAGTCCTGCCAGACAACCGTGAACGCATAGTTGCTGGATGTTGCCTGTCAACGACCATGGAATTAACAACCCCGAACAGGGGTGATCTAGCTTATGGGTCTTCAAGGTATCACGAAGCAATGCTTAAGAAATCTGCTTGTTTGCTCAGAAATCTGCCCCAAATGTAACTCCGGTAACATCTCACACTCGTTTAGATCACGAAAGGCTTGCACCACCCTGGGTGCGGGGTTACAGTGATCGAAGATATTTCACCTCTACCTCACGAAGGACCCAGGACATGAAGCTTTTCTCACGTACCTCCCTGGTTGCGTTCGGTACCGCAGCTGCTCTCGGCGTTACCTCCCTCACCGCACCTGCATTCGCGGAGGAGAACCCCGCCGACGTCACTGACAACGTGGTGGCTGCAACCCCTGCAGACATTGTTGAGGAGGTAGAAGACGTTGTTGAGGACGTCGTCACCGAAGAGCTGAAGCTTACCCAGCCTGCACTGATCACCGGCAACGTCGGCACCAAGATTGCCACCACCACCGTTGAAACCTCCTCCGGTGTGGCCGAGTCCTTCACCGCAAGCAACCTGCCTACCGGTGTCTTCATCAACAATGATGGTGAGATCTTCGGCACCCCGTCCAAGACCTTCTCCGGCGCTGCAACCGTCACCGCAACCGACCCTGCCGGCAAGACCGCCAAGATCGCCGTTAACTTCAACATCGACGAAGAGCAGTCCAACGGCTCCTCCGACATGGACAACATCAATGACTGGATCAAGATCATCACCGCAGTCATCGGTGCCCTGACCACCGTCCTGACCTTCACCAGCCGCCTGGATTCCTTCATGAAGTAAAGCCACTCAGGCTTCATGCAGTAGCTGGTTCTGCAGTGAACTCCCCCGCAATTTTTGCTGGGGAGTTCTTCTTTTCCCAGGTTCATCCATCTCCTCCGGGGCAAGCCGCTCATCGATGATCTGCCCGGTGATCACCATCCAGCCACACACCTTCCCCTTCCCACCACCATTCCTGAGGAAAACGGCCTGACCTGCAGTTTTTATCAGGATTTTCTCATGTTCCTCCATCACGAAAAGCTTGCAACTGTATAACAGTAGGATTAAGGTGAAGGAACAATTTCACGTTCGAAATAAAGGATCATGATCATGATGCGTTTCTCCCGTGCTTCCCTGCTTGCTCTCAGCACTGCAGCTGCTGTTACCGCCTCCTCCCTGACCTCTCCTGCTTTTGCTGAAGAGCAGCCCATCCCCGCTATCATCCACGTCGCCCAGGCAGAGACCACGGAAAACAGCTCCTCCGGCTCATCAGATATGGATATAGACGACATCTCTGAGTACGTACTGCTCATCACCGGCATCGTCAGCATCCTCAGCGCGGGCCTCAGCCTGGCCACCGCTCTTGAGCGTTCAGCTCGCTAAACGCCCAAAAATCTCTACATCACACAAAAATACCCTCAGGACCTGAGCAAACAGGCCTGAGGGTATTTTGATATGCTTTCCGATATTACTTCACAATGATCAGCCGCCGGAGGTCACGCGGTAAACATCGAAGACACCTTCCGCATTACGCAGCTGGGTCATCAGGGAACCGAGCTGCTTGGTATCAGAGACTGCGAAGGTGAAACGCACGGTGGCGACACGGTCCTCGGAGCAGTGGGAGTTCATCGCCGTCACAGAGACCTGCTGGTCATTGATCACGCGGGTGAGCTCGAAGAGGAGTCCGGAACGATCCAGTGCTTCTAGCTGCAGGGTGGCGGAGAATACCGAACCCTGGCCTTCTGATGCCCAGGCGACCTGGACCATGCGTTCTGGTTCCTCGCGGAGTTTCTCAGCGTTGGTGCAGTCGGTGCGGTGGACGGAGACGCCACCACCACGGGTGACAAACCCGAAAATCTCATCACCGGGCACCGGCATGCAGCACTTGGCCAGTTTCGCCATGACATCTGGGCTGCCCTCGACCAGAATGCCGGCACCGCTGTCGCCAGCGACCGTCCGTGAGCTGACCAGCTCGCTGAATGGGGTGCGTGCCACCAGTGCATCCTCGGCGTCCTCCACATCGCCGAAGATGGCCATGAGTCGGTTAGCCACGTGCTGCGCGGAGACAGAGCCCGAGCCGATCGCGGTGTAGAGGGCATCCACATCCGAGTAGTGTAGCTCTGTGGCTACCTTCTTCATGGAGGTTGCGGTAAACAGGCGGTGCATGGGCAGGCCACCACGCTGAATGACGGCAGCGAGTGAATCACGGCCGGCGTCCAGGTATTCCTCACGGCGTTCCTTGGCAAACCACTGGCGGATCTTCGCCTTGGCCCGCGGGGAGACCACAAAGTCCTGCCAGCCACGACTGGGGCCGGCATTGGGGTCCTTGGAGGTGAAGACCTCCACGCGGTCGCCGGACTTCAGACTTGTTTCCAGCGCGACCAGGTTGCCGTTGATCTTAGCGCCAATGCAGCGGTGACCGACCTCGGTGTGGACTGCGTAGGCGAAGTCCACCGGGGTGGAATCTACCGGCAGATTGACCACATCGCCCTTGGGGGTAAACACGAAAATCTGCTTGGAGGTCAGGTCATAGCGCAAGCTGTCCAGGAACTCGTTGGGGTCCGCAGCTTCCTTCTGCCAGTCGAGCAGCTGGCGCATCCACGCCATCTGATCGACTTCTTCCCGGTCACCGGAGTGGGAACCCTTGGTTTCCTTATAACGCCAGTGCGCTGCAATACCGAACTCGGCGTTGTAGTGCATCTCGTGGGTACGTGCCTGGACTTCCAGGGGCTTGCCACCCGGTCCCATCACCGTGGTGTGCAGTGATTTGTACACCCCGAAACGAGGGGCGGAGATATAGTCCTTGAAACGCCCCGGGAGAGCATTGAACAGGGAGTGCACGACACCGATGGCGGCATAACAGTTATTGACGTTATCCACCAAGATGCGGATACCCACCAGGTCGAAGATGTCATCAAAATCGCGGCCTCGGACGATCATCTTCTGATAGATCGACCAGTAGTGCTTCGGACGGCCGAGTACCTCGGCGGCGATGTTGTTTTCCCGCAGGCCACCGGTGACCTGGTCGATGATCTCCTTGAGGTAGCGGTCGCGCGATGGCGCGCGATCTGCTACCAGGCGGACGATCTCCTCATATTTCTTCGGATACAGGATGGCAAAAGCCAGATCTTCAAGTTCCCACTTGATACTGGCCATCCCCAGACGGTGCGCCAGGGGCGCAATGACCTCAAGGGTCTGGCGGGCCTTCTTAGCCTGCTTCTCCGGGGGCAGGAAACGCATGGTGCGCATGTTGTGGAGGCGGTCAGCCACCTTGATCACCAACACGCGGGGATCCTGACTCATGGCCACGATCATCTTGCGGATGGTCTCTGCCTCCGCTGCAGCACCCAGGGCGACCTTGTCCAGCTTGGTCACTCCGTCGACAAGCCTGGCCACCTCTTCCCCGAAATCCCGGGTGAGATCATCGAGGGAGTAATCAGTGTCCTCCACGGTGTCATGCAGCAGGGCTGCCACCAGCGTGGTGGTGTCCATGCCGATCTCCGCGGCGATAGTGGTTACCGCGAGCGGGTGCGTGATGTAGGGATCCCCAGATTTACGGATCACCCCCACGTGCAAGCGCTCGGCGGTGGAATAGGCGCGTTCAAGAACACCGACATCCGCCTTCGGGTGGAACTGCCGGTGGATGCTCAGCAAAGGGTCCAGAACCGGGTTGGTCCGGACTCTGCTTCCCGTGAGGCTCCGGGCGAGCCTGGCCGACATGCTGCGCATACCAATTGTCGATTTCTGCGGGTTACGCTCCAGACTCATGTTCTTGTTGCCTTTCTGAAATTCCGCTACTGCGGATCCCTGATCACGTGAACGGGGATGTCCCCCAGACGCTCCCTGCCATTGAGACCACCGACCTCAATGGCGAGAACATAACCGTTGACGACCCCGCCACAGGATTCAATCAGTTTACGTGCTGCAGCGAGAGTGCCGCCGGTGGCAAGCACATCATCAATCAACACGACCTTCTTACCTTCAAGATCCAAACCCTCGGATGGCAGCTCAAGTGCTGCAGAGCCGTACTCAAGTTCATACTCCTGGGTGACCACAGGTGGGGGGAGCTTACCCCGCTTCCGGATCGCGATGACACCCAGTCCAAGTTTGTAGGCCACAGCAGATCCCAACAGGAATCCACGGGCATCCAGCCCACCGATGACCTCGGCGCCAAGATTCTTCGCTGCCTCGGCCTGAGCATCCACCACGGCTGCAAACGCCTCAGCGTTGGCCAGCACAGGGGTCAGATCCTCAAAGAGCACACCTTCCTCCGGGAAGTCCTGCACATAGCGGGTGTGCTCAACAAGAGCAGCTCGCGCCTTGGCGAAGCTGTCTGTTTCGGTCTCGGTCACTTCTTAGTCCTCACTTCTGGACCAGCGGTCCATGTTCCATCCGATACTGGAAAGATCCGTATTCACCACCACGTTACCGACTGTGCGGTCGATCACGAACACTCGGGGTTGCGCCGCGAGCGGGATCGATGGAACATCGGTCCATAACTGCTCTTCAGTCTGGCGGGTGGAAATCGGATCGGAGCCCAGGGAATCCACTGTTTCAAACTCGCGGCTGGGGTCCACTGAACGTAGCACTGCATCCAGGGAGCCTTCAAAATACTCCTCATAACCCCATTCACTGACCACAGTTCTGCTGAGATCACGCAAGCTCACAGCTTCGTGTGATGCGTCCACCACGGTGATACCGGCAGGTTCACAACTGGCACGGATGGATTCCACCATGGCAGCTTTACGCTCATCCGGTCCGTCATAACCAATACGGATGGTGGATCCCGCCAGAGCAGAAGCCCTGCCGATATCCACCGCCATGTAGCGTGCCGGCATATCACCCAGCTGCTGGACCACGGGGTTGGTGGCACGCACGGAATTAACCCCCACCGGGGGCACATTGATCCCAGATACGCTTGACGACGCCGCCGCCACCGCATACTGGTCCACACAAGCGGCGAAAGCCTGCCGGGCCTGCTCACCGTAGAAAACACCCGCTGAACCCAAGGTCAGCTGTTCGGTGAGCACCCCGACCTCCTCATGGACGTCATAGGGATTAAGTGGATCATCCCGGTTCACCCAGGAGGCATCCTCCCAGGAACCGATATCAGCGATCTGGAGGTTACCGGCCTGGGCAATCGCATCCAGGTCAGCCCCCTTAGGCCAGACAACTATCTCCGATTGACGTGGCTGATCACCACTGTAGAACTCATTAGGACTGAGCATCACTTCACCAAACTCCCCCACCCCGGTGACCTTGAACGGTCCCGAAGAGATCTGGAGTTCAGGATCAAAAGACTCCAGCTGAAAACCGTCGTTCCAGATGCGGGCCGGTTCCTCCAGTGCGACGACGTCCTCATCCTGCAATGCCCTGTTGAGCTCTTCCAAGGTGATGCCCGCCTTGTTGGCGATGGCGTGGGCAGGCAGCAGCGTGCCCTGTTCAAAGAGATAGCGCCAACGGGAACCAAAGCCCTCCTTGAACACCACCGTGGCTGAACGTGATCCACTCTGGCAGTCCACCCGCTC
>NZ_CALZFS010000045.1 GCF_945649885.1 uncultured Corynebacterium sp. | reverse complement strand
AAAATTACATAAACATTTTCCTCAACATCATCATGTTCACCATGGGGATCACCCTCACGTTTCCAGACTTCCAGATGGTGCTCAAGCGCCCCCTGCCGGTGTTCATCGGTGTGGTTGCCCAGTTCGTGATCATGCCGCTGCTGGCAGTAGCTGTGGCCAAAGCCCTGGGGCTGAATCCCGCATTGGCCGTTGGTTTGCTGATGCTCGGTGCCGTTCCGGGCGGTACCTCATCCAATGTCATCGCCTTCCTATGCCGCGGTGACGTGGCACTGTCGGTCAGTATGACCTCGATGTCCACCATCGTCGCCCCGATCATGACCCCAGCCCTCATGCTGATGCTGTCCGGAACCGCCACTGAGGTGGATGGTGCAGGCATGGCATGGTCACTGGTGCAGACGGTTCTGCTGCCCGTCATCCTCGGCCTGACCCTGCGTGTCTTCCTAAGTAAGTGGATCAACCGCATCATGCCAGTGTTGCCGTGGCTGTCCATCCTGGGCATCGGTGGTGTGGTGTTCGGCGCAGTGGCCAACAATGCAGAGCGCCTCATGACCGTGGGCCTCATTGTTTTTGCTGCAGTGATCGTACACAACGTCTCAGGTTATGTCCTGGGCTATGTCACCGGACGTCTGTTCAAGTTTCCTGAGGCAGTCAACCGCACCATGGCCATTGAGATCGGTACCCAGTCTGCAGGCCTGGCTTCTGGCATGGCTGGCCGTTTCTTCAGTCCCGAGGCCGCACTGCCCGGTGCGGTGGCAGCGGTGGTCCACAACATCACCGGTGCCATCTACACCGCGATCGTGCGCAACCGCCCACTGCACAAGACCGCAGCGCCGGAGAAGGTTGCGGTGGCGAGCTAAGAGAGCTTGTCGACGGCCAGTCCCCACCCGCACTTTTTCACCTTCACGTGTAAAAAAGCGCGCTGGGGTCTAAGATAATCACCAATGATGAACGCACATGATTTCGAAGCTCAGGTCGAGTACCTGAACCAGATCTTCGAGGTGTCAGAGGAACACCTTCTCTCCACTGACATTCTCCTGCAGATCACGTCCTCTTAAGGCACTCAACTCACAGGTCAGGTAATACGGCGCCCGCATCCGGATAGGATGCCTGGGCGCCTTCTCCTGTTACGGAGTAAGCGCCCACCCGTGCCGCAAAACGTGCGGCAGTCACCAGGTTGTCGCCCTTGGTCAGGCGGGCGCAGAGTGCTCCGGCGAAGGCATCTCCGGCACCGGTGGTGTCCACCGCCTGTACCACCGGCGTGGGGATATTGGTCATGGTGGTCCCCGCTGCCACCAGCGCACCGGCCCCTCCCAGGGTGAGCACCACGGAGTGGAAGCCTGCATCCAGGAGAGCCTGAGCCAGCTCATGAGGTTCTTCTGAATGAACGGTTGCCCCCAACTGCTCCAGGATGAGACCAGCCTCATGCTCATTGGCAATGATCGGATCAGCCTCCAGCAGTGCTTCCCGATCCACCTCAATCACCGGTGCCAGGTTCACCACCACACGACCCGTGGTCTGATGGACCGCCTCCTTGAAACCATCAGCAGGGATCTCTCCCTGCAACAACACGATGCCTGCATCAGCTAAGAGCTCCCTGTGACCAGACACCATCTCTGTAGTCACCAGGGCATTCGCACCGGGGACAACTACAATGCTGTTTTCCCCCTCCGCGTCAATGGTGATGACAGCCAACCCGGTGGTCTCTGGGGTGGTGGCCACGGCGGTGAGGTCCACACCGGAGGAGTCCAGGTATTCCAGTGCTGGTTTCACATAGGCATCGTCGCCGATCGCCCCGATGAAGGCAACATCGGCGCCCTGGAGAGCCGCGGCCACCGCCTGGTTTGCCCCTTTGCCGCCGGCGGTGATGTTGCCGCCGCTACCCAGCAGGGTTTCTCCAGGGTTGGGGTGGCGTGCCACATTGACATTTAGATCAGCGTTGATGGAACCGACCACGACGATACGATCACTCATGGGGGACACCCTCTCCATGGGGGTTGATGAAATACAGATTCTCACCAGCCTACTTTCAATTGGACCTGCCCTGTGGGATTCCCGGCTATCATGACGGACATGAGACTGTTCGCTGCGATCAGACCGCCGATTGAGGTCACCGAACATCTGGTCCGAACCCTGCGTCCCCTCCGGGATGAACTGGGGGGAGACCTTCGTTGGGGAGACCCCGACAACTGGCATATCACCTTGGCTTTCTATGGGGAACAACCCGAAGGTGTGGTCGATGACCTGATTGAGCACCTGAGTGTGGCAGCCCGGATGAATGAGGAATTCACCATCAGGCTCAAGGGTGCGGGTTCCTTCAACAACAGAAACCTCTGGATAGGTGCCGGTGGGGACACGAGGCAGCTTCGCCAGCTCATGGCGGATTGCCTCATCGACCCGGATGAACGCAAACGCCAACGTGCCCACTTCACTGTCGCCCGTCCCTCCCAGCGCATGCGTCTGCGTGGGTGGGATCCGCTGATCCCGGACCTGGTCCGGGCTTTGTCTGTCTATGAAGGACCGGAATGGCACGTGGATGAGATTGAGCTGGTCTCTTCTGATTTGGGGCAGGGGCGCAGTGGTGGGCCCCTCTACGACACCAGGGGCACCCTGACATTGGCATCAGCCCTGGTGTAGCCACAGTTCGGGCTACAAATGGGGCACGGCGTCCAAGAGGATGCGGGTGTAGTCGTGAGACGGGTGGGCATAGACCTTGTCCACCGGACCCTGTTCCACAATCTTCCCCTGATCCATCACCATGACGGTGGTGCAGATATGACGCACCACGTTGAGATCATGGGAGACGAAGACCAGGGTGATGCCATATTCATCCACCAGCCTGGCCAGCAGATCCAACACCTGTTTCCTCACGGAGACATCAAGTGCGGAAACCGGTTCATCGGCAAGCAGAATGGCAGGTTTCGGCCCCAACGCCCGGGCAATCGAGATGCGCTGACGCTGACCTCCGGAGAATTCATGGGGAAAGCGGTCAAGCACCTCAGGGCCCAAACCGACCTCACCCAAGACCTCCACCACACGTGCATGTGTATCCGCGGTGGCCCAACCGATGAGGGGTTCCGCCACGATGTCGCGGATCTTCATGCGGGGATTAAGGCTGGACTGTGGGTCCTGGAACACCATCTGTGTGCCACCTGCCACCGTGACCTCGCCGGTGGTGGGTTTATCCAGACCGGCCAGTATCTTGAGCAGGGTGGTTTTTCCGGAACCGGAACCACCGACGATGCCCAGACGCTCACCGGAATGAACCTTAAAATCCACTGAATTCAAAGCGGTAATCTTCCTGAATACCCGGGTGACCTGATCAACGCTGATCACCTCACCCCCGTAGTTGTCCTCAATGACCGGGGTGCCCAGGATGGAGGTGGCAAGAAGCGTCTGTGTGTACTCATGTTCCGGGGTGGACAACACCGTCGACACAGGTCCGCGTTCCACGATCTCACCGGATTTCATCACCAGTACCCGTTCACAGGTATGTGCCACCAGCCCCAGGTCGTGGGTGATGAACAGCAGGGAGGTGCCACGTTCTTCCGTCATGTGCAGCAGGAGGTCGATGATCTGTCGCTGCACCGTGACATCAAGTGCTGTGGTCGGTTCATCGCAGATGAGCACATCGGGGTTGTTGGCCATGGCCATGGCGATGAGTGCGCGTTGCCGCTGACCACCGGAAAGCTCATGGGGATAGGCCCGTGCGGCACGGGCGGGGAGGGAGACATCGAGGAGCATCTGAGTGCAGCGCTTCCGAGCTTCACGTCGGCCCACCCCGTGGATACGCATCATCTCCTCCACCTGGTGGCCGATGCGCATCAAAGGGTTGAGCGCTGTCATGGGTTCCTGGAAGACCATGGCGATCTTCTTCCCCCGATGCGTCCAGGACACCTCTCCATCAAGCAGTGTTGATCCTGTTGTGGGCAGGTCAGTCAGCCCCATCACCGCCAGTGCCGTGAGGGTTTTTCCTGATCCGGATTCCCCGATCAGGCCCACGCGTTCACCGGGAGCGATGTCAAAGGAGATACCATCCACCAGATGATCGCCGATGGTCAGATCTTTAACCTCAAGCACGGACTTTCACCTCACGTTTGGGGTCGAAGGCGTCGTGGAGACCGTCGCCAAGCAGGTTGAAACCCAGCACCGTCACCGCGATGGCAACGCCTGGCCACACAGCCAACATCGGGGTGACACCCAGGGATGCCTGTGCGGTCTGCAACATGCGGCCCCAGCTGGGGTCTGGTGGTGGGGTGCCCAGTCCGAGGAAGCTCAACGCCGCCTCAGCCAGGATGGCCAGCGCGAAGGTCACGGACGCCTGGACAATGAGCATGCTGGTGATATTGGGCAGGACATGACGCAGGGCTATCACCGGGGTGGTGATGCCGGAGCTGCGTGCCGCCTGCACGAAATCCCTGCTCATCACCTGCAGGGTTCCAGCACGGGCCACGCGGGCAAAACCAGGGATTCCAGCCACACCGATGGCTACCATCGCACTGGCTGTGGAAGCACCGAACACCGCGCCGGAGACAATCGCCAGCAACAGGGCGGGGAAGGCCAGCAGCAGATCCGCGCCACGCATGACAAAGGTTTCCCACCAGCCACGACGCATGCCGGCGAGGATGCCCAGCGGGGTGCCGATGACTCCTGTGATGGCCACCGCGACAAGCCCCACGAATAAGGTGATGCGGGACCCGGCCATGATCTGGGAGAACACATCCCGACCATAGCGGTCAGTACCGAAGAGGTGTTGGGCGGAGCTACCCTCCAGACGTTCTGTGGGAAAAACCTGAACCGGATCATAAGGCGTCCAGACCAGAGAGATGGCCGCCATGACGGTGACAACCAGGACGATGACCGCCCCGATGCGGCCTGAGAGCGGCAGGCGTGTGAGAAGGGTCCACATGGTGCGCGTCATCTCCTGATCCTGGGGTCGAGAACCTGATAGAGCAGGTCAACGATGAGGTTGACCATGAGGGTAAACACCACGAGCAGCATCACGATGGACTGCACCGTGGTCAGATCACGGTTGGAGACAGACTCCAACAGCATGGAACCGATCCCGGGGATGACAAAAACCTGCTCAATCACCACAGCACCGATGATCAGGGAGGTCAATTGGAGTCCCGTGATGGTCAGCACCGGCAGGGCGGCGTTACGCAGTCCGTGGACACGTAGTGCCCGACCCAGCGTCATGCCCTTGGCACGGGCGGTACGCATGAAATCCTCACTCATCACATCCACCACAGCCGAGCGGACATAACGGGTCAGGATGGCGGCCTGCACAGCAGTCAGCGCGAGGACCGGAAGAATAAGCCGTTGCAGGAAACCACCAAAGTCTTGATTCGGCGGAATCCACCCATTGGCAGGCAACCACTCCAGGCCCACCGCGAAGACGGAGACCAGCAGAATACCGGCGAGGAAACTGGGGATAGCAATACCCACCTGACTCACCGCAGAGATAGCTGTTCCACCGCGCTGTGCTGCGAGCACACCCAGGGGAACCGCAATGAGCAGGGATAAGACGATGGAACATCCCACCAGGATCAGACTCACTTGCAGGCGGTCAAGGATCAACGGGGACATATCCTGCCCTGAACTCAATGAGGTACCGAAATCACCGGTGAGCATCCCCGAAATCCAGGAAAAGTACTGCACCACCAGGGGCTTGTCAGTACCCAGTTGTGACTGCAGCTGGGCGATTGCCTCCGGGGTGGCGGTGACCCCCAGGGCCACTGCAGCTGGATCACCGGGAATGACCCGGATCAACAGGAAGATGATGATGCTGGCGATGATGATGGTGATCAGATAGCGCAGCAGGGTTTTAGCCAAGGTCATTGTGCATTCTCCCCACCGGTGGCAGCACGTTCAGAACCCTGTTGGATACCGGACAATTCCAGCGCACCGGACACCACATTGGGATCCACCCCGGTGACACCGGGTTCCATGACCACGATATTGGCCACATTCATCAAGGTGTTGGCAGCAGCCTGCTCCATGATGTTCTCCACCGCCTCCCGCATCAGGGCTACCTCATCATCGGATTCATCAGCAGAGGCCAGGAGAGCCTGAGTATCGGCATCATCAAAGCCCAGGTAATAACCGGGGGAGAAGAGGGTGGGCACATCACGGGGCTCCACATGAGCAATCAAGGACATGTCATAATCCTTCTGCCCCATCACCTGTGCCAACCACACCGCGGGAAACTCAGTTGTTTCAATGACCGGATCAAAACCCACCTCACGCAGCTGCGAATATACAATCTCACTGACCGCCTGGGCATAGGGCAGACTCGGGATGGACATGGTCACCTCCACACCCAGGACACCTGCCTCCTCCAACAGAGCCCGGGCACGCGCAGGGTCATATGGATAGAGATCAGACTCCTCAAACCAGGGGTCGGTGGGAGGTACCGGGACCCCGCCGATATCTGTGCCATAACCCTCCAGGGCGGTGTCGATCACCGCCTGACGGTCAATGGCAAACATCACGGCCTGACGCACACGGACATCATCAAAGGGGGAGCGCTGGTTATTCATCGACAACAACAGTTCGCCATTGGTGGTGCCCACAGCCACGGTGTAATCATCAAGCATCGCCAGCTGCTCCGGTGCCTGCATGGCCCAGATCATGTCCACATCACCACTTTGTAGAGCATTGGTGGTGGCGGTGGCATCACTGAAATACCGGATGGTGGCCGCATCATTGGCAGGGGTGTCCCCCCAGTAATCCGGGCGCGCCTCAAAACCGATGGCGCGCCCCACCGACCAGTGGGTCAGCTCATAAGGGCCGGTGCCCACAGGCTGGGTGGCAAGCCTATCGACGCCCCCTTGAGTCATCATCGCCCCGATCGCGGTACCCATATTCCACAACCACTGATTCGAGGGGCGTGACAACGTGACCTTCAGTGTGTGATCATCAACCACCTCGGTGGAATCCACCACATCCATGCCGGATTTCAGACCATTGGTCCAGTCTGTCTTCACCCGGTCAAGGGAGAACTTCGCACTGGCGGCATTAAAGGGATCACCGTTGGAAAAATACACGCCTTCGCGCAGCGTGAAGGTGTAGATCAGGCGGTCATCAGACACCTCCCACCCGGTGGCCAGCAGCGGTTCAATCTCACCCTCAGAATTGATCCGGACCAGCCCCTCATACACATTGGACATCAAGGCCTGGGGGATGGCAGCACCTGAGGTGTTGGTGAAGTCCAGAGACGCTGGTGCTGACGTGGTGGCCACCACGATGGAGGAGTGCCCGGAGTCGAAATCAGGTGGTACCTGATAAGCGGTGGAGCCCGCGGAGCATCCTGCAAGTGCCAGAGCCAGAAGTGGGGTTGCCAAACGCAGGGATGACACCGCCCGGCTCGCTTTACTCATGAACCATGAGATTAGTCGTTTGGAAGCAGGAAGCTAAATGCAGAACGGGTTAGATGCCTCGCTGAAATATTTGAGGTTGGAGGGAAAAGAAAAACTATTTTATCGAGTTGGGTGACATCTAATATGTCATGAAGGTTAACATGTTACTAGGTGGGTCTTGGTTTTATACCCCTGAGGCAAACTCCTCCCAGATTTTTTCTGTGGCAGCCGCATTCTCGGATGATGATTTAGTGTCCAGGGTTGTCTGGGTGCGAATGATGGCCTGGGAAAGCAGTAGCTTTCCAGTGGTCTGAAGATGTTCCCGCATCGAGGCTTTTGCAATTTCTGCTGATCCTCGGCGTATGGCGGAAAGGACCGGCTCGTGCTCTTCCAGGATTACCTGGAGGGGCCTTGAGGTCTCTGCGGTTGAGGGGCCGAGAATCCGAGTGTGGTCCCGGAGGCGATCCACCAGTTCAGCACCCCTGAAGGAGTTCCCCATCCGGAGGATGAGTTCGTGAAGTGACCGGTCATGTAGGAAGAACATTTCTTCATCGTTTTCTTCTACGCAGGTAGCCATTGCTTTTAAGATCCTGTCGCCTTCTTCAAGTTCCTCGGCCGTTCTCTGGAGCGCCGCCCGGTATGCGGCTGCAGGCTCGATTGCAAGCCTGAGGCTGAAAATCTCAGCAATGTCCTCGGGGTGGGTTTCGACTAGTTGAAACCCGCGATTTCGGGTGAATTGAATAAGCCCGGCTTCTTCCAGGCGGAGAAGTGCGTCGCGGACCGGGGAGCGGGAAATCCCCAGCCTGTCGCTTAGTTGATAAACGCTGTACCACTCTCCTGTTTTCAGCTCTCCGTTGAGGGTTGAGTCCCGCACGTACTCCATTACCTGCTCGGTGAGGGATCGTTCTCTTCCAACATAATCTGAAGGCATGGGGAAATTGTCTCACATATGAATGCAGTAACAGGTAACATGTTAGCCAATGTCCCTATGGCAAGACTGCGGAGACAAGGTTTACCCCCATGGCACACACCATCAGATTCAACCGACTCAGCCCAGAAATCTACTCCAGGCAAGCCCGGGCGAAGTTGCGCACCGATATGACCACCCGCGCTGCCTATACTTCGGATGCAGGTATTTTCCGACGTGTACCTGCTGCAGTAGCGGAACCGCAGAACACGCAGGACATCCGGGATGCGATTGCTGTCGCGGTGGCCCGAGAGTGGTCTGTCGTCGGCCGGGGTGGTGGTACCTCTGTTGCCGGTAATGCCATTGGGGAGGGGTTGATCATTGACACCTCACGCTATTTCAACCGCATTCTCACCATCGATCCCGAGAACCGCACCGCCACCATCGAACCTGGTGTGGTCTGTGATGCCCTGCGTGATGCCGCCGCGGAATACGGCCTGACCTATGGGCCAGATCCTTCCACCCACAGCCGGTGCACCATCGGTGGGATGGTAGCCAATAATGCCTGTGGCCCACACTCCGTCGCCCACGGTACCGCTGCGGAGAATCTCGTGAATATCACCCTCATGCTCGCCGATGGCCGGGAAGTCACCTTCACCAAGGACGGCTGTGATGATCCGGAGATCCAGGCCAAACTCACTGCCCTGGCCACCGGTCATGCCGGAACCATCTCTGAGGAACTTGGCCGTTTCCCCCGGCAGGTTTCCGGATACGGTCTGCATTATCTCAACACCCATATGGCCCGGGCCATTGCGGGGTCGGAGGGAACTCTGGGCATCATCACCAGGCTCACCGTGGCGCTGGTACCCGTCCCGAAACATACAGCCCTGGCGGTACTCGCCTTTGACACCGTCTTTGATGCAGCCCGTGCCGCACATGCGCTGCGGCTGCCCGGTGTGACCACCATCGAGGGGATGGGTGGTGATCTATTGGCAGCTCTGCGGAGCAAACAGGGACAGGAACACGCCGGGGATAACCTCCCGGGTAACCGCAAGGGGTTGGCAGCAGGCGGGTGGCTCTACTGTGAGACGGTCGGCGACACCCTCGAGCAGGCACTGCACACCGCTGAGCTGGTTGCTGCGACCATGCCGACCATTGATCACCACATCACCCATGAGCACACTGAGATGCGGGGGCTGTGGCGGATCCGCGAAGCCTCGGCGGGGATTGTCACCCGCCTTCCAGACGGCGGGGAGGCCTGGCCCAATTGGGAGGATTCCGCCGTCCCACCCGAGCACCTCGCTGATTATCTGCATGATCTCTACGCGCTCATGGCAACATATGGCTACCAGGGCATTCCCTTTGGCCACTTCGGCGAAGGCTGTGTGCATGTGCGTATCAGCTTCGATTTCACCACTCCGGAAGGTGTCACCGACTTCCATAATTTCATGAACGATGCCGCGAAGCTGGTCACCTCCCATGGTGGCAGTCTCTCCGGTGAACATGGAGATGGCCGTGCCCGTTCCGCGTTGCTGAACCACATGTACTCCCCGGCGATGCTGGAGTTATTCCAGCAGTTCAAGCTCATCTTCGATCCAGACCGCATCTTCAACCCGGGAGTACTTGTCTGGGCGGATCCCGTAACTCAGGGCCTACGCATGGATCCCGGCCAGCGTGCCCTTGAAATCACCCCCGTGCACAGATTTGAAAAGGACAACGGATCCCTCGTCAATGCCGTCAACCGGTGCGTCGGGGTGTCCGCCTGCCGTTCCGAGTCCGACGCCATGTGCCCCTCCTTCCAGATCACCGGCGATGAGGTGCACTCCACCCGCGGCCGGGCGCGCCTGTTATCTGAGATGTTCCGCGGGGAGTCCATCACCGAGGGCTACCGCAGCACCGAGGTCGCCGAGGCACTGGACCTCTGTCTGTCGTGCAAGGCATGTGCCTCAGAATGTCCGGTCAATGTGGATATGGCCACCTACAAGGCGGAGTTTCTCAACCATCATTACCAGGGTCGACTGCGGCCCCGGGCGCATTATGTAATGGGGTGGTTGCCATTGCTCGGCCACCTGGCGCACAAGGTGCCCGGCGTTCCCACGCTGATAGACGCCACCCTCCGTTCCCCCCTCGTATCCCCGGTGATCCGTAAAATCGCTGGCTTAGCGGACCGCCCCCTGATTAGTTTCGCCCATCGCTCCCTGCGCAAGGAACATCCGGATACCCACCAGAACACCGGTACCGGGAATACTGGTAACACTGTGGTGTTGTGGCCAGATTCCTTCAACACCAACCTGGACACCGGCCCGGCCCGGGTAGCCATCACGGTGCTGGAGGCACTGGGATATCACGTCATCATCCCTGAGGGATTTGTCTGTTGTGGTCTGACCTGGCATTCCACTGGCCAATTGGGGATGACACGCAGGGTGCTGGAGCAGACCGCCAAGGTGATGAAACCTCACCTGGATCAGGGGCTGACCGTTGTGGGGCTGGAACCGTCATGCACCGCCATGCTCACCCACGAAGCCACGGGCTTATCGGATAACCCCGATCTGGCACGGCTTTCGGAACTGACCACATCCTTTGCCGAGTTTATCGCGCCCCGACTCAACAAGATGGTGGATCAGGGCACCCTACGTCCCACCGACACCACGGCCCTGACCCAGGTGCACTGCCATGAACGGTCCCTGGGTGATCCCCACCATGCGGCCCTGCTCCTGGAGTCGCTGGGGATCAGGGAGGAACAGATCAGCACCGGTTGCTGTGGTCTGGCCGGGAACTGGGGTTTTGAGAAGGACCACGCGCAGATGTCCTTCGCGCTGGGGGAGCGCGAGCTCTTTCCCAAGGTCAGGAAAGCCACCGGCCATGTGATCGCCGATGGGTTTTCATGCAGAACTCACATTGAACAGGGCACAGGTAGGAGGGCCCGACATATCGCCGAGATCATCCGAGACATCCTCAAGGATAATGGGATGGCAGAATAGCCAGTCATGCAACAGGTGCTCATGGGCTTTGCCGTGGTTTTCATCGTCATCGGCGTCGGGATGATGCTCGGACGCACCGGCGTCCTGGGTACAGGGGCACAACGATCCATGGGATTGTTCGTCTACTACGTGGCCACACCGGCACTGCTCTTTGACAAGATCACCGACACAGACCCCGCAGAGATCTTCTCCATCAACTTCGTGGTGATCTCCGTATCAGCCCTGATCGTGGGATTCAGCTTCTTCCTCATCATGAGACTGATCCTGAAAAGAACCGCAGCAGACGCCATCGTGGGCATGCTGGCCTCCTCCTACGCCAACGCCGGAAACCTCGGCATACCCCTGGCGGCCTATGTACTTGATGACTTCACCGTGGTGGTGCCAGTCATCTTATTCCAGGTGGCCTTCTACGCACCGATCACCATGACTGCCCTGGAGATGCTGCACAACCCACGCAACACCAGTCTGATCAAAAACCTCATCATCACCCCACTGTCGAACACCATGGTCCTGGCAGCCCTGGCTGGCATCCTCATCTCCCTGACACCGATCACCGTCCCTAACGTCCTCGCCCAGCCAGTCTCCATGTTGGCCGGATCTGCAGTACCCCTGGCACTCGTCGTCTTCGGCCTCTCTCTGGCGCATGCCCGCATCCTGAAGAAGGGGGAGGTGGCGCGCCGGGACGTGTTCCTCGCGGTGGCCTTTAAAAATATTGTGCATCCGATCATCGCCCTGTTTCTCGCGATGGCTTTTGGGATGGAGGGGTCTGCATTGATGGCAGCGGTGGTGCTCGGTGCGCTTCCCACTGCTCAGAATGTATACACCTATGCGCTGCGTTTTCAGACCAGTGAGACGATGGCTCGGGATACAGGGGTAGTTTCCACGATACTTTCATTCCCCATAATGGTGGTTATCTCGGTGACTTTAGGTTGATCGGGATACCATTATCCTCCATGGAGGCAGTTAAGGTCCGCACCGGTACACGGGCACTGGTCACATCGAAGGCGATGATGACCTGTGTCCTGTTCGTGCTTATCTGTGCGCCCTTCCTGTTTTATTTCACCATCGAGTGGATGGAGGCACAGGGACCCATGCGGACCCTGTTCGCCATTGCGGCTGCAGCACCAGCCTGCGGCATGGCCGCAGCGCTGGGATCGATGCTGGTGGTATGGTCGCGGCGTCGCAAAGCAGTGTTGGTTGTGGGAGATACCGTCATGATCCCGCGCACCGGTATTTCCTTCCCCACCGCCGACCTGACCACAGTGCAGGTCTGGTCAGACCGCTCGCCGCGTTCCTATGTGGCCCTGCTGCCCGGGCACGTGCGGGAACGGGCGAACACCACCGGCGTGCAATCCATCCAGCCCTATGTGGTGGCTTTCCCACGGGGTGCTGATCCGCAACCCTTTGAATTTGCCGAGATGCTCCTGCAGCGTAAAAGCGATATCACCGTTGATCGGCTCGGCGCGCTTTAACCAGGCGCTTATCGACGCCACAGTTGTGCCGTGGTGCGGCCTCTAGCAGGCCCTGGTGTCATGCAGCCCGCACTGCGGGATGTTCAGCACGTAGGAGGAGAACATGGAGCTGCCGATCACCGGCACTCCGAGTGAGAGCATGATGCCGCTCTGCACCTCCTCCGGAATCATCGAGGAGATCACTGCGAGGAAGTCATTGGGCGGTGGTGCCTGTTCCTGAGCTTGCGCGGGGATGGCCGTGCTGGCCAGCAATGCGGTGGCTGCAGCAGTCACCGTCATCCTGCGGGTGAAACTACGACGTGGGTGAAAGGACATGGGATTCCTCCTGATGTTGGATCTTGCGTCTTACACTCGTTCTTCATTCAAGGTTATCAGTCCAATAGTGGGTACTGGCTAGGGTCGGGATCGTTTTATACGGGGACACACAGGCTCATAGGCATAAAGAAAACCACCGCCATGCTCCCTCCTCGGACTGCGCCGAAGAAGGAGAGAAGCGGTGGTTGAAGGGTGAGAGACAGGCTAGAACCAAGCGTCAGCGAGGATCTCCATGCTGCGGGCAGTGGTCTCGGTATCCGGGGACTGCAGGGAAATCATCAGTTCATCTGCCTGGGCGACCTGGACGAATTCATCCAGGTAGGCCTTGACCTCCACGCCTGTACCAATGGCGGTGTAGCGCAGCATATCCACGATCTGACGTCCGGACGGGGAATCCATGATGGCGTCCAACTGCTCATCGGTGATGGTCCGTCCACGGGATGCCATGCTGCGTACCCGCTCGCGTGCCACATCCGCGAAGTGTCTTTGGGCCTCATCGACGCTGTCCGCAGCGGTGACATTGACCGCAGCGATGACATAGGGCTCCGGATGCTGCTCGGAAGGCTGATAACTCTGACGGTAGGTGGTGACCGCCTGCTCCAGGTGGGTGGGAGCAAAGTGTGAGGCGAAGGAATACGGCATGCCCAGCTTTGCTGCCAGCTGGGCACCAAACAGTGAGGATCCCAGGATGTAGAGAGGAACATTGGTGCCCTTACCCGGAATCGCCTCCACACCCGGCAGACGGGAACGACCAGCCAGATAGGACTGCAGCTCCACCACATCCTGCGGGAAGTACTCAGCGGAGGAGGGCTCACGGCGAAGAGCACGCAGAGTGTTCATATCAGTTCCCGGTGCACGCCCCAGGCCCAGATCAATACGGCCCGGATAGAGCTCCTCCAGCGTGCCGAATTGCTCCGCGATCACATAAGGGGAGTGGTTCGGCAGCATCACACCACCTGCACCCAGGCGGATGGTGTTGGTGTGGGCACCGATATGAGAGATAAGCACCGCTGGTGAAGAGGAAGAAATGTGCTTCATGTTGTGGTGCTCGGCGTACCAGATGCGTTCAAATCCGAGGGCCTCGGCCTTCTGCGCCATGGCGACGGAACGCTTGAAACTGTCACCGGGGCGTTCACCCTCGAAGATGGTGGCAAAGTCGATGAGTGAAAGAGGCACAGACATATAAGTCCCTTCAAGGATTAAGTATTAACGGCAGCCTTTTCTTCAACCTTCTTGGAGACCTTCTTATTCCAATCCGCCACCATGCCCAGTACCGACATGACCATCACCGGAACCACCCAGCCAAGCTGGATGCTGTGCAGCGGTGCCCATTCGATGAAGGAGACCAGTGGAGGAACACTCATGAACAGTGCCCAGACCACTGAAGTCCAGATCCCGAGCATGAAAGTGGCATGGAAGGGGAAGACCAGTGGCTCCAACAGGGTGAGCAGAACCAGGGTGATCGCCGCCGGATAGATGAAGGTGATGATCGGTGCGGCGATCGATAAGACTGCATCTAGCCCCAGGGTCGCAACAGCGAAGGAAATCAGGGCGAAGACAACTGCCCAGGCGTGGTACCGGATGCCTGGGAGCAGGGAGTTGAAGAACTCAGAGGTTGCGGTGATCAGACCAACCGCAGTGGTCAGACACGCCAAGACCACGATGATGGTGAAGATGAAACGACCCGGAGCACCCATGGTGGATTCCGCAGCATGATTGAGGATTTCAGTTCCGTCGGTGAAGGAACCTCCCGAGAGACGACCAATGGCACCAAGGCCTAAGTACACCGCAGCCAGGAGGCCACCAGCGATAAACGCGGCATAGACGGTTGCGGTACGGACCTTCTCAACCTTCTGATACTTGAATGCAGAAATCACCACGATGCCAAATGCCAGGGCTGCGATGGAGTCCATCGTCATGTAGCCCTCGAAGAGGCCAGCTCCCAGAGCCTGGGTGGCGTAATCACCGCGAGGCTCACCCGGAGTACCGGTCAGCACCATCAGGGACAACGTGACCAGCAGCAGAATGAGGCCAAGCAAGGCCGGGGTCAGCCACTTACCGAGCTTGTCCGCCACCCCATTGGGGTTCCATGACAGTGCCAGGGCCACCCCGAAGAAGGCGAGGTTAAACACACCGGAATAGAGCACATTATCCTCACCCACCGCGGTGGAATAACTCACCGCACCGGTACGTGGCAGCGCATAGAACGCACCAATGGAGAGATAAGCAAGGATCGGGAAGGCAAGGCCGAAGACCTTGCCGCCCCTGCTGGCCATGTCCCTGACATCATTGCCAGAAATCACCACCGCAACGATCGCGATGACTGGTAGTAGAACACCGGTGGCGAGAAAACCGATGATGGCGGAAAGATACGCGGTACCGGATTCCTGCCCCAGCATGGGTGGGAAGATGAGGTTTCCAGCTCCGAAGAACATGGAAAACAGCATCAGGGATGTGACTATTACGGCTTTTTTCATTTAAAGAACGCTGGCGATACGGCGCAGACCCTCCTCAAGGGTTTCACGGGAACATGCAAAATTCAGGCGCGCGCAGTTTTTAAAATCGCCGAAAGCCGCACCATCGTTCAGCATGACTTTACCCTCCTCCCTCATAATCAACGAAGGGCTGTCAGCAATCTTGGTTCCGGAGAAGTCCAACCACATCAGATAGGTAGCATCAGGGACGTAGACCTTGACACCTAGTTTCTCCAGTTCTGCTGTAGCAAAGTCACGATTACTCTGAAGGATTTCAATCTCCTCATCGAGGTAGGATTCACCTTCGTTGTAGACCGTCTCAGCAGCGATCAGACCGAGGATGGACACACCATCACGGGTGATTCCAGATAGTTTCTTCCAGATCTTCACATCCTCATCATTGGTGAAGAAGATCTGCGCACACTTCAGACCAGCGGTATTCCAGGCCTTGGATGTGGCAGTGATGGTGAGGCAGGACTTGGCAGCATTGGGGGAGACTCCGGCAGCCACAACATGCTTGCCGCCATAGACCAACGGTGCGTGGATCTCATCGACGATGATGCGGGCATCGTACTTCACCGCCAGATCAGTGAGATCACGGATGTAATCCTCACTGAACACGGTTCCAAGCGGGTTATGTGGGTTACAGAAGAGAAGGGAACCGGCACCCTCAGCGAAGGCCTTTTCAATATCCTTCAAGTCATATGTGTACGCATCGATGTAAACGGCCTGGCGACCAGTGACCTTCGGAAGCTCAATAAAAGGTGGATACGCCGGAGTCGGAACAATGATGGCAGAACCAGGCTTGGTGAAATGCTCCACCGCAAGCTGCAGACCCCGAACCACATCAGGAATGGCGAAAACATTCTCCGGCTGCGGAGCGAAACCATAACGACGGTCATAGAAACCACTGAGTGCATCCGCAAGACCAGTCTCATCTGGTGGGTAACCAAAC
Organism: uncultured Corynebacterium sp.; assembly: GCF_945649885.1. GTDB lineage: Bacteria > Actinomycetota > Actinomycetes > Mycobacteriales > Mycobacteriaceae > Corynebacterium. Next base: position 2,955 of record NZ_CALZFS010000045.1, on the reverse strand, counting down.
ACTTCACGTTCTACAGCATCAGCAAGAGCTTCTTTCAACGGTGGGCAGGTACCGAAATCACTTTCAGCAACCCACAGCGGAAGGACATCCTCCGCATAACGGGTCCACTTCAAAGTGCGACGATTCTTCAATTCTTCGAGTTCAGGAAAGCGCATACGCTCTAGGCTAGTAAACTTTCCACCAGTACCAACGAAAGTGAAGGAGCCCGGAGTGAAGTTGAGGATTATTCCCGCACTGGCAGCAGTTGCACTTCTGGCAGGTTGTTCAGGCCAAAGCGCCGATGAACAAGCTGCTGTTACCCCAACTGAATCAATTGCAGTCACCACTTCGGCGACCCCCGCATTTGAACCACAGCAGGTAGAACCCATCATGGCACCCGAAAATGGTGAGGGAGTGGAGGATCCGGGTCTGAATGTCCGATTCCATTTCCAAGGAACCGGCTATGGCAATAACGGTGGTTCTGTCATCTACATTGCCGTCACCAACCTCAACGATGTCCCCCTCCCAGCCGACGCCATTGAACAACCAGAGTTGAAAATTGTCGACTACAACGGCGAACTCATGGACATCGAACCCATCGATGGCGATGACAACATCCCCCTTGATCTACCCCTAGGTGTAGGTGCCACCACAAACCTCCAGTGGGCTTTCAACACCTCCAATGGGTCCCTTTGGGCAGCTCAGTTCAAGGTTGGCAACGTCATCTTCGACGGCAATCTCAACAACTGGTAAAAAACCTTTCCCCCGCAGGGAACCTTCCCCCAACTTTCGCAGTCTAAGAGAACGAGTGCCTTTTTAGCACTCACCGAGACAACAAAGATCTGGGGGTTTTCTCATGCGCCGAACCTGGCCGATTCTCATGGCCACCGCAGCCCTGTTGATGGGCTGCTCATCCGGAGACAGCACACCCACAACTGTCACCGTCACCGAATCACCCTCCACGCCAACACCCGAGGAAGGTGACCAGGACGCCCCGACTGAAGCGAGCCTATTTTCTCAGCAGTTCCATCCCTGCGAAGCATTCACCGAAGAACAGCTTCAAAAAGCTGGGTTAGGGAAGCAGTCTAATGCTGCGGAGAATCCTGAAAGCGTAGTCAGATCTTGTGGTTTTGGTTTTACCGGAAAGAACGAAGCTAGCGGCAATCTCCTCCTTGCTACCGACAAAATGAATTGGCAGGAGGTTTCAGATTTAAATCTAGATCCAGAGTATTGGTCAGGGATACAAGTTGATGGGTTATATACCCATAAAATGCCCGGTAATACTCGGAATTGTATTGCCGCTGTTGATTTGGAATGGGGACGGTTTATGGCGAGCTATCTTGAATTTGGTGATGGGTGGGACCGCAGGGACTTGTGCACTGGTCCTGTATTCGTCTTGGAATCGTTAATCAAACAGTCTGGGGGAATCAATGGAACTTAAGTTAGATCGATCAGCTGCTGATTCAATCTTGGTAGACCTAGAAGTGTTAGCCCAGGATGTTCTTACTTCAGCAAATAGTAATGCTGTAGATGCAATTAACGGAAGTTATTCGAGTGTTTCAGGTCTAGACCAGTTGGGTGCCGGACATGGGCACGTTATAAACGGTGGAGCAGGGTCCGCCCATGTGGTTCTGGCTAGCTACTCAGAACAAATTGAGTGGCTGAAGAATGCACTCAAAGCATCGGTTGAGGCGCTGAACAGTCAAGATGAATTGTTCGCACGAGGGATGGAGGTCGCCGATACCGGCGGAAAGGTAGGGGAGGAGTCGGTGATGTTTCCAGTTCGGCCGACTCCGAAGTTTGATTCATTTAGTTTTACTTCACCCAGCGTGAGGGCACCGTCATCTATTGATGAGCTCTGCAGTGACTTTTCCGGAACCAACTCGGGGGCGGTTTCGGCGGCACAGAGTTCGTGGACCACAATGGCATCCACGATCTCAGAGGTGTCTATGTCATTGGAGCGCATCGCAGGTGACCTGCTGAAAAACAATGCTGGTGATGTCTTTGAACAGGCATCGTTGCGCATCACTGAAGTGGCGGAAGCTGGTTCAACCTTCTCCCAGAATGCCCGGGAGATGTCACGGTCCGTGGGTACGTTGAATCAGATTTATATGGGCAACAAGATGCAGGTATTCATGGCTGCGCTGTCGATATCGATGATCAAGGAGCCGGCTGAAAGGGCTGCTGCAGAAAGTTCTTTCCTGGCTTCTTTTGAATCGTCCTTTCAATCTGATGTTCGGGCTGGTGTGCCGGGGATAGATAACCTCATGCGTATCCGTACTGCTGATGGTTCTGGTGGGGACATTGCTCTGGGGATGACTGATATCGCAGGTAGCGGGGAAAGCTTCAACTCCCAGGGGTTGGCACCGCAGGGATTCGCAGGAACAGGGGGCATAGGTGGCGGTGGTGGCGGTGGTGCGACATCGTCACCTGTCATGGGCGCTGGAAGCTTTGGTACTGTCACCGACAATCTTGATGGTATGGATGTCACTGACCTGAAGACCACTGCAGCATCAGCCGGGACTGGTCTAGCAAGCCCCTCAATGACCAGTGGACTATCTGGTGTTGGTGGCGCAGGTGGCGTGGGTGCAGGTTCCGGAGGTGTGGCAGGTCTTGGAGGATCTGGCTTTGCCGGTGGAGGGGGGTCGAGAAGCGGTGCTCCCAACATCGGTGCAACTGGTAAACACGGTGTGGGTGGTGGGATGCAGAGGGTATCCAATGCTGGTCTGAACCCACTGATGAATTCCCGCACCCAGAGTGCCTCTGCGATGGGAACAATGCCACCGATGATGGGTGCAGGTGGAGCAGCTGGTGGAGCAGGGGCAGCGGGGATGGGAGCCACCGGCCTCAATGGCGCTCGTGTTAATTCCAGGCAGGCTCCCTCTAACTCCAGTGGTGCCGCGCATTCTGCCGGTGGTCTGTCTTCCGGTGGGATGGGTGGCAGCAAGGCGCAGACAGGAATACAACGTTCCATGA
>NZ_CALZFS010000044.1 GCF_945649885.1 uncultured Corynebacterium sp. | reverse complement strand
TTCATGCTTTTAGTCAATAGACACCCAAATGCATTAAATGACATTAAACGGGCCAAAAATCCGATAAAATTCGCATTTCCGCAGGTCGATAACAAATACCGTGAACACCTTTACACCATGCGAACAAAAACCCCCGATGTAACCCTAGGAACTTCCCTAGTGTGATTCAGGCCATGTGTAGTGCAGGATGGGTAACACGCCACCAACAACATTTTTGTTGTGAAACGTCATCTACCGCTTTCCCACAGCATCTGACGTATTTACCCGGTTGGCAGATTCACTTCATCCACAGCACCTCGGAGGTACAACATGTCCACACCTATCGATAGCCTCGCCAGCGTTCAGTACACCCTGGACCATGCACTGGAAGACCGCCCAGAGGAAGGTGTTGTCCGCGTTAACCGAAACATCTTCACCGACCAGCAGATCTTCGACTTCGAGATGCGCCACATTTTCGAAGGCAACTGGATCTACCTGGCCCATGAGTCCCAGCTGCCAAACCCAGGTGACTACTTCACCACCTACATGGGGCGTCAGCCGATCATGATCACCCGCTCCAAGGATGGTGAGTTGAACTGCCTGATCAACGCATGTTCACACCGTGGTGCAATGCTGTGCCGCCGCAAGACTGACAACCGCACCACCCTCACCTGCCCATTCCACGGCTGGACCTTCTCCAACGACGGTGCCCTGCTCAAGGTCAAGGATGAGAAGGATGGCGCGTATCCAGAGGAGTTCCACAAGGACGGCTCCCACGACCTGCGTCGTGTGCCTAAGTTCGAGTCCTACCGTGGCTTCCTCTTCGGTTCACTGAACCCAGACGTCGTCTCCCTCGAAGAGCACCTCGGCGACACCCGCACCGTCATTGACATGCTGGTTGACCAGTCCCCAGACGGCCTCGAGGTGCTGCGTGGCTCCTCCACCTACACCTACGACGGCAACTGGAAGCTCCAGACCGAAAACGGTGCAGACGGCTACCACGTCTCCTCCACCCACTGGAACTACGCAGCCACCACCTCCCGTCGCGGCACCGGCGAGTCCGCCAACGAGACCAAAGCAATGGACGCCGGCACCTGGGGCAAGCAGGGTGGCGGCTACTTCTCCTACCCACACGGCCACATGCTGCTGTGGATGTGGTGGGGCAACCCAGAGGACCGCCCACTGTTCGACCGTCGCGATGAGCTGAAGGAACAGTTCGGCGAGGAAAAGGGCGAGTTCATGGTTGGCGCATCCCGCAACCTGTGCCTCTACCCGAACGTCTACCTCATGGACCAGTTCTCCTCCCAGATCCGCCACATCCGTCCGATTTCCGTTGATCAGACCGAAGTCACCATCTACTGCATCGCTCCCAAGGGCGAGTCCGCAGAGGCGCGCGCAAACCGCATCCGCCAGTACGAGGACTTCTTCAACGCAACCGGCATGGCGACCCCGGATGACCTTGAGGAGTTCCGCTCCTGCCAGAAGACCTACCAGGCTTCCGCTTTCCCATGGAACGACATGACCCGTGGTCTCGGCCACCAGGTATCTGGACCGAACGAAGTTGCCAAGGGTCTCGGTATGAACGAAGTCCTCTCCTCCGGTGCCCGCACCGAGGATGAAGGCCTCTACCCGATCCAGCACGGCTACTGGCACGAGCTCATGCAGAAGGCTCTCGGCCAGACCCTCCAGGAGAAGGAAACCTCAGACGATTCCGCATCCGCCGAGGCAACCCGTGCAGCAGCACAGCTCCGCGAAGAGGCAAAGGCAGCTGCCAAGGCTGCTGCTCCAGAGCCACGTCGCCGTCGTCGTACCCGCGGCTAGACAAGACCTGCACCGCCGCACACAGGAGACTGTGAGCGGGCACAGACACAGTGCCACCCCTAAGGATTCCCGCCCACCCCCTATATCGATTTTCACAGGTGGGCGGGGTACCTGCACCGGATCTGTCAGTTAAGCGGGCCGTGAACACCGCCTGCCACCCCTGCTTTCATCGCTCAATCTCAACTTCCCTTGGAGAACATCATGACCAGTACCAATAACCAGGTAACCCGTAGCCAGATTGAAGACTTCCTCTTCTTCGAGGTCCGTCTGCTCGATGACCGTCGCTTTGAGGAGTGGCTCGAGTGCTACCGCGAAGACGCAGAGTTCTGGATGCCTGCCTGGGATGACAACGGCGAGCTGACCGAGGACCCACAGTCCGAGATCTCCCTGATCTACTACCCGAACCGTGGTGGCCTCGAGGACCGCGTATTCCGTATCCGCACCGATCGCTCCTCCGCGACCTCCCTGCCAGAGCCACGCACCGCTCACAACATCTCCAACGTGGAAATCCTCGAGCAGCGTGAGGGCGAAGTAGACGTCCGTTTCAACTGGATCACCAACTACTTCCGTTACAACACCACCGACATGTACTTCGGTAACACCTTCCTCACCATCGACGTCAGCGGCGAGAAGCCCCAGATTGTCAAGAAGAAGGTTGTTCTGCAGAACGACTACATCCACCACGTCGTCGATATCTACCACGTCTAAGGAGCCATAATGACCCACCAAATTGCACTGGCCTTTGAAGACGGCATCACCCGTTTCGTCGAATGCGAAGACGACCAGACCGTTGCTGATGCCGCCTACCAGGCCCGCATCAACATTCCTTTTGACTGTCGCGACGGCGCCTGCGGAACCTGTAAGGCTTTCTGCGAATCCGGCGACTACGAAGACGGCGACTACATCGAGGATGCACTCTCCGACGATGAAGCTGCTGAAGGCTACTGCCTCCCTTGCCAGATGACCCCGAACTCCGATCTCATCCTGCAGATCGCGACCACCTCGGTTCTGGCCAAGACCGGCGCTGCCACCTTCGACGGCGAACTGGTTGAACTCAACCGCCTGTCTGATTCCACCTTCGGTATCAGCGTCAAGCTGGAGAACCGTAAGGATCTCGCCTACCTGCCAGGTCAGTACATGAACATCCTGGTCCCCGGCACCGAGCAGACCCGTTCCTATTCCTTCTCCTCCAGCACTGAGGAGGACGTTGTCAGCTTCCTCATCAAGAACACCCCTGGTGGCCTCATGACCACCTACCTGGATGAGACCGCTGCTGTTGGCGACAAGCTTGAGCTGACCGGCCCGATGGGTTCCTTCTTCCTGCGTGAGCCTGTCCGCCCGATCCTCCTGCTCGCAGGTGGCACCGGTCTGGCACCGATCCTCGCGATCCTGGAGAAGCTCGCCATCGATGAGCTTCTCGACGTCCCAATCCGCATGGTCTACGGCGCCAACTTCGATTACGACCTGGTTGAGCTCGAGCGCCTGGAGTCCTTCAAGGACAAGATCGGTGACTTCGACTACATCACCGTCCTCTCTGATCCGGACACCGAGCATGAGCGCAAGGGCTTCGTCCCGGCACACCTGGTCGGAGAGTACGAACCAAACGAAGACACCGACGTCTACCTCTGTGGCCCTCCTCCGATGGTTGAGGCTGTCCGTAAGTTCTTCGGAACCCTGGACAACCCACCACTGGACTTCTACTACGAGAAGTTCACCTCCGCCGCCGGTACCCCTGGCGAGACCGGAGTCTCTGTCACCACCGAGACCATCGAGGATTCACGCGATGGCGAAGAGCGTTCCGTCATCGAGGTTTCCGCTCCTGGTATGACCAGTGGTGAGGTTCACTCCTCCCGCCCAGAATCTGAATCACAGCTGGAGGCCCGCATGGCTCTGGAACTGGGTGCGCTGGAACTGGCCATCAAGAAGCTGGGCAACCGCGACATCGAGCGTTTCCGCGCACTGGCAGAAACCGCCAACTCCTTCATCGACGGCGACCGCATCATCGATGCAGTCAAGTTCACCGAAGCCAACGCTGACTTCCACGAGTTCCTGTTCCGTCGTGCAGATAACGCTGCGCTGATCGGCGCATACCAGAACCTCGCAGTGGTCACCGAGATGAAGAAGGTACTCCCGGGAGCAGAGTGGATCGATCCGAACATCGCCACCGAGCACCTTGAGCTTGTCGACGCAGTCGCAGCCCAGGATCTGGCCAAGGCGCAGGAGATCATCCGCTCCCACGCACAGCATGGCATTGAGACCATGCGGAAGGCAGAGGCAGAGTAGTGAATGCACCAGTAGGCCGGGGCATTCCGGATCGTCCCACCCATATCACCCCGGAGAGGTTCTTCGGACAGAGCATCATCGTGACGGGCGCTGCCCAGGGCATCGGTCTTGCTGTTGCTCAGCGCATTGCACATGAGGACGGCAACCTGGTTCTGGTTGACCGCTCCGAGATTGTGCACGAGGTTGCTGAAGAGCTTCGTGGTGTTGGCAAGGGCACTGTGGATTCCTTCACCACCGACCTGGAGAGCTACCAGGGCGCACTGGATACGATCGCGTTCGCACAGACCAAGCTGAACAACCTTGACATTGTGATAAACAACGTCGGTGGCACCATCTGGGCCAAGCCCTTCCAGGAGTACACCGAAGAAGAGATCACCAAGGAGATCCAGCGCAGTCTGTTCCCCACCCTGTGGATGTGCCGGGCAACACTGCCCTGCCTCATCGACAACGGTGGCGGCACGATCGTGAATGTGTCCTCCATCGCCACCGGTGGTGTCAACCGTGTTCCTTATGCGGCTGCCAAGGGTGGCGTCAACGGAATTGTCTCGGCACTGGCGCATGAAGCTGCACAGCACAATGTCCGCGTCGTGGCGACCGCCCCAGGCGGCACCCTGGCACCGGAACGCAAGGTCAAACGTGGTCCGGGACCTGAAGGTGAACAGCAGCAGCAGTGGTACCAGGAGATCGTCGACCAGACGACCAACTCCAGCCACATGCGTCGCTACGCGACTTTGGAGGAGCAGGCGGCACCAATCTGCTTCCTCGCATCAGAAGAAGCCTCCTATATCACCGGGTCCGTACTTCCCGTGGGTGGAGGCGACCAAGGCTAAGATCAGCTTATGGTCTCGTCCGTTCCGTTTACCCCATCGTCTTCGCAGACTTTCCTGCCTCGCAGCTCGATCATTCTGCAACAGATCTCCTCGAGCATCCTCAACCTTCCTGAATGTGAAGGCAGGATGTTCTACCTGGGGGGTAAACACGGAGCGGGCAAATCGGAGTTCGCGGGGAGCCTCATTGAGATGCTCCCCGGCTGGTCCGTCGTCAAGGTTTCTGCGCTCTCCTGGTTGCAGGAATCTCCCCGCTCCCTCTTGACCCACATCGGGCACAAGTTGGGAGCGAACTCATCTAATTCGATCCGTGGTGTCATCGACCGCACCGGTGCCTCCACCGTCGTCATCATCGATGATGTCCACTGGTCGGATCTGGAGTCCCTCCACAAACTCATCGAGTTCACCCGCCGCATGGTGTCCGGCCGCTTCGCACTCATCCTCATCGGGTTGGAAAGTGAAAACACCACCCTCGCAGGAACCATCCTTAATCTCCCCGACCTGGCAGATGTCACCTATGTTCTGCCACCCATGAGTATTGAGGAAATCAGACAGGTCGCGCTCACCACCGTGCGGGGACGTATCAGTGCCTCCACCGCCACCGATATCCAGCGGATCACCGGCGGCACTTTCGGCCATGTGCAGGAAGTCCTCCACGCTGTCTCCCCGGATCATTGGAAAGCCACCAACCCCAATGTGCCGATTCCACACAGTTGGTGGTCCAGCCTCTCCCGCCGTATCAAGGGAACCTCCCTCTGGCCGGTGCTCTTGGCCACCTCTGTACTGCCCGGCGGTGGTCCCATCGACCTCATCAAATTGCTTGCCGACGATCCCGATGGCACCGCCTGCGATGAGGCTATCAGCAGCAACCTGCTGACCATCCTGCCCACCGACGGCCCTCCCACCCTTGATCTGGTCTCCCCCACAGACCGCGCGGTAATCCGCTCCCGCACCCCGCTGAAGGTTCTCACTGAACTCCACTTGAAGGTTGCCGCCTACTACAGGGAATTTGATCAACTGGATGAAGCACTCCAGCATGAAGCCTTCGCTGCCACCGAACCAGACAGCCCTGCTGTGAAGGCACTGGCAGAACGTGGTTTTCAACTCGGACGGAGTGGCCGCTGGATGGAATCCGCGCATGCCTTGTCCCTGGCGGCCAACCGCACGGCACGCTCCAGTGAGGCCGACACCTACCTGCTGGAGTCAATTGACTCTCTGATCTCTGCATCAGACCTGCCCCAGGCACGCATCCGGGCAGCCACCCTTGACCTAGGAGAACATGGCATCCAGCAGGACTCCATGCTCGGATACCTGGCAATCCATGAGGGCCGCCAGTCTGAGGCCCGCAGCCTGCTCCAACGCACTGCAGATGTCATTCTGGCCCAGGATCCCATCGATCCAGTCCACGGCCCGAGGCTCGCAGCCCGTAAGGTTCTTCTCAATCTGCTGGATTGGCAACCCGAGGAACTGCTGCTCTGGGCTGACCGCGCCATCAAGTGGTCCGAAGATGACTCCGGTGAGAAGGTTGAAGCCCAGGCGATTTCACTGATCGGCCGATCCGTCATCGATGGTGTCATGCCGCAGGACCAGCCGATCTCCGGCGAAACCACCCTCCATGCACAGCGACGACACATGGCCATGGGTTGGCTCAGCCTCATCTACGACGATCCTGTCACCGCCCGCCAGAAACTGGAACGACGCACCTTCATCAGTGGTTCAGAACGCATCAGTCTCTGGCAGGACGCCTGGCTGGCACGTGCACAACTCATCCTGGGTGAGTGGGAGGCCGCACTGCGCACCGTGGAGGTCGGCCTGGCCCGAGCAGAGCAGTTCGGCATCCGTTTCCTGGAACCACTTCTTTTGTGGACTGGTGCCACTGTTGCCACTGCGAAGGGCAACATGGATCTCTCCCGTCACTACATCAGCCGGTTGGCCACTGATCAGGACTCCTTCGTTGTCCAGTCCATGCCCTCTGCCATGTGCCGCATGTGGGTCTACTCCCGCAGAAATGAAATGACCGCGGCGCAACTGGCCGGCAACAACCTGGAAAAACTCGCAGCCACCACGAAGATGAACCAACCGGGTTTCTGGCCCTGGGAAGATATTCACGCGACCAATCTGATCCGTCTCGGAGAAATTGACCGCGCCACCGAGCTGGTGGAATCAACCATCGACAGCTACCGGGGATCGGACATCATGTCCATCAAGGCAAAAATTGCTGTTCCTGAAGCCATGCTCATGATCCACCACGGTGACGTCAGCCAGGGACTCAACCGTTTTGAGGAAGCCCTCGACATGCTCGATGGGCTGACGCTTCCCTTCTACCGTTCCCGCATTCTCTTCGAGTACGGCCAGGCACTACGCCGCCAGGGACAACGACGACGAGCCGATGAGATCTTTGCCCGTGCCTCCTCAATGTTCCAAGACATGGGTGCTACTGCCCTGGTCAGCATGGCCAACCGCGAGCGACGCGTGGGCGGCCTTGGCCCCCGCTCAGGCAAGGTCGGCGGGTTGACACCCCAGGAATTTGAGATCGCCCAACTGGTGGCAGAAGGAAATTCCAACCGTGAGGTCGCCCATGAGCTCTTCCTCTCCCCGAAGACCGTGGAATACCACCTGACACGGGTCTACCGGAAACTCCAGATCCGCACACGCATTGAACTCGGCGATGCTTTGAAGAAATATCAGGCCACGTCTTAGGACAATTCATGGATCGTGTCACCACCACCACAAAGGCAAAGAATGTCCCCCAGTGGTGGCGGTTTTTTACTTATCACGCCCGCTTAGTGTCATCATCCTAAATCAGATGAGGTGTGGAAAAAAGGGAAATTTCAGCATCCATTCCCCTTTTGAGCTGTATAAATGCATCTCAGTGCTTAGGTCCGCAATACGAACACGTAGCTCTACCAGCAACAACACCAACGGACAAGGACCCCCTAAAAGTCTTTAGGGCTTTCCCTAGTTTCAACTCTTGGCCATACGGGATTGACTTGTGAATCAAATCACCAAGCATCGGTGATGAATACTTAACTCACAGCTTCAAGGAGTCCGTCATGGCCACCTCTTCACCAGATGTCTGGCAAAGTCCAAAACATCGCCGCACCGTGTACCTTGTTCTCGCCGTCGTTGGAATCTCCATCCTCTTCGATGGCTACGATCTCGTTATCTATGGTGCCGTCCTCTCCAGCCTTCTGGATGACCCCTCGCACATTGGTGCACTCAGCCCGGCAATTGCAGGAACCCTGGGGTCCTACGCCATGATCGGCGTGATGATCGGTGCCCTGTCAGCCGGCGCCTTCGGTGACAGACTGGGACGCCGCAAGGTTATGCTCATCGCCATCTCATGGTTCTCCGTCGGCATGGCACTGACCGCACTGGCAACCTCCATCTTCATGTTCGGTTTCCTGCGTTTCCTCACCGGCCTCGGAGTCGGCATGATCGTGGCCACCGGTGGTGCCATCATTGCAGAGTTCGCCCCACGTAACCGTCGTAACCTCTTCAATGCGATCGTCTACTCCGGTGTTCCTGCCGGCGGCGTCATGGCATCCCTGTTCGCACTGGCCTTCGAGGATATGATCGGCTGGCGCGGACTGTTCTTCATCGGCGCAACCCCGATCCTCTTCCTGCTGCCACTGGCCTACTTCGCCCTCCCTGAGTCCCCACGCTGGCTTGCCAGCCGTGGCCGCAAGGACGAAGCCACCGCACTGTGTGAACGACTCGACCTTCCCATCAAGGACTTCGTCTCCTCCACCCCAGCTGCTGCATCTTCCACTGTTTCCCAGGGACACAAGGCTCCTGTTGTAGTCAAGGAAAAGGTCGGATTCGCCGGCATCTTCTCCCGTGTATACCTCCCAGGCACCCTACTCATCGGCGCGATGAGCTTCATCGGTCTACTGTCCACCTACGGACTCAACACCTGGCTGCCCAAGATCATGGAATCCAACGGTGCCAACGCCCACGATTCCCTGTACTCCCTGCTGTTCCTCAACGGTGGTGCTGTCATCGGTGGTCTGATCGCCTCCTGGTTCGCTGACCGCATCGGTGCCAAGACCATCATCACCAGTACCTTCTTCCTCGCTGCACTCTGCCTCGCATCACTGCCATTCATCTCCTCCTGGCCACTGATGTACTCCGCAATCGCGCTGGCTGGCATCGGTGTCCTGGGAACCCAGGTCCTCACCTACGGCCTGACCTCCAACTACTTCGGCACCGCCTGCCGTGCCGCCGGCGTCGCATGGTGTGCAGGATTTGGACGCCTCGGTGGTATCTTCGGACCAGCAATCGGTGGCCTGATCATCGGGGCAGGATTCGGACCAACCTACGCATTCTTCATCTTCGCCGGAGCAGCAGTCATTGGTGCACTGTGCACCGCCCTGATCCCCCGCTCCCCAGTAGAGGCACCAACCATCATCACTGTTGAGCCAACCCCGGTGCGCGCTTAGCACCACACCCCCGTATTCATCTACTAAGACCTGATGCTTCGGTAAAAAGACAGACCGTTGACAGTTCCTCACAGAACTGACAACGGTCTTCTTCATGTCTTATCGCCTCCGTACTCCGGGGATCCTCCAAGGACACCTTCCTGGGTCCTTCGGGAGTTTCAACATCCAGATGTTCTGCCGTTGAGCCAGCACCACGCTCCGTACTGCCAGACCGTAACGCCCTCAAAGGGTAGAGCCTCACCGGCATTACCCGCTGCTGATTCCTCCGGTCAGCAGCGGGCTTCCCCATGGCCAGGTAGTGTCCCCAGCCTTCAAGAATCACATGCCATCCTCACCTCAAAGTCCCCCGTGCGGGTGCTTTACGCAAAGAACAACGTGCGCCTGTCGTGGATTTTCTCCACAACAGGCGCACGTTGTTTTTATCAATGCTCTGGTTTCCTCCACCACCTATGTGGGGGAAGGAACCCAAGCTTAAATTAGCCGTTCAGCTTACGGTAATCGAAGACCTGGTCCACAATGCCGTATTCAAGTGCCTCATCCGCGGTGAGGATCTTGTCACGATCGGTATCGATACGGATCTGTTCTGCTGTCTTGCCGGTGTGGCGGGACAGGGTGGTTTCCATGAGCTTACGCATGCGCTCAATCTCCGCAGCCTGGATCTCAAGGTCAGAAACCTGGCCTTGGGTTCCCTGGGTTGATGGCTGGTGGATCAGCACGCGAGCGTTAGGTAGTGCTGCACGCTTGCCCGGTGCACCTGCTGCCAGTAGGACAGCTGCAGCGGAAGCAGCCTGTCCGAGGCAGACAGTCTGCACGTCTGGGCGTACGTACTGCATGGTGTCGTAGATCGCCATCAGTGCGGTGAAGGAGCCGCCTGGTGAGTTGATGTACATGGTGATGTCGCGGTCAGGGTCCATCCCCTCGAGCACGAGCAGCTGCGCCATAACGTCGTTGGCGGAGGTGTCATCGACCTGGGTGCCGAGGAAGATGATGCGCTCTTCGAAGAGCTTGGCATAAGGGTTGGTTTCCTTGGTGCCGTATGCGGACTGCTCGATGAAGGAAGGCAGCACGTAACGGGACGAAGGCATCTGAAATCCGTTGCTCATTTAAATATTCTCCTTGAAGTTTCCGTGTGCCTAGTTGCTGATTGGGCCCTCAGCGAGGGTAATCACCTGGTCGACGAGTCCGTATTCCTTGGCCTGCTCTGCAGTGAACCAGCGGTCGCGGTCAGAATCCTTGGTGATCTGCTCAAAGGTCTGGCCGGTGTGCTCAGCGATGAGCTTCGCCATTTCACGCTTGGTCTGGGCGAACTGCTCAGCCTGGATGGCGATATCTGCAGCGGTACCACCGACACCTGCGGAAGGCTGGTGCATCATGATGCGGGCATGAGGCAGTGCATAACGCTTGCCCGGGGTTCCACCGGAGAGCAGGAACTGTCCCATGGATGCTGCCAGACCCATGCCATAGGTAGCGATGTCACATGGGGAGTACTTCATGGTGTCGTAGATTGCCATGCCTGCGGTGACGGAACCGCCTGGGGAGTTAATGTACAGCGAGATATCCCTCGTTGGATCCTCTGCAGACAGCAGGAGGATCTGTGCGCACAGCTTATTCGCGATCTCGTCGTCCACCTGGCTGCCGAGGAAAATGATGCGCTCGCGCAGAAGGCGGTCGTAAATGTCACCGTTGTAGCCGGCCCCAGCTCCTGGGGCAGTCATCTTGAGGTTTTCGCTCATGAATGTGTCAACTCCTACGTTCTACTAAATAAAGGTTCATCAAGTTCAATGTCACCAGACTACCCGCGTATTTCCGTGACACCGCTTCTGTTCGCTATCAGCGTTTGCAGGGTCTAAATCAGCAGGGTCCGGGTATGGCAAAAGCCCAGCACACTGGTGTCTGCTGGGCTTTGAAACCGGGGGAGTTCTACTCCTGTTCGGGTGCTTCTTCTTCGACTTCTTCTTCACCGAAGTAGGCCTTCGGGTCAACTTCGTTACCCTCGGAGTCCTTGACGTTCACGCGGCAGATGACCTGGGCCAGTGCCTTGCCACGGCGGACATCAGCGAACAGGTTCGCGATCTGGCCGGACTGCTGGAGCTGACCGATGAACTGGTTAGGGTCCATTCCGTAGCTCTGAGCGGTGAACATGATGTGATCGGTCAGTTCCTGCTGGGAGACCTCAGGCTCTTCGCTCTCAGCCAGAACGTCGAGGAACAGCTGGGTGCGGACAGCCTTCTCAGCGTCCTCACGGTTCTGCTGCTCAAACTCTTCACGGGTGGTGCCCTGGGACTCCAGAACGGAGTTCAGTGCAGCTTCGTCGTGTGCGAGGTCGCCAAGCAGCTGGTGCAGCTGGGAGTGTGCCTGCTCATCAACGATGGAATCAGGCAGTGCGAAGGTTGCGGACTCCAGAGCGGACTTCAGAACCTCATCGCGGATGTTAGCAGCCTGCTCGTTCTTCAGACGTGCCTCAACCTGGGTCTTGGTGGACTCGCGGAGCTCGTCGATGGTGTCGAACTCGGAAGCCAGCTGAGCGAACTCGTCATCCAGCGCGGGCAGCTCACGCTGCTTGGTTGCGGTGATCTCGACGGTAACCTGGGCTTCCTTGCCCTGATAATCACCGGAAGCCAGTTCGGTGGTGAACTCGACGGTCTCGTCCTTCTTGGCGCCGGTGAGAGCCTTGTCCAGTCCGTCAACCAGGTCACCGGAACCGATCTCGTAGGAGAGGCCCTCGGTGGAAGCTTCCTCAACCTGCTCGCCATCAACAGAAGCAGAGAGGTTGATGGTGACGAACTCACCCTTCTTCAGCTTGTGATTGTGATCCTTCAGGGTGGAGAAGCGCTCGCGGAGGCTCTCCAGCTCTTCGTCCACTGCAGCATCGTCAATTGCGACTGCTGGAACCTCAATGTTGAACTCTGAGAAGTCAGGAATGGTGATTTCTGGACGAACATCAACCTGAGCAACGAACTCGACGACATCGCCGTCTTCGATCTTGGTGACCTCAACCTCTGGCTGGCCGATCGCTTTGATGTCGTTCTCTTCAATTACCTGGCCGTAACGGTTAGGCAGCATGTCGTTGACGACCTGCTCGAGCACTGGGCCACGGCCGAAGCGGGCATCGATCAGCTGACGAGGAGCCTTACCCTTTCGGAAGCCAGGAACCTGGACCTGCTGTGCAAGTGCGGCGTAGGCCTGATCAATTTCAGGCTTCAGTTCTGCGAAAGGAACTTCAACGGTGATCTTTACACGGGTGTCGCTCAGCTGCTCGACGGAACTCTTCACGAGGAAATCTCCTGGGTGGTCGGATTAAAAAAGACTCAGTAAATTCAAAAACAAGCCCGGCTTCCGACGATCTGCGATTTTTTTCGCGTTCGTCCGAAACCGGGCTCGTCCTCAAGTCGGGGCGACAGGATTCGAACCTGCGACCCCCTGCTCCCAAAGCAGGTGCGCTACCAAACTGCGCCACGCCCCGATATTAACTTATCCCCGAGGAACTTTAACTAAGTCACACCACTGTTAACCAGTGGGGAACTTTGCTGTGCTCCTTGGTTCGATTCATTAGTTTACATACTGATCGCCATTTCACCTAAACGAACCCTCAATGCCATTGAAAACACCACGTCAGAGCATGTTTCTAGGCGATTCAACACTTCAAAGAAATCCCCCTTTCCAACGTCTCAATGACTTCCAAGAGACGGTTTAGTGCTGAATGCCAGCAAAGCAACGCCATTCCCCTCCAAAAGGAAGGACAAAGCGACATAAGGGATTGATTCAGCCCCTCCCACAGTCAGCGGAGGCCCTGCCTGGATCCATCTACATCCCACCCAGCAAGCATATGACTCTCGCCCACCACCCAGATCAAGGAAGAAGAGTCCTCCACTTCCCCCACCGCCTCCCTGCGCCTCTCACTACACACCAAGCAATGTCTCCAGGAAGAGTTCTGGCCGAACAGGGAGTCAAGAAACCATTGATCCAACATTCCAGATATTCAACTCCCCCACCTTCCAAGCTCCCCCAAGCCACTGTTTCCACAAGCCAAGAAAACTTCTTCCCTTATTAAGCAAGAAAACTTCTTCCCTTATTAAGGAGGTCCATGAAGAGACCTACCTGGCCCCACTGGAGACCTACCTGGCCCCACTGGAGACCAAGCGTCGTACCCTCCTCAATGAAAAGACCGACCTTCCATCACTGCTACAGCAAGTGCCCTCTACTAGATGCCCAAGAGTCACCACAGAAAGGGTCAACCGAAAAGGATCCGGCTGAGCGCTGGCCCCCACATTCACTGCGATTGTCGACGGTCCAGGTTTTCAACCCACCCACCGAAGCCAATGGCAGCCCATCACCCTGGGACACAAGAACAAGACTGACAAAGACCGAAAATTGGAAGCCCCGCCACCTCCATGCCCAAGCAGTCAGCAGGAATGGGAAAGCATGCTCAGACCCGCCAAGGGGTAACCGACCCGCACCACATACGTTAGGTGCCCGGGCATTCACAGAATCAAAAATCAGAGCAAAGAGAGCAGACCAGGCCCACCACTCCCCGCCCAGAGACTTGCTTCCTCATCAACACCCAGACCAAAGTCTTGGCACACAATCACCGTGCCATGACCGAGGAATATCAACACATCACTGGTCGACTGGTGGCTGCATCTTCACACCCAACTGCCTGGGCGATCCTGTACAGATCGCCCAGGCAGCAGAAGTGGAGACAGGACTCACCCACCAAAGAAAAAGTCTCAATCCACCAGAAACAACCAGAACCCCACCGCGAAGACCTGCGCCAGACAACGCGACCCCAAGAAGTTCCACAAAAAACTAACCCCCTGACATTTACTGTCAGGGGGTTTCTTTGAGGGAATGACGGGAATCGAACCCGCGTCATCAGCTTGGAAGGCTGAGGTAATAGCCATTATACGACATTCCCATTAGGTGAAACGTTTTCTCCGTTTCATCTTGCATCATGTTAGCCCACAAGTTCCCATTGTTAAAAATCCGCAGGCCAGGCCCCCTGCCGGCACCCTCCAGACTGAGTAACTGACTGCTGCGGTAAGAGGGAGAATCAAATCACACACCCAAAGAAAGAATCGTCAAGGATTAGACATGACTCGCTGAGACTTACCTAAGTGCAACATAAGACTTGATCAATTAAAAACTCGCTGCCACCACAGCAGCACCACCCCAAATGGGGCTTTATCAACATTTAGAGTTCATCCCTGAAGAGGTCGGACATCCCACCCGGACGCAAAACTACAGCACAGCCCCACCTCACACTCAGACCCCATGAAAAACACAGCCGACAGTAAATATTTTCTCCCGAGAAACACAGCAAATTCAACTAATTCACGGAAACACAGAAGGAGGAGCAGAACATTATGAACCGCTTATATAACATGCTAAAGGCTTGGATTTATATCTTTTAGTTCAATTTATTCACTTTTTCCTCACACAATGTGCTCTACGCTCACCTTTTCGACACAACAGTCTTTCGTGGCGTACCCTATCGGTCATGAAGCCAAAAATCATTGATGCTGAATCAGGCAGAGAGCTATGGACTGCCATTGAATGCGCGGAGTTCTCCGGCACCGCCCGTGGCACTTTCACTAGCTATGCCGGACGTGGACGGGCACCAAAGCCTGTTGCTAAGCTCCACGGCCTTACTCTGTGGGATTCACAGACTATTCGCGAATGGGTCGACGAACGTGCGGCAGGAAATAAGGGTCTCACCACTGTCGGTGCAGAAGCCGAAGCTGTCCAGTAGCCCCGGTCCAGTTCTTATCTTTTGAGCCATCGAATTCACATTGTTGAATGCGGTGGCTTTCTAGTTTTCTAGCATCAGCAACCACATATCCCATGTCTCCTCAGCATCTCGCCTTAAGCTGGTGAGGGAACTTTCTGTGGCTTCACCACGTTATTCCTGTTGTAAAGAATAATTCGCCGATAGGTCGCGATTGCCTGTGAAATCGCCCCCGCATTATCGGCCGATACAACTGAGTGAGTTGAAGTTTTAGTGGAAGCATTACTCCTGATCGCAATTGTCATCGGCGGAGGCGTGTTTATCGCCTCGAAAGTCTCCGGCAACAGCAATAAAAAGATTGAAGAACAGAAGTTCGCCGATGCCCAGGCGGATGCTCGTCGTTGGATTGAGCGACTAGGATCTCAGGTCCTCTCCATCGCTGGTACTGACATGGCATCCACCCAGGCCATTGCTGATGCTTCGGAGCGCTATAACGCAGCATCATCGCAGATCAGCACGGCACAGACTTCCCGTCAGGCTGAGCTGGCCCGGGAATCCGCCCTGGAGGGTCTGCATTACATGAACGCTGCCCGTGAAATCATGGGAATGCCTGCAGGTCCAGAACTCCCACCACTGGAAGGCCAGCGTAATGCTGGTCGTGTTACCGAGACCCGCACTATTGAGCAGGATGGCCGCACCATGATGGCCTCTCCTGTGGCCACTGATTCCACACCCAACTACTACCCCGGCGGTAACGTCGCAGGACGTCCTGTTCCTGCGGGTTGGTGTTCCGAGCCCTGGTGGGCAAGTGCACTGCGCACCGGCGTGTGGACAGCTGGCTCAGTGTTCATGTTCTCCGCGCTCTTCAGTGGTATGTCCGGTGTGGGCTACTCCGGTGCTGCTTTTGAAGACGGTTACGGGGAAGGCTACGAAGACGGCATGGCTGACGCTGGTGGCGATATGGGAGATGCCAGTGCCGGCGGTGACATGGGCGGCGATATGGGCGGCGACGGCGGAGGCCTCTTTGATGGCGGAGGCTTCGACTTCGATTTCTAACCACCTCGCCTGTAATCACTGCTGAAAACACTGAAGGCCGGAAAGGTTTTACCTTTCCGGCCTTCAGTGTTTTAAAGAGTTGATGGTTCCCGGGAAGGAACCTTTCCTGAGGGGTTATTCGTTTGGAACAACCGGAGCGACACCGGTGCGCTCATAATCAGACAGGATGTCAATGCGGCGCTGGTGGCGCTCCGCGTTGCTCCATTCCTGATCCAAGAAGGCATCGACGATCTCGAGTGCTTCCTCCAGCGAGTGCATACGACCGCCGAGGCCGATCAGGTTGGCATTGTTGTGCTCACGTGCCAGGCGTGCGGTCTCCACAGACCAGGCCAGGGCACAACGTGCACCCTTGACCTTGTTTGCGGCGATCTGCTCGCCGTTTCCGGATCCACCCAGAACAATGCCGAGTGAACCTGGATCGTTGACGGTTCGGTTTGCTGCTTCAATACAGAAAGCCGGATAGTCATCAACCGGATCGTAGGTGTGGGCTCCGCAATCGATCACCTCATGGCCGTGGGCCTTGAGATGTTCGGCGATTGCATTCTTCGTTTCAAAACCAGCGTGGTCTGCTCCAAGGTATACGCGCATGGTTGTCAGTCTACTGCAGCCTGATCCACCCCGGTGTTAACCCGTGGACTTAATCGAATTCAGGGCTCTCGTTACGGGAGCGCTTGATTTCATAGAAATGTGGATAGCTGGCAAGCTTGACGGATGCGTCGAAGATCTCGCCTGCTTCCTCACCACGTGGGATGCGGGTGAGCACGGGACCGAAGAAAGCTGTGTCACCGAGCTTGATCACTGGGGTGCCCACATCATCACCGACCTCATCCATTGCGGACTGATGGAACTTCTTCAGTGATTCATCCCACTGCTCAGTGTCAGCGACCTCGGCATAAGCAGCATCCAGGCCGACTTCTGCCAGGGAATCCACGATGACTCCGTTGTAATCGCCGTAGTCTGATCGCTTCTCAGGAATACCCTCATTGTGGATGCGGGTTCCCATCGCGGTGTACAGTGCGTCGAGCTTTTCAGGTGCTTCGGTGGCGACTGCGGCAAAGACGCGGGCCGGGCCCCAGTTGGCCTTCATCTTGTCGGCATACTCTGCTGGGATATCACGGCCATCGTTGAGAATGGCAAGGCTCATTGGAACCCATGTGACCTCAACATCACGGACCTTTTCAACCTCCTTGACCCAACGGGAGGTGATCCAGCAGTACGGGCAGGAGGTGTCAAACCAGAATGTGACTTTTTCAGCCATGAGAATATGTTCCTCTTCTTAAAATCTCGGGGTACGTAGCACCCCAGCCTAGGCCGGAACTATCGTGGTGTCATCAATGGATTCGGCCTTCCGCCCCCAGGCCATGAACATGGTTCTGGAGACAACTGCCAGTGGTCCCCTGATCTCCATATCAATCATCCCCTTTGAGGAGCATGCACATGACATCGATCAATCTCACCAGAGCTGAAGCCACAGAACGTTCACGGATCTTGAGCGTAGAGCACTATTCCATCTCCTTGGACCTCAATGCCGGTGATGAGATCTTCACCTCCACCACCCTGATTAATTTCACCGTCCGCGATGCCGGCGATACCTTCATTGATCTGCGTGCCGACAGCGTGGATGAGGTCCATCTGGACAATGAAGACATCATCAGCACCGCGCTGACGCTTAATGAGGATGGTTATGACGAGACCCACGGTATTGCCCTCAAAGGTCTGACTCCTGGTGCCCACACTCTCCGGGTTTCTGCCACGATCCCCTATTCCCGCACCGGTGAGGGCCTGCACAGGATGGTGGATCCTGCTGATAATGAGGTCTATCTCTACAGCCAGTTTGAAACTGCTGATGCCAAGCGTGTGTATGCCTGCTTTGACCAGCCGGATCTCAAGTCCACTTATGATTTCTCCATCCTCACACCGAAGGGTTGGAAAATCATTTCCAATGCTGAGCAGGAGGTTTCCACCCAACATCCGGATTATGACACCCATATCTCCCGGGTTGATTACCCGATTTCCACCTATCTGATCGCGATCTGCGCCGGCCGTTATCATGAGGTCCGCGATACCTGGACGGGTGAACTCACCCATCATGCTGAAACCCCAGCTGGTCAGCCCACGCAGCTCAGTGTCCCCCTGGGACTGTTTTGCCGCAGATCACTGGCCCCGCATCTTGACGCGGAACGTCTGTTCACGGAAACCAAGCAGGGTTTTGACTGGTACCACCGCAACTTCGGCATGGCCTACCCCTTCGGTAAGTACGATCAGATCTTTGTCCCGGAGTTCAACGCCGGTGCCATGGAAAACGCTGGTGCGGTGACCATCCGTGATGAGTACGTCTTTGCTTCGAAAGCCACCCGTTACCGTTATGAGCGCCGCGCAGAGACCATCCTCCACGAGCTGGCACACATGTGGTTCGGCGATCTGGTCACCATGCAGTGGTGGGATGATCTGTGGCTCAATGAATCCTTTGCCACCTGGTCTGCGGTGATTTCTCAGGCAGAGGAAACTGAATATGACACCGCATGGGTGACCTTTGCCAATGTGGAGAAGTCCTGGGCCTACCAGCAGGATCAGCTACCCTCCACCCACCCGGTGTTCTCTGACAGCCACGATATTGAGACCGTCGAGCAGAACTTTGATGGCATCACCTATGCCAAGGGTGCCTCTGTTTTGAAGCAGCTGCAGGCATATGTGGGCCGTGAGGAGTTTTTAGCTGGTGTGCGCAGGCATTTTGCCAACCACGCCTGGGGTAACGCCACCTTTGATGATCTGCTGTCCGCCCTTGAGCAGGCATCCGGCCGTGATCTTTCTGCCTGGGCGGATCAGTGGCTTAAGACCACCGGTATCAACACTCTTTCTGCTGAGTTCGAGGTGGAGGACGGCCGCTACGCCTCCTTCAACGTCACCCAGGCTGGTGCGGCGCCCGGTGCCGGTGAGCTGCGCACCCACCGCATTGCGGTTGGGCTCTATAAGCTTGTCGATGACAAGCTCACCCGCTTCCACCGCGTCGAGCTCGATATTGATGGTGCCTCCACCGCGGTGCCGGAGCTGATCGGTGTGGACCAGGCTGATGTCGTTCTGGTCAATGATGATGATCTGACCTACGCGCTGCTGGATCTGGATCAGGGGTCCCTGGACTTCGTGATCAACCACATCGACAAGTTCGTCGATCCAATGCCGCGCACCCTGGCGTGGTCTGCCGCCTGGGAGATGACCCGTTCTGGGCAGATGAAGGCTCGTGATTTCATTGCTCTGGTCGCCCGTGGTGCCTCCGCGGAAACCGAGATCGCCGTGCTGGAACGCATCCTGGCCCAGGCTGTCTCCGCGTTGAAGAACTATGCAGATCCGGCGTGGGTGACGGCTGAGGGTGAATCGGTCGTCGCAAAGCTCCTGCTTGATGGGGTGCGCCACGCGGGTGACAACACCGACACCCAGCTCGCCTTCATCCAGGCGCTGGCGAAGACGGCGCTGGACGAGGACGCGGTGTCGTTCTTCCGTGGTCTGCTCGACGGGTCCGAGGCCGGCATCGAGGTGGATTCCGACCTGCGCTGGTGGGCGCTGACTGCCCTGATCGCCCACGGCGCGGTGGAGGATCCGGACGCGGCCATCGCCGAGGAACTCACCCGTGACCGTTCGTCTGCCTCGAACCTGTCGGCCCTGCGTGCCCGGGCCGCGGTCAACACCGCGGAGAACAAGGCCAGCATCTACG
>NZ_CALZFS010000043.1 GCF_945649885.1 uncultured Corynebacterium sp. | reverse complement strand
CCGTGGCGTATTCCTTGGCTGCCTGCTCCACAGCATCCTGGATGGCCAGAACATGATCAATGGCATTCTTCAACATCACAGACAGCTGGATGTCATTGAGTCCAGCTGCGACGAGAATGTCCTTCTCAGAACGGACGACAGCCTGCTCCGTGCGGTCCATCACGAGGGCCTTGGCGGAAAAGTTGAAGCAGTTCACCTGGTTGCAGGCCAAGTGCCAGCGTGGGTCACCATCGGCGATGGTGGTGTCGGTCTGCTTGTCGGCACGCACGATGAGCACGGAATCCAGCAGGGCGAACATGACCTGGACGCCGTTGAGGTTGGCGCTGGCCACGGCTGCGCTCTCACCCTGGTTCTCCGCGACCGCAAGGGTGATGCCGAATTCCTTCATGATGCTTTCCACACGGTCAAGGGTGACTGCGATCGGCTTGGGGGTGGGAACCTGACCGTTGTCCACACTTGGGGTGTTCTCAGGGGTATTAGTGGGCATCGTGCTCGTCCTTCCAGGTGACAAGATCAGGGAACTGCTGCTCAAGCCATTCAAATGCGGTGGTGGTGGCTTCCAGGGAGCTCATGATGAATGCTCCAACCTGGTTATGGCTGAGACCGGCAGATGTGGGGATCTGACGGAGGCCGTTGACTGCCAGAGTGTTTTCCTGCATTTCGAAAAAGCGCAGGGTGGGGGTGAACTGAGTGAGGTTCCACTCATTCGTCGCAGCCAGAATCAGGGAAGCCTGTTCTGTGGCTGGAGCACCACGCCACATGGCCTCCATGGTCAGACCACCGTCGATTTCTACGAAGCTGATGGCGGCGTTGATGAAACCGGTGCGCACCACGGCGGTGCCGTCATGCTCTTCCACACGGTAATTCAGGTTTTCATCATCAAGAATCTTGGTTACGGCATCCAGGCTGAACGCCTTGATGTCGTGAGGTGAGGGAGCTGCAGTCACTGTGGAATCTGTGTCCTAACGGGAATCGAGGTTTCTTCAGCATCCCACCCTACCGGTCTTGTTTTAATCGCTGCGTTTGCGTCGGAAGTTGAGAATAGAGGTGCGGATGGTTTCCTCCACCTCCACAGGATCTTCCACTACGGCTTCCGCTTTAGCGGCACGTTTGGCTGCCTTCTGAGATGCCCGGACTTGTTTCTTCTCTGCAGCGTCTAGGGCTTCCTGTTCCCGGGTGGCCGCGGCATCGGCAAGTTCCTCACCACCAAGTTCATGCGCGATGGCAGCAGCGATGGTGGTGTACCGGAAAACATGTCCTAACTCCTGGAGTGCAGAGGGGACCACCTGCTGGTTGGCCAGTGCCAGTTCCTCAGCACCCTGGCTGCCCAGGAGGATCTTCGGGCCAAGAGTCGGGATCTGAATGAATGCGGGGCGGTGGAGTTCAGAGGCCAGCGCCTTGGTCATCTCCTGGTTGTTCACCGGGGTGGGGGAGACCGCATTGATGGGACCTGAGATCTGGGAATCAATGATCGCGCGGTAGTAGATGTCAGTGAGGTCATCAATCGCGATCCAGCTGAACCAGTTGGAACCATCACCGAATTGGCCACCCAAGCCGGTGGAGAACAGTGTTTTTAGCAGCGGCAGCATGCCGCCACGGCCGCTTAAAGCCACACCGGTGCGGATCAAGACCACACGTTTCCCACCTTCGGTGGCAGGCGTGGTTGCCTGCTCCCATTCATCCACCACATCAGCCAGGAAGCCGTCACCACGGCTGGAACTTTCCGTGAGGTGTTCATCGCCACGGTCATGACCATAGAATCCGATGGCGGATGCCGTCACCATGGTGGTGCACGATGCTGATGCCGCCACCAGTCCGGCGAGCTTTCTCGTGGGCTCGACTCGGGAATCGCGGATGGCATCTTTGTGTGCATCATTGAAACGTCCGAAGATCGGTTCACCCGCCAGGTGCACCAGAACATCAACCCCCTGTAGGAGATCACCAGCAGGGTTCTCTGGATCCCAGGTCCGCTGTCCGGGCTTTGCCTCACCACGGACGAACTGGATCACGGTGTGCCCACCGGTTTGCAGCTGGGCTGTTAAAGCCCGGCCCACCAGCCCACGGGAACCGGTGACCGCGACGGTGAGGGGGGAGTCATCACCAAGGATCTTGAAGCGTGCCAATGCGAGCATGTCCTCGCGCAATTGGTTCTGTCGGAAGGCGAACATCCCCGCCAGGGTGGAGCCCGGAAGACGGGTGCTCACCGAATCTGTGATGAGGGTGCCCCCGTCCTGATCAATGAAGTTGTGGACATGACGCCAATTGGCCAGAGCCTTCAGTGGAGCAGAGACACAGACGTCGGTAAAACGACTGCCGTTGAGGTAGCCGGAGAGATCGTGACGGGCAATCCATTTCAAACCTGCAGGAAGGCTGAAAATGGTTGTTCCATCAGAAAGGCGCTCTGCCTGCGAGATCGGCGTCAAAGGAACAAAAGGAGGGGTGAGTCTGGATACAGATCCCCTGCGAGTATGCCAATCCCAGACCTCTTCGCATGAAAAAGGAATAAAATGGCTGGTGGTCAGACTCACAGGGGCTTCTCCATGTCTACGGAATTGTTCCCGGGTGGGGTAACCGGGTGTCCTACAGTGTGTACATGTCACACTTTGCGCGTTGATGATGTAACGTTTTCAACGTCAAAGTGGCGCTCCCCTAGAGCATAGTCAGCTCCGGGGAAATAGGGTGTCTCGACGCTAAGCAATTTAGGACATCCTTTAACGGACCGCACAGAGAGGCGGGGAAGGAGGTCACGATGAGCGAACGTATTAGCACTGTGGTCGAACTCCTCAACGAGGATGACGTCAGTCGTACCGTCGCGCGCATCGCGCACCAGATTATCGAAAAGACCGCGCTTGATTCAGAAGGCGCTGGCAAAGTCATGCTGCTCGGAATCCCCTCAGGTGGAGTTCCATTGGCTGAACGCCTGGCAGACAAGATCGAAGAATTTTCAGGCATCCGTGTAGACACCGGAGCCATTGACATCACTCTTTACCGTGATGATCTTCGAAATAAACCACACCGTGCGTTGAAACCCACGACCATTCCAGATGGTGGCATTGATAAGACCACCGTTGTCTTGGTCGATGATGTGCTGTTTTCCGGACGCACCATCCGCGCAGCACTTGATGCGTTGAGGGACCTCGGTCGCCCCAACTACATCCAGCTGGCTGTCCTCGTTGACCGTGGACACCGTCAGCTGCCGATCCGTGCGGATTATGTGGGCAAGAACATCCCCACCGCGCGTACTGAAGATGTCAGCGTGCTGCTTGAGGAGATCGACGGCCGCGATGCTGTCACCCTCACTCGTGAAGAAGTTGAAGGGGATAATTGATGAAGCACCTCCTCTCAATTGCGGACCTATCCCGCGATGAGATCACCGGCCTCCTCGATGAGGCTGATCGTTTTAAGGAGGCGCTTGAAGGACGAGAGGTGAAGAAGCTGCCCACCCTGCGTGGGCGGACCATTTTCACCCTCTTCTACGAAAACTCCACTCGCACCAGGTCTTCCTTTGAGACCGCAGGCAAGTGGATGAGTGCGGATGTCATCAATATCTCCGCATCTTCATCGAGCGTGAAGAAGGGCGAGTCCCTCAAGGACACCGGCCTGACACTTTCTGCCATCGGTGCGGATGCCATCATCATGCGTCATCCCTCATCCGGTGCCGCACAGCAGCTCGCACAGTATGTCGCCCCCGGTGGGGACGGGCCCAGCGTGATCAACGCTGGCGACGGCTCCCACCAGCACCCGACCCAGGCACTGCTGGATGCATTGACCATCCGCCAACGCCTGGGTGGGATCGAGGGTCGCAAGGTTGTCATCGTCGGAGATGTGCTGCACTCACGTGTGGTGCGTTCCAATGTGGATCTGCTGTCCAAGTTGGGCGCTGAGGTCGTGCTCGTGGCACCGCCGACGTTGCTCCCCTATGGCGTGGACAACTGGCCGGTGCGTACCTCCTATGACATGGACGCGGAGATCTACGACGCTGATGTTGTCATGATGCTGCGTGTCCAGCAGGAACGCATGAAGGGCGGCTTCTTCCCATCACATCGCGAATATGCAACGCTCTACGGTTTGAGCGCGGCACGCGAGGCGAAGCTGAAGGATTCAGCAATCATCATGCACCCCGGCCCGATGCTGCGTGGCATGGAAATCAACTTCGGTGTGGCAGATGCCCCACGTACTGCTGTTCTTCAGCAGGTCAACAACGGTGTGCACCTCCGCATGGCGGTCTTGTTCACACTCGTTGCAGGCGTAGGCGCCACCATTTAATCTCCGCTAGTTCGGCTGGCGCTGCCGGCCGGTATATAAGGACTTTTTCGACATGACTGCTTCTGACTACCCCGAGACCGGGGTACTTGCACCAGCCGAATCTGGCACCCTGCTCATCACGAATGTGCGTGTGTACGGCGAAGGCGACCCCACTAATGTCCTGGTCCTCGATGGTGTGATCCAGGCACTTGATGCTGCTGATTCCACTGAGCATGACCGTGCTATCGATGGCAATGGGGGAGTCCTCCTGCCTGGCCTGGTGGATATGCATGTTCACCTCCGTGAGCCAGGCCGGGAAGACACCGAAACTATCGCCACCGGTTCCGCAGCAGCGGCCAAGGGCGGTTTCACGGCCGTGTTCACCATGGCCAACACTTCTCCGGTGATGGATCAGCCTCTGATCGCTGAGGGCGTCTGGTTCAAGGGCCAGAACGTTGGTCTGTGTGATATCCACCCGGTTGGGTCCATCACCAAGGGCCTTGAGGGCAAGGAACTCACCGAGTTCGGCATGATGGCACGTTCCGAGGCACGCGTCCGGGTGTTCTCCGATGACGGCAAGTGCGTTGATGATCCTCAGGTCATGCGTCGTGCGCTGGAATACGCCAAGGGCATGGATGTCCTGATCGCTCAGCACTGCGAGGACCACCGTATGACCGAGGGTGCCAGCGCCCACGAAGGTGAGAATGCCGCCCGCCTGGGTCTGCGTGGCTGGCCACGTGTGGCGGAAGAGTCCATCGTGATCCGCGATGCGATCCTCGCGCGTGACTATGGCAACCGTGTTCACATCTGCCATGCCTCCACCGAAGGCACCATTGAGCTGGTCCGCTGGGCCAAGGCGCAGGGAATTCCGATCACCGCGGAGGTCACCCCACATCACCTGATCCTCACCGATGAGCGACTGGCCACCTATGACGGCGTGAACAGGGTTAACCCGCCGCTGCGTGAAGAACGCGACACCATCGCACTGCGCGAGGCGCTTCTCGACGGCACCGTCGACGTTGTGGCAACCGACCACGCACCACACGGTTCCGAAGACAAGTGCTGTGAATTTGAAAACGCCAAGCCAGGCATGCTCGGACTTGAGACCTCACTGTCCATCATCGCTGACATCTTTGTTGCCTCCGGTCTTGCCGACTGGCGCTTTGTGGCCAAGGTGATGAGTGAGCGACCAGCAGAGATCACCCGCCTCCCAGGTCATGGCCGACCGATCGCAGTGGGAGAGCCTGCCAACCTCACCATCGTGGACCCGGGTCAGACCTGGACTGCCCATGGTGAGGAGTTTGCATCAAAGGCATCGAACACCCCATTTGAAGGAATGGAGTTCAGTGCGAAAGTCACCCATACTGTCCTCAGAGGACGTGTTACCTGCGAAAATGGCGCTGCACTGGCGGCGGTCAGCAGCACCGACACCCCTGTTGCATAGAATGCAATAGATTGAATAAAGTACAGTTAAAGAACCCTTACTCCCGGCCCTGCTAACGGGCAACCATACGAAAGGCGACGCTGTCACTGTGAGTACTGACAACATTGCGAACAGCACCGATCCCAACAACCAGGGCGTAACCAACATTGGTTCCGTTCCTGCCTACCTGGTGTTGGCTGATGGCCGAACCTTCAAGGGCTTCGGCTTCGGCGCGATCGGCACAACCCTGGGCGAGGCAGTCTTCACCACCGCCATGACCGGTTATCAGGAGACCATGACGGATCCCTCCTACCACCGCCAGATCGTCATCAATACCGCACCACAGATCGGCAACACCGGCTGGAACGACGAGGACAATGAGTCCCGAGACGGCAAGATCTGGGCTGCCGGCGTGGTCATCCGTGATCTCGCGGCACGCGTATCCAACTTCCGCGCCACGACCTCCCTCCAGGAGGAGATGGCCAAGCAGGGCATCGTCGGCATTGGCGGCATCGACACCCGCGCACTGGTCCGCCACATCCGCAGTGAAGGTGCCACCCCAGCCGGGATCTTCTCCGGTGCTGACGCTGAGCGTCCCATCGAAGAGCTTCTCGAAGAGGTCAAGGCCCAGCCATCCATGGCAGGCGCCAACCTCTCCAAGGAGGTCTCCGTCGACGAGACCTACACCATCGAGGCAGAAGGCGATGCCAAGTACACCGTCATCGCCTATGACCTCGGCATCAAGCAGAACACCCCGCGCCGCTTCGCTGCACGTGGTGTCCGCACCGTGATCGTGCCTGCAGAAACCCCGTTTGCAGAGATCCAGAAGTACAACCCTGCCGGAGTATTCATCTCCAACGGCCCTGGTGACCCGGCAGCAGCCGACACGATGGTGGAGATTGTCCGTGAGGTTCTCGCCGCAGACATCCCATTTTTCGGTATCTGTTTCGGCAACCAGATCCTCGGCCGTGCATTCGGTATGGAAACCTACAAGCTGAAGTTCGGCCACCGCGGTATCAATGTTCCGGTGAAGAACCACATCACCGGCAAGATCGACATCACCGCACAGAACCACGGTTTCGCCCTCAAGGGTGAAGCAGGCCAGGAGTTTGACACTGACTTCGGCACCGCGATCGTCACCCACACCTGTCTCAACGACGGTGTTGTTGAAGGCGTTGCACTGAAGTCCGGACGCGCCTACTCCGTCCAGTACCACCCGGAGGCCGCAGCCGGCCCCAATGATGCAAGCCCACTGTTCGACCAGTTCGTCGCACTCATGGATGCAGATTCTCAGAACCAGAAGGAAGAGGCGTAAACGACATGCCAAAGCGCTCAGATATCAATCACGTACTGGTCATCGGCTCTGGTCCCATCGTCATCGGACAGGCCTGCGAATTCGACTACTCAGGAACCCAGGCCTGCCGCGTGCTCAAGGAAGAAGGCCTGCGCGTCACCCTGATCAACTCCAACCCGGCCACCATCATGACCGACCCGGAGATGGCAGACCACACCTACGTGGAGCCAATCGAGCCGGAGTACATCGAGAAGATCTTCATCAAGGAGATCGAACAGGGCAACCCAATTGACGCTGTCCTGGCAACCCTTGGTGGCCAGACCGCACTCAACGCCGCGATCCAGCTGGACAGCCTCGGCATCCTGGATAAGTACAACGTCGAACTCATCGGCGCGGACATC
This sequence comes from uncultured Corynebacterium sp., assembly GCF_945649885.1. Classification (GTDB taxonomy): domain Bacteria; phylum Actinomycetota; class Actinomycetes; order Mycobacteriales; family Mycobacteriaceae; genus Corynebacterium. The sequence goes on along the minus strand of NZ_CALZFS010000043.1, from coordinate 13,014 downwards.
GACGCCATCGAGCGCGGTGAAGACCGCCAGAAGTTCAAGGACATTGTCGCCACCATCGGCGGCGAGTCCGCACGCTCCGCCGTCTGTCACAACATGGATGAGGTCTACGCAACCGTTGAGGAACTTGGTCTCCCAGTCGTTGTGCGCCCCTCCTTCACCATGGGTGGCCTGGGCTCCGGCCTGGCATACACCAGGAAAGACCTTGACCGTATTGCCGGTGGAGGACTCGCAGCTTCCCCATCCGCCAACGTCCTGATCGAGGAGTCCATCCTCGGTTGGAAAGAATTCGAACTCGAGCTCATGCGTGATGCCGATGACAACGTCGTGGTCATCTGCTCCATTGAGAACGTCGATGCGCTCGGTGTCCACACCGGTGATTCTGTCACCGTGGCACCATCCATGACCCTGACCGACCGCGAATTCCAGATCATGCGTGACCAGGGCATCGCCATCATCCGTGAGGTTGGTGTTGATACCGGTGGCTGTAACATCCAGTTCGCCATCAACCCCAAGGATGGCCGCCTGATCACCATCGAGATGAACCCCCGTGTCTCCCGATCATCCGCACTGGCTTCCAAGGCAACTGGTTTCCCAATTGCGAAGCTCGCCGCGAAGCTAGCCATCGGATACACCCTGGATGAGGTCACCAACGACATCACCGGTAACACCCCGGCAGCCTTCGAACCAGCCTTGGACTACGTGGTTGTCAAGGCTCCACGCTTTGCTTTTGAGAAGTTCCCAGGCGCTGATGACACCCTGACCACCACCATGAAGTCTGTCGGTGAGGTCATGAGCCTCGGCCGCAACTACATCGCGGCACTGAACAAGGCACTGCGTTCGCTTGAGACCAAGCAGCTCGGTTTCTGGACGAAGCCGGACGAGTTCTTCGCCGGTGAGCGCGCCACCGATCTTCCAGCAGTCTTGGAAGACCTGCGCCGCCCAACCGAAGGCCGCCTCTATGACGTCGAGCTGGCCATGCGCCTGGGTGCCACCATCGAGGAGCTGTACGACGCTTCCTCCATCGACCCATGGTTCCTCGCTGAACTGCAGGCACTGGTGGACTTCCGCATGAAGCTGGAGGACGCACCAGTTCTGGATGAGTCGCTCCTGCGCGAGGCCAAGTTCATGGGCCTGTCCGACCTGCAGATCGCCTCCGTCCGCCCTGAGTTCGCCGGCGAAGAAGGCGTGCGTCGCCTGCGTCTGTCCCTGGGCATCCGCCCGGTATTCAAGACCGTGGACACCTGTGCCGCTGAATTTGAGTCACAGACCCCGTACTACTACTCCGCCTACGAGCTGGATCCAGCAGCGGAGACCGAGGTTGAGCCTCAGACTGAGCGTGAGAAGGTCCTGATTCTCGGATCCGGCCCGAACCGCATCGGCCAGGGCATCGAGTTCGACTACTCCTGTGTCCACGCAGCACTGGAACTGTCCCGCGCTGGCTACGAGACCGTGATGATCAACTGCAACCCAGAGACCGTCTCCACGGACTACGACACCGCAGACCGCCTCTACTTCGAGCCTCTGACCTTCGAGGACGTCATGGAGGTCTACCACGCTGAGACCGAATCCGGCACTGTTGCCGGTGTCATCGTCCAGCTTGGTGGCCAGACCCCATTGGGTCTTGCAGATCGCCTCAAGAAGGCTGGCGTCCCAGTCATCGGCACCTCCCCGGAGGCCATCAACATGGCTGAGCACCGCGGCGAGTTCGGTGACCTGCTCAACCGTGAACAGCTGCCAGCTCCTGCCTTCGGCACCGCCACCACCTTCGAGCAGGCCCGCGATGTCGCCGACAACATCGGCTACCCAGTCCTGGTCCGCCCGTCCTATGTTCTCGGCGGACGTGGCATGGAGATCGTCTTCGATGAGCCTTCCCTGGAGGACTACATCGCACGTGCCACCGAGCTCTCCCCGGAGCACCCAGTTCTGGTCGACCGCTTCCTGGACAACGCCATCGAAATCGACGTTGACGCACTGTGCGACGGCGAAGAGGTCTACCTGGCCGGCGTCATGGAGCACATCGAGGAAGCCGGTGTCCACTCCGGTGACTCCGCTTGTGCACTGCCCCCGATGACCCTGGGCGCCCAGGACATTGAAAAGGTCCGTGAATCCACCAAGAAGCTCGCCCTGGGCATCGGCGTCAAGGGCCTGATGAACGTCCAGTACGCACTGAAGGATGACATCCTCTACGTCATCGAGGCCAACCCACGTGCCTCCCGCACCGTGCCGTTTGTCTCCAAGGCAACCGGTGTCCACCTGGCCAAGGCAGCATCCCGCATCGCTGTCGGCGCGACTATAGCTGAGCTGCGTGAAGAGGGCATGATCCCGAGCAACTACGATGGAGGCTCCCTGCCACTGGACGCTCCGATCGCCGTTAAGGAAGCAGTCCTGCCATTCAACCGCTTCCGTAGCGCGGAGGGTGAGACCCTGGATACCCTGCTCTCCCCGGAGATGAAGTCCACCGGTGAGGTCATGGGACTTGCTGATAACTTCGGTGCCGCCTACGCCAAGGCTGAAGCTGGAGCATTCGGCGCACTTCCGACCGAAGGCACTGTCTTCGTCTCAGTGGCCAACCGCGATAAGCGCAGCCTGATCTTGGCCATCCAGCGACTGGACTCCATGGGCTTCCACATCCTGGCCACCGAGGGCACCGCAGGAATGCTGCGTCGCAACGGCATCGACTGTGAAGTGGTGCTCAAGAGCTCCGACATCCGTGACGGTGCTAAGGGACGTTCCATCGTCGACCGTATCCGTGCGGGCGAAGTAGACCTCATCCTCAACACCCCTGCCGGCTCCGCTGGTGCACGCCATGACGGCTACGAGATCCGTGGCTCCGCCGTCACCGTGGGTGTTCCACTGGTGACCACTGTTCAGGGTGTCACCGCAGCTGTACAGGGCATTGAGGCCCTGCGCAGCGGTGAAGTCACCGTCAGGGCTCTTCAGGAGCTTGATCATGCAGTGAAGGCGTAAAACACCTTGACTGAGACATTTGGAGAAAAGCTCCTTGTTGCCGCCACCACCAGGGGGCGGCTGTGCGTGGGCATCGATCCTCACGCAAGCCTTCTCGAAGCCTGGGGTCTACCCGTCAACGTCGAGGGACTGGAGGAGTTCTCACGCATCTGCGTGGAAGCCTTCTCCGACACCGTCGCGCTGGTGAAGCCCCAGGTGGCGTTCTATGAGCGTTTCGGATCCCGGGGCTTCGCCGTGCTGGAGGAGACCATCTCCACCCTGCGTGAGCGTGGATGCCTGGTGGTCTCTGATGCCAAGCGTGGCGATATCGGTTCCACCATGGCCGGTTATGCCACCGCCTGGCTGGATCCAGAATCCCCACTGTCCAGTGATGCCGTGACCGTGTCCCCATACCTTGGTTTCGGTTCGCTCGAGCCCGTGTTTGAGTTGGCAGAGAGACACGGCAGGGGAGTGTTCGTCCTCGCGGCAACCTCCAACCCGGAGGCACGCGTTCTGCAGGATCAGAGCAATGCTGCAGGCGAGACCATCTCTCAGCAGATCGTCAACGAGGCGGCCAAGCTCAATGCGCCACACATGGCACAGGGCAAGGCTGGCAACATCGGCGTAGTGGTTGGAGCCACCCTGAGCACACCACCGGTGTTGTCACAACTTGGGGGAGCCATCCTCATGCCGGGTGTGGGCGCCCAGGGCGGCACCGCAGCAGATGTGGACACCATTGCCGGGGACATGGTGCATCTGGCATTTCCGAATGTGTCCAGATCTGTTCTGTCAGCCGGACCAGCTGTGGATAAGCTGAGAGTTTCAGTGGCGGAAACCGCTGCAGATTTTCCAGGTTTCCCCAGGTCATGAGTAATCGTAAGGCCCTTTTGAGAACAAACCTGACCTGCAGGTTTGTCAAGAAAGGGCCTCGCCACCTTTGACTTTGATGAAGTAGTGCTAGACTATTCGAAAATCGCAGGGTGACATGCTTGGTATTCACCATTCTTGCCCCTCGGTTCCCGGATATGAAGATATCCGAATGTACATAAAAACCACACGATAACGGAGGAACCCCGTGGCCCTTCCACAGTTGACTGATGAGCAGCGCAAGGCCGCTCTTGCCAAGGCAGCAGAAGCCCGCAAGGCACGCGCCGAGCTCAAGGAGAACCTGAAGCGCGGCAACACTAACCTCAAGGAGGTTCTGGAGAAGGCTGAGACTGACGAGATCATCGGCAAGACCAAGGTCTCCGCTCTCCTCGAGGCTCTTCCGAAGGTCGGCAAGGTCAAGGCAAAGGAAATCATGGAGGAGCTGGGCATTGCTCAGACCCGCCGCCTGCGTGGCCTTGGTGATCGTCAGCGTCGCGCACTTCTCGAGCGTTTCGGCTTCGAGGGCTAATTCTCAGTGTCAGGCGATAACCCACACGGAAGGCTCGTAATTCTCGCGGGCCCCTCGGCAGTCGGAAAGTCGACTGTGGTAGATCGCCTTCGTAGTGACGTTCCCAATCTGTATTTCAGTGTGTCCATGACCACCAGGGCCCCACGCCCCGGTGAGGTGGATGGCAAAGACTATTTCTATGTCACAGCACAGGAATTTCAGGACCGGATAGATCGTGGAGAGATGCTCGAATGGGCAGAAATCCACGGTGGACTCCAGCGTTCGGGTACTCCTTCTGAGCCTGTTCAGCAGGCGCGGGAGGAAGGTCGCCCAGTTCTGGTCGAGGTTGACCTCGCCGGAGCGCGCAATATTGCACAGCTTATTCCTGAAGCCGAAACCATCTTCCTGGCGCCACCCTCATGGGAAGTGCTGGTTGAGCGGTTGACGGGTCGGGGAACCGAGAGCCGGGACGTCATTAATCGCAGGCTGGAAACCGCACGCGAGGAATTGGCCGCACAGAGTGAGTTCAAACACATCATCATCAATGATGATGTTGATGTGGCCGTCAAGGCCATCAGAGATGTCCTCCTCGGCGCTTAGCCAAACTGCAGAGCGGTAGGGTATGCTTTATCGATTGAGCAACCTTCCCGCTCTTTAATCTACTGTCTACAATCTTTTGAAAAGGTGTCAGTGACCAACGTGAGCAACGAGACCAACGCCACCAGGGCCGTCTTTGATCCGCCAATGGGCATTACCGCCCCGCCGATCGATGAACTGCTGGACAAGGTCACCTCAAAGTATGCCCTCGTGATCTTTGCCGCCAAGCGTGCGCGCCAGATCAACAGCTACTACCAGCAGGCGGACGAAGGGGTCTTCGAGTTCATCGGACCTCTCGTTACTCCACAGCCTGGTGAGAAGCCACTGTCCATTGCGCTGCGTGAGATCAACGTCGGCCTGCTGGACCACGAAGAGGGCTAAGAGCCATAGCTTGGCTTTGAGCTGATAACTTCACATCTCTTTCAACACCCCCGGAACATCCCTCTCCTGAGTGGATGGGCTGCGGGTGTTTTAAGCATTCCCGGAAGAAGCGACGGGCAGGGATGTGAGACAGGGGGTGAGGCTAAAGTGTGGAGGGAGATGCCGGACCCCTTGCGGTCAACGATGAGAGTTAAGGAACTGAAACTGCGATGACGCAACAACGTGTGAGTGAACAGGTGGAAAACTACCCGGAATCAAGGCGCAGAATCGTTGTGGGTGTTGCCGGTGGCATTGCGGCTTATAAGGCATGCCACATCATCCGTGCGTTCAAGGAGGCAGGTGATGATGTCCGCGTGGTGCCCACCAGGGCTGCCTTGGAGTTTGTGGGTAAGGCAACCTTTGAGGCGTTGTCCGGAAATCCTGTGTCCATCACGGTGTTTGATGATGTGGATAAGGTGCAGCATGTCCGTGTCGGCCAGGATGCTGACCTGATTGTGATCGCCCCGGCCACAGCTGATCTCATGGCACGGTTGGTGATGGGCAGGGGAGATGATCTGCTGGCGGCAACGGTGCTGGTTGCCACCTGTCCGGTGGTGGTCGCTCCGGCGATGCATACGGAAATGTGGTTCAACCCGGCAACCATGGAAAATGTGAAGACCTTGCGTGAACGTGGCATCACCGTGATCGAACCAGCGCATGGCCGTTTGACGGGTAAGGACACCGGTCCGGGACGGCTTCCTGATCCAGCGCAGATCGTGGAGATCGCCAATGCGGTGGCCGGTGGTGTTGATTTCACCCAGGATCTTGATGGCAAGCGGGTGCTCATCACAGCAGGTGGCACCCTGGAGCACATTGATCCTGTCCGCTATATCGGCAACAGTTCTTCCGGCAGGCAGGGTTATGCCCTGGGTGAGGTTGCGGCCCAGCGTGGCGCCAAAGTCACGATTATTTCCGGCAACACCGTGGAACTATCCACCCCGGCGGGTGCTGAGATTGTGAAGGTGACCTCCACTCAGGACATGTTCGATGCGGTGCAGGAAAGGGCAGGGGAGTCTGACATCATCGTCATGGCGGCTGCCGTTGCTGATTTCCGACCTGAGGCCCAGGCGGCTTCCAAGCTGAAGAAAGGCGGTGATGATGAGGGTGGTCTGAGCACCGTCCATCTGGTGGAAAATCCCGATATCCTGGCCACCACTGTCACCCGCCGCGCGCAGGGGGACTTGGCCTCTGATCCGATCATCGTCGGCTTTGCGGCAGAAACCGGTGACACGGAAACCAGTGCACTGGACCATGCCAAGGCGAAGCTGGCACGCAAGGGCTGCGATCTGCTGATGTGTAATGAGGTGGGGCGCGGCAAGGTGTTTGGGCAGACCCATAATCAGGGTTGGATACTCTCTGCTGATGGTGCTGTCACCGAGGTGGATGAGGGCACCAAGTTGGAGGTTGCCGCACACATCATGGATGCGGTGAGCGCTTACAGAGGTTGATATCAGCTCAAGGGCAAGGGGCTGTGGCCTGGGATTTTAGAGAATCTGCAAGGAATACGGGCTGCTAATTGTAAAATTAGACAGCTTGGTCTACATTAGTTTTAGTATTTTTTAAAGAGCCGATGATGGTCAATTCCTTGAAAGAAGGGTTTTAGTGTCCCAGCCAACCGCCGTTCGTTTGTTCACCAGTGAGTCAGTAACCGAAGGGCACCCGGATAAGATCTGCGACGCAATCTCAGACACCATCCTCGATGCACTTCTGGCTGAGGATCCCCATTCCCGCGTAGCAGTGGAGACCGTTGTCACCACCGGCCTCGTGCATGTGGTGGGTGAGGTCCGCACCAGTGCTTATGTCGAGATCCCGCAGCTTGTCCGCAACAAGCTCATTGAGATCGGCTTCAACTCCTCCGAGGTCGGTTTCGACGGCCGCACCTGTGGTGTGTCCGTCTCCATCGGAGAGCAGTCCCAGGAGATTGCCGATGGCGTAGATGTCTCCCAGGAGGCCCGCGCCAATGGTGATGTGGAAGAAGATGACCGCGCAGGTGCCGGTGACCAGGGCCTGATGTTTGGTTATGCGACCAACGAGACCGATGAGTTCATGCCGCTGCCGATCGCACTGGCACACCGCCTGGCCCGTCGCCTCACCCAGGTCCGCAAGGAAGGCATTGTTCCTCACCTGCGTCCGGACGGCAAGACCCAGGTCACCTTCGCTTATGATTCCGATAACCGCCCCTCTCACCTGGACACGGTGGTCATCTCCACCCAGCATGATCCGGAGGTGGGTCTTGAGTGGCTGGAAACCCAGCTGCAGGAACATGTCATCGACTGGGTTATCCGTGATGCCGGTATCGAGCACCTGGCTACCGCTGAGATCAACGTTCTGATCAACCCTTCCGGTACTTTCGTTCTGGGTGGCCCCATGGGTGATGCCGGTCTGACCGGCCGCAAGATCATCGTGGATACCTACGGTGGCATGGCTCGCCACGGTGGTGGAGCCTTCTCCGGTAAGGACCCGTCAAAGGTTGACCGTTCCGCAGCGTATGCGATGCGTTGGGTGGCCAAGAACATCGTGGCGGCGGGCCTTGCTGAGCGCGCTGAAGTCCAGGTTGCCTATGCCATTGGTCGGGCAAAACCAGTTGGTCTCTACGTAGAGACCTTTGGCACCAACCAGCAGGGACTGACCGATGAACAGATCCAGGCTGCAGTCACCGAGGTTTTTGATCTGCGCCCTGCAGCAATCATCCGTGAGCTTGATCTGCTCAAGCCGATCTACTCCCAGACCGCTGCCTACGGCCACTTCGGTCGCACCGATATCGAACTGCCATGGGAGGCAACCAACCGTGTTGACCGTCTCCGTGAGGCTCTCGAACTGAAGTAGAAGCGCCTATAGTATCTTCGAACTATGGCACATCCCCGCGTCCCCGCTCCAGAAGTGTCGGTGGCGCGGGTTCTTCCGTTATTGGGCCTCCCACATCTGGACCGCCTCTTCGACTACCGGGTCAGCGCCGATCAGGACGAGGACGCTCAACCCGGGGTGCGGGTACGCATCCGCTTCGGTGGCAGGCTTGTCGACGCCCTCCTCATCACCCGCACCAGCCACACCGACCATAAAGGTGAACTGGCCTGGCTGGATCGTGTGATCTCACCGAAGGTGGTGTACCCGCAACGGACCTCAAAGCTCATCGAGGCACTCACTGACCGCTATGGCGGTGTACGCTCTGATCTCATCCGTTCTGCCATTCCCAATCGTCATGCCAGTGTTGAGGATTCTGACACCACCACGCGCTGGGAGGAACTCGGGGTGGCCTCCGAACCTGATCTCTCCTCCTGGTCCGCCTATCAGTATGGGCAGTCCTTCGTGGATGCCGTGCTGGGGGGAACCACGGCCAGGGCTGCATGGCAGATCGCCCCGGGGGACGACTGGGCACTCGCGGTAGCCTCCCTGTCAGTCAAGATCGTCGTCGATGGCGGCGGTGCGCTGATCGTGGTGCCGGACCAGCGGGACGTCGATAAGCTGGAGGCCGCACTGCGCACCCTGGTGGCTGCCAAACAGGTCACCGTACTCAACTCCGGCCTGGGGCCACAGGCACGTTATCGACGTTTCCTGTCTGTGCTCAGTGGGCAGGGACGTTTAGTGGTGGGTACGCGTAGTGCCGCGTTCGCGCCGGTGGAAAACTTAAAACTTGCCGTGATCTTAGGGGATGGCGATGACAACCTGGTGGATCCACGCTCACCCTATGTGCATGCCCGGGAGGTCCTGACCACCCGTTCCGCACTGGAGGGGGCCTCGCTGATCATCGGTGGGCATTCACGCACCGCGGAAACCCAGCTGCTGGTGGAATCCGGGTGGGCGCATGATCTGGTGGCACCACGCGAGACCATCCGCACCCGGATGCCACGTATCCAGGCTGTCGGTGACTCTGACTTTGAGCTCGAACGTGACCCCCTGGCCAGATCAGCACGTCTGCCGGGGCTTGCTTTCAAAGCTGTCCGTGATGCGCTATCACGCCAGGAACCTGTTCTGATCCAGGTGCCACGTAAGGGGTATGTGCCAACACTGGCCTGCGGTAACTGCCGGACCCCGGCACGGTGCCGTCACTGTAATGGGCCGGTTGGTCTGCCGCAGTCCGGCCCCAATGACCAGGCTGGTGTGCCGACCTGCAGGTGGTGTGGTCGTCCAGATACCCGTTTCCGTTGTTCCTCCTGTGGTTCGCCGAAGTTGCGTGCCGTGGTGTTGGGGACGGAACGCACGGCTGAGGAGTTAGGGCGTGCTTTTCCTTCGACTCGCATCATCACCTCCGGTGGCAACAAGGTGGTGGACCATATTGATCATGGTCCGGCCATCGTGGTTTCCACGCCGGGGGCGGAACCTGATGTTCAGGCCGGGGTGGATCGCTACAGCGGTGAGACCACCGCGGGTGCCTATGGTGCCTGCCTGCTGTTGGATACCTGGGCGCTCATGGGGAGACAGGATCTGCGTGCTACGGAGGACACCCTGCAGAAGTGGGCTGCTGCTTCCACACTGGTGCGCTCGCACCTGCATGGCGGGCATGTGATAGTGGTGGCGGATCCGTCCTTCCCGGTGGTACAGGCACTGATCCGCTGGGACATGGTGGGGGCTGCGGCAACGGAACTTGCGGCACGACGTGAAGTGAGTTTTCCACCGGCTGTCCATATGGCCGCCATCGATGGTGCCACCACCGCCCTGGACACCTTCATTGAATCAGCCAACCTTCCAGCCAATGCGGAGATCCTGGGCCCGGTGGATCTCCCCCCGGGAGTCACCCTGCCCGGGGAGTATGATGAGCAGCGTTTCGGTCCGGCCCAGCGCATGCTCATCCGTACCCCGCTGGGGCCCCGGTCCGAACTGGGGCAGGCGTTGCGTGCTGCCCAGGTGGCACGCGCGGCACGCAAGAATGATCTTCCATTGCGAGTCCAGATGGATCCGATCCACATCGGATAGCTGCCGGATAGGTATTGCGATAGGGGACCTGTCTGGTGCAGGCGATAGTATGGAACGAACATCTTCTAAGCAGGTCCCCACACCCGGTGTGGGCACCTGTACTGGAGAAGATTCCTTTTCCCACAGCTTGCAAGGAGACCCTCTTCAACCATGACCGTTCGTGAAGTCAGATTTTTCGGTGATCCCGTTCTCACCAGCAGGGCAGATGAAGTCACAGACTTTGATGAGTCCCTGGCGACACTTGTTGACGACATGTTCGACACCATGGAAGATGCCGGCGGTGTCGGCCTGGCCGGCAACCAGATCGGTGTGTTGCGCCGCGTGTTCGTCTTTGACTGCAGCCACGTTGATGGTGGCCTGCGCGGACACGTGATCAACCCGGTGTGGGAACCCATCGGGGAAGAAACCCAGACCGGTACCGAAGGGTGCCTGTCCATCCCGGATGTTTCCGCTGACACCACCCGCTATGAAACTGTCCGCCTGTCCGGTCAGGACAAGGATGGAAACCCCATTGGTATTGTGGCGTCCGGCCTGTTGGCACGTTGTATCCAACATGAAACCGACCACCTTGATGGCGTGCTGTTCCTCAAGCGTCTGGACCCTGCGGAACGTAAGGCTGCGATGAGTGTCATCCGTTCCTCCGACTGGTTCAACAGCTAAACCCGTACCTGAAGTAAAGGACTGTTATGCGCCTAGTTTTTGCAGGCACCCCGGAGCCGGCTGTTGTGGCCCTCCAGAAATTAATTGATTCCGACCATGAGGTCCTCGCCGTTCTCACCCAGCCTGATGCCCGTCGCGGTCGCGGTCGTACGCTACACCCGTCAGCGGTAGCTGAGCTGGCTGAAAGTCATGGTATTGAAGTGATCAAACCCACCAGCCTCAAGGCCGACACCGAGGATGGTCAGCTAGTCCGTGAGCGGTTAGCTGAACTCCAGCCGGACTGCCTCCCAGTGGTTGCCTTTGGACAGTTGATCACGAAGGATCTGCTGGATGTCGCCCCACATGGTTGGGTCAACCTCCATTTCTCCCTACTGCCGGCATGGCGTGGTGCTGCCCCTGTGCAGGCTTCCATCCGCGAGGGCGATCAGGTCACCGGAGCAACCTGCTTCCGCATTGATGAGGGACTGGATACCGGCCTGATTCTGTCCACCTTGGAAGATGAGATCCAGGCAACTGACACAGCTGATGATCTTCTCACCCGCCTGGCCTGTTCCGGTGCGGATCTTCTGGTGCAGACCATGACAGATCTGGAACAGGGCAATATCACGCCGCGTGAACAGACTGGTGAGGCAACCTATGCCTCCAAGATCACCACAGAAGATGCCCGCATCGACTGGAGTGAACCAGCCGAGGTCATCGACCGTCACATCCGTGCACACACCCCGGGCCCCGGTGCCTGGACCATGCTTGATGACACCCGTGTCAAGGTTGGGCCCGTGACCCTCGTAGCAGAAGGGCAGGAGCGCAACGAGGAGGTGCCAACCCTGGCACCGGGTGCGATCAGCGCCGGCAAGAACACCGTGTACGTGGGAACCGGAACCCACATGATCACACTGGGGCAGATCCAGCCTCCAGGAAAGAAAATGATGAATTCATCAGACTGGGCCCGTGGTGTCCACATCGATCAGGAAGCGAACTTTATATGAGCCTTGAAAAATCATCGGGCGGTTTCCGCTCACGTTCCGCCAAGGGGGAGCAGAAGAAAGAGCCTGGGAGGAAGGCCGACTCTGACTCAACCCAGAGCGGTGCCCGGGGAGGAAGCCGTGGAAGTGGACACGGTGGTGGCCCCCGCAGTGGTAACCCTCGTGGTGGTAGTTCCCGTGGCGCCAAGTCCACGGGTCAGGGCCGTGCCAAGCCCGCGGTCCAGCGCCGTGGCGACAACCAGAACTTCGGCTCCCGCCCAGACCGCAATACCCGCGGTGAGGTCCGTGAACTGCGTGGCCTTGGTGTGGACAAGCCACGTGAAATTGCCTTCGAGGTCCTGGATCGCGTGCGCACCGGAGAAGCCTATGCCAACCTCGTGCTGCCACGTCTGCTAACCAAGCAGAAGCTGGACAGTCGGGATGCCGCCTTTGCCACTGAGATTACCTACGGAACCTTGCGTAACCAGGGCCTGTTGGACACGGTGATTGAATCCGCAGCCAACCGCAGCCTCAACGACATCGATCCGGAGATCCTTGACGTGCTTCGCATCGGCGCCTACCAGGTACTGTTCACCCGCGTGGAGGACCATGCCGCTGTGGATACCACCGTGAAGATGGTCGGTGGACTGAAGAAATTCCAGGCCACCGGCTTTACCAACGCCGTCATGCGCAACATCACCCGGACCTCAGCAGAAGAATGGCTGAGCAAGCTGGAGCCGGAAGGTGAGATCGCGCGTGTGGCCTTCCGCACCGCTCACCCGGAGTGGATCGCACAGAGCTTCTCCCGTCTCCTGCCCGCTGATGAGCTGGAGGCAGCCCTGGAAGCTGACTCCCAGCGTCCAGTGGTACACCTGGTGGCACGTCCCGGCGAGATCAGCGCTGAGGAACTGGCACTGATCACCGGTGGTGAAGAAGGTAAGTACTCGCCCTATGCGGTCTACCTCGAAGGTGGAGATCCAGGCGATATCGATCCAGTCCAGCAGGGGCTGGCAGCAGTGCAGGATGAAGGCTCCCAGTTGATCGCCCGCGCACTGGTGGAAGCACCCGTGGAAGGCGAAGATCAAGGCCGATGGCTGGATCTCTGCGCCGGCCCCGGTGGCAAAGCAGCACTCATCGGCGCCC
>NZ_CALZFS010000042.1 GCF_945649885.1 uncultured Corynebacterium sp. | reverse complement strand
CCCCGGAGCAGGAAAGGCACCGGAGGCACCACCTCCGGCGCCTACACCTGCCGCCACCCCTGCCGCTACGCCTGCAGTGGCCGACACCTCTGGCATCCCTGCTCCCGGTGGGGCGATCCCCACCCCGGGAGGAGCAGTACCTGCTCCCGGAGCGGCCGCTCCCGCACCTGGTTCAGCACCCCCAGCATCGGTGCCAGCTCCAGGTGGAGTGGTTCCGGCGCCAGGCAGTCCAGTTTCGGCCCTTGGGTCAGCTGCACCTGCGCCCGGCACAGCCGTTCCGACACCAGGTGGGGCAACCCCTAATGCAGCAACCGTCCCCGGAAGTGCTATTCCAAGCACTCCGACAGCTCCCGGCACTGCTATCCCAGCCCCAGGTTCTGCCAGCCCTCTCGCCCCAGGCGCAGCCATCCCGAGTCCGGGTGCTGCAGTGCCCGCACCAGGTGGCGCTCTCACAGCCCCTGGCACCACAGTCCCCGGCGCAGCAGCACCGGGCGCGGCCATTCCGGGATCAGCTATCCCCGCCCCGGGTATCGCCGTTCCTGGTACTGCTGTGCCAGGCACTGCAGTCCCTGCTCCCGGATCAGTGTCCGGAACAACCCCCCTCCCAGGTGCGATCCCGGCACCCGGCGCGCCGGGTGCATCTGCTGCACCTGCGGCGCCCGCCGCACCCGCAACGGACTCCGCCACCCCGGTCAGGGCAGGTGCAGGTTCCGCATCTACGAAATCTGACAATCTAAAGAGTCAGTTCACCCTGCGCTATAACCTGTTGAAGCCTCTGACCAGGAAGCAGTGGTACGGAACACTGGGCCTGTTCTTCATCGTCGCGGTTGTTGTCGCCGCGGTGGCGGTGGTGGCCGCGAAGCTGTTCCTGAGCACTGAGATGGCGCAGGATTTCCTTGCGAAGTATCCGGGTAAGTATGACAATCCTGAAGGTGCCCCGGCGGGCATTCCAGCATGGTTGAGCTGGCAGCATTTCCTGAACATGTTCTTCCTGGTCCTGATCATCCGGACGGGCATTCAGATCAATCAGACGAGAAGGCCGAAGGGCTTCTGGACGTCGAAACGCGGCGGCAAGAAGATTTCACTGACGTTGTGGCTCCACCTGGCGCTGGATCTGTTCTGGGTGGTCAACGGTGCTGTCTTCTTCATCCTGTTGTTCAGCACAGGCCAGTGGATGCGTCTTGTTCCAACCAGTTGGGAGGTCTTCCCCAATGCGGTCAGTACCGGCCTGCAGTATCTCTCCCTTGATTGGCCGACGGAGAATGGTTGGGTGAATTACAACAGTCTGCAGGAGCTGGTGTACTTCAGCACGGTCTTCATCGCGGCACCGCTGTCCATCATCTCCGGTGTCCGGATGTCTGCCTACTGGCCCAAGGACAACAAATTCCTCAACACGGTCCTCCCGATCGGTGTGGCCCGTGCGGTCCACCTGCCGGTGATGATCTACTACATCGTGTTTGTGATCATCCATGTGTTCCTGGTGTTCGCCACCGGTGCACTGCGCAATCTCAACCACATGTATGGCGGTCAGGACACCACCAACTGGACTGGTTTCTGGCTGTTTGTGGCTTCCCTCATCGTCATCGGTGCCGGTGTCGCCGCGGCACGTCCGGTGATCGTGGCGCCAATTGCGAAGCTGTTCGGCAATGTGACCGCACGTTAGTCTCCGCGCGCTCACCAAAGGGCCGTGATGTACTCCACCAAGGGGCGCGTCACGGCCCTTTTCATGCCCACATCCCACTATCGTGGAAAAGTTTCAGCCTTCACAATAACGCTCTGAACAGCCCCTAAGCCACTTCCTCCCAGCGCCTCAGACTTTGTCGCCCCTTTAATGTGATATCACTTTCCTGTATTCTGATATCACATTATTCAGACACCTTCCCAGATACCCCAAGGAGCCCCAGAATGAAGACCGAAGAGACCCCTCCGGGCACAGTCGCCACAGAGCCTGTTGGCCATGACGGTGCCCGCGTCAACATCGATGAACGCGAAGTCTGGTCACTGGGTGCAGGCCCAGCCGCCATCGCGCTGATCACACTACTGGCCGTCATGATCATCACCATCGTCGGCTTCGTCGCCTCCATCAACGCCCTAGAAAGTGGCACCGGTGGCCCAGGGGCCGTGGCACTGCTCATCGCAAGCTGCGTGATATTCACTATCATCCTGGTGCTGCTGGCGACCTCCATCAAGGTGGTCAGCCCAGGACACACCCTGACCGTGCAGTTCTTCGGCCGCTATATCGGCACCCTGCGCCGCGCAGGCCTGTCCCTCGTACCCCCACTGACCGTGACCAAGAAGGTCTCGGTGCGCGTGCGCAACTTCGAAACCAATGAGTCCAAGGTCAATGACTACAACGGCAACCCCATCACGATTGCCTCCATCATCGTGTGGCAGGTCGCCGATACCGCACAGGCCAGTTTCTCCGTCGAGGATTACGAGGAGTTCCTGCACCAGCAGGCGGAATCAGCGCTGCGCCACGTCGCAACGCAGCACCCTTATGACGCACCGGTTGACGGCCGCCTCTCCCTG
The DNA here is from genome assembly GCF_945649885.1 of uncultured Corynebacterium sp. GTDB lineage: Bacteria > Actinomycetota > Actinomycetes > Mycobacteriales > Mycobacteriaceae > Corynebacterium. The sequence continues at coordinate 18,020 of NZ_CALZFS010000042.1, read as the reverse complement.
CGTGGTTCCACCGATGAGGTCAGCCAGGAGCTTGCCGATGAAGTCGCAGCCCGCGCCGCCGTCGCCGGCCTGGAGATCATCGAAGCCCGCATTTCCTCACTGAGCTACGCCCCGGAAATCGCACAGGCCATGCTGCAACGTCAGCAGGCATCCGCCATCGTCGATGCCCGTGAAACCATTGTTGAAGGTGCTGTCACCATGGTCGAGACCGCCCTCGACCAGCTGCAGCAGCGTCAGATCGTTGACCTGGATCCAGAGCGTCGTGCCGCAATGGTCTCCAATCTGCTGGTGGTGCTGTGTTCCGACACCAATGCCCAGCCGATCGTCAACGCCGGTAGCCTCTACCACTAACCCATGGCCCGTAAACAGGTGCCGCTTCGCCTCGACCCGGCGGTATATGAGGCGATTGCCCGGTGGGCTGGCGACGAGGCCCGCAGCACCAATGCACAGATTGAGATGATGCTGCGCGAACAGCTGCGCAAGGCAGGAAGATTACCGCACAATATCGGCGAGATCCCCAGACCCGGACGTCCGAAGGAGCAACCATGAGCGCTGTCATCATCGGCACAGATGGCCTGGCCCGTCCCCCGTGGGCAGCCAGTGCCCCCCTGCTCATGAACTATTATGACACCGAATGGGGCCTGCCGGTCCGGGATGAACATGGACTTTTCGAACGCCTCTCCCTGGAGGCCTTCCAATCAGGACTGTCCTGGGCCACCATCCTGCGCAAGCGTCCTGCCTTCCGTGAGGCTTTTTGTGATTTCGATCCGGAGAAGGTTGCGGCCTTCACAGAGGCGGATGTTGAGAGGTTGCTGGCCAACGCGGGCATCGTGCGCAACCAGCGTAAGATCCGAGCCACCATCAACAACGCCAAAGCCACCCTGCTCCTGCGGGAGAAGGGTGGCTTGGTGGATTTCGTGTGGGGCTTCCAGCCGGCAGGGACGCCGCGGCCGGAGACACTGGAGGAGGTTCCCACACGATCTCCAGAATCCCTCGCGCTATCGAAAGCTTTGAAGAAAGAGGGTTTCTCCTTTGTCGGGCCCACCACCATGTTCGCGCTCATGGAGGCCATTGGGATGGTGGACACCCACCTGCTGTCCAGCCATCGGCGGGGCAGTTCAGGGATCTGGAGTGGGTGAAGGTGGCGCATGAAAGCTGTGGATGTCAGGCTGTGTGGGGTGCACCTTCACAGCCCAACGCTTTCACCAGAAGGCTTTAGGAAACCAGCCAGTCATTAGGTGAGAACAGCTCGAATCGGATCTCTGCAGGCTGCTGGGCAAGCTTTTCGATCTGCTCGCGGACATTCTGCAGGAAGGTGGTTCCACCACACAGGTAGACGGAAGCATCCGGGGTGATGTGTTCTGCGATCTCAAGCCACTGGTCAGCATTGCGGTAGAAGGTGTGGAGGACAGCATTGTCCAGTCCCTCAACCAGGGTCTTCATCTCTTCCCGCTGGGCGTGATCGGTCTCGGACTCATCGGCGTGCAACACGGTGACCTGGCGGCCTGCATCAACCTGGGAGAGCATACCCACCATCGGGGTGGATCCAATGCCCTGGGAGATGAGGACAACCGGATTGTCACCATCGTTCATCACCAGGTCACCGGCGGCAAGGGTTGCCTCCACGGTGTCGCCGGCCTCAATGTTGTCACGCAGGAAGGCAGAGACCTCACCGTTGTCCTCCACGGCGATGCGGTAGACGCTGTCGGTTCCGCTGATGATGGAGTACTGACGCAGCTGGCGGGCACCATCCGGAAGCTTGACACCGATGGAGGTGTACTGGCCCGGTTCTGGGGCGCTCAGGTCGCCTTGCAGGGTGTATTCCCAGACCTTGTTGCTGATCTGCCTCTTATCAGTGACGGTGACGTGGCGGAAGACATCGCCTGGCTCGACGTTCCTTTCGGCATAGAGCTTGTTCTCCATGTCGATGAGGACATTAGCCATGAGCCAGTAGACAGCGTCCCAGGCTTCTGCGATTTCGGGGCTGACAACGTCAGCACCGAGCACCTCGACGATAGCGTCAAAGAGGTGATCGTGGACGATCTGATACTGGTCGGCGGTGATACCGAGGGAGACATGTTTGTGGCCGATGCGGGCGAGCATGTCCACCGGGTCTGGAGCCTCTGGATCAACCAGCATGGTGGCGAAGGTGGCGATGGAGGCGGCAAGCGCCTTCTGCTGATCACCCTGCTTCTGGTTTGCGCGGTTGAAGGTGGTGCGGAGCAGTTCCGGGTGTGCAGTGAACATCTTCTTGTAGAACAGCGGGGTGATCTCATTGATCTTGCTGCCCACGAGTGGCAAGGTCGCCTTGATCACTTCGGCGTGTGCATCAGAGAGCCTGCTGCGGTCAGTTACTGGCTGGGTCGAGACGATCACTGGGGAACCTCCAGGTCCAAGAAGCTTGTTTCTGATTAACTACGGCTCAACCCTAACTAATAGACGCCCATTCGCTAATAGCCTACAACTTTCGTATGACTACACAGCCCCCAGCGCCGTGATTAAACAACCCCCATTAAAACCCGAAATAGCCGGGCATAATGCCGAACATTCGCCTATTTAACACAGCAAGCCCCACTACCCCCGCTCACAGAGAGGACAATTAGGGGAAAGCCCCGATTTCAGACGACCATTCAAGCAACTAGGGTGACATTCATGAGCAAACAGTTTCCGGGAGATCCCCATGTCCGCGTCAGCGATAGTGAACGCTCGGCAGCCCTGGCCGCCCTGGGCCAGTACTATGCCGAAGGCAGACTCTCCATGGAGGAAACAGATGATCGCTGCACCGCGGTGGCAGGTGCAAAAACCCGCGAAGACCTGAACAAACTCTTCACCGATCTCCCCCAGCGTGAGATCGCAGTGACGGGAGGTCAGGAAATAACCTTCACCGCCACCGAGGTCGCCGCCCTCCACAAAAGAGGAGCCCGCCCCCGTGCCGGCATTCTCGGCCTGACCACCATCAGCGCCGTCGCCGGAACCGGTGTCCTCGCCGTGTCCACCCCATTCGCCTGGACCCTGCTGGCACTGATTCCGGTGGTGTTCATCCTTCTCTATGTGATGAAGGTCGGCCCCTCCGACTGGTACGCCCCCAGCCCACGCCAGCTGGAACGTGAACGCCTGGCCGAACTGCGCAAGGAGGAGAAACTCCGGGCACTAGAGATGCGTGCACGCCGCAGGGAACTCACCAATGACATCACCCACAAGGCCCTCAAGGCAGCAGAGAACACCATCTCCAGGAGAAGACGACGCTGACATAGGCACAAAACAACCGGGAAATAAACTTCACCCTTCAATTGTTGACCAATAAACAAAGGGGTCCCTAATGTAGGCCCAGGAATTTATCTGCACTGCCCCTATGCGCAGTCAACAACACAGTGAAGAAAAGGTGCATTTCCCCCATGACCCAGATAATTGCAGTTCTCGGTGCCGGCCGCATTGGTTCCTCGGTGGCACGTGCCGCGGTGGCCGCAGGCTACACCGTGCGGGTCGCAGGTTCCGGACCGGTGGACAAGATCGCCCTGACCACGGAGATCCTCATGCCCGGAGCCACTCCGATGACTGCAGCCCATGCTGTCGAAGCGGCAGATATCGTCATCCTCGCCGTTCCACTGCACAAGTACCCCTCGGTTGACGCCAAGGGACTCGAGGGCAAGATCGTGGTGGACACCATGAACCACTGGACCCCGGTCAATGGCCCGATGGATGAGCTGGACAGCGATCCCCGTTCCACCTCCGAGATCATCGCCGAGCACTTTGCCGGTGCCCGCCTGGTGAAGTCCCTCAACCATGTCGGTTATCACGAGCTGGAGCAGGACGCGGTCCACGAAGCCGGTACTGAGCGCCGCGCCATGGGTTATGCCACTGATGACACCGCAGCTGGCGCAGTAGTCGCAGAGCTGCTCGACGCCATCGGTTTCGATCCGGTCAATGTCGGACACCTGGCCAACGGTCGACTTCTTGAGCCAGGCAATGAAGCTTTCGGGGTCTGGCTGACCGCCGACGCCCTGCAGGAACTGGCGCTGAGCAAACTCTAAAAGCCAAGAGCTTTTCGACGCCCCTCTCCCACAACCGCACACCGAGCTCCCCCACGGTGTGCGGTTTTTATGATTTCACGTCAAATGTCAGAAACAGGTACCTTGCCATGTTAAGGTACTGGCATGGCAGAAGATACTGGCTTTGCGGCTCTCCGGAGAGGACTTCTGGAGATGCTGGTCCTTGCGGCGGTTGAGAAGAAACCTCGTTATGCCGCAGAAATCATGGAGGCGCTCAGGAAGGTGAAGTATCCGGTCCAGGAGGGCACCGTCTATCCACTGCTAAACAAGTTGCGTCGTGCCAACCTGGTGGAGCATGAATGGCGGGAATCCTCCACGGGGCCTCCCCGCAAATATCTCTCACTCACCGCAGAGGGAAAGCAACGCCTCTCAGAATTTCAGTCCTACTGGCAGGAACTCACCGAAATGATTGAAGGAGTTAAACAATGAACCAGCAAGACACCATCATGATGCGGCTGACCGGACACCAGTCGACTTTCCCTTTGACCCCTGGTGCACACCAACGCCTACTTCAGTACCTGGCTGACACGCGCAGGGCCCTTGTAGGGGACATCGACCAGGATGAAACCGTGCGCGATATTGAGGTCTCCATCGGGGATCACTTCAAATCCACAGAAGGTGAAACCATCGATGAGGGCCGTGTTCAGGAGATTCTGGATCACATGGGACCAGCGACCTCCAGTGGTGATCCGACAGACGTTCCCAACGCTTCAGACCCCGGCTTGGCCTCCAGCGGCATGGCGGGAGAAGGTCCGCGACCATGGCGCCGCATCGAGGAAGGCAAATGGCTCCTGGGTGTCTGTAATGGATTCGCCACCGCCTACGGATTCTCTGCTTCCTGGACCCGGGCGCTTTTTGTCGCCATCCCACTGCTGATCTTCGTTCTCCTGAACGCACCATTACTCAGTGGCCTCGCAGGAATCGTATATCTGGCACTCGCCGTGATCCTGCGGCCAGTCGACACCTACGCCAGATATGAGCAACTCCGGATGCAGGAATAACTCATTCCCCCAGTGACAGTCCCCCGCTTCTCATCACCGCATCCATGTCCTAAATGGGTGGACAATATACGGATTACTTTAAAGTCCAACAACAAAGTGGCAACATGTGACGAGTGACTACAGAACAGCGCAAAACCTCAGAGACCACCGACACCGCCCCTAAGGCAGTGGGCTCGGATACTCAGGCAGCGCGTCCGGTTCGGCGGAAGACCCGCCGCATCTTCGATCAGTCGGAGAAGATGAAGGACGTGCTGTACGAGATCCGTGGCCCGGTGGCCGCGGAGGCGGAACGCATGGAGCTTGACGGGCACAACATCCTCAAGCTCAACACGGGCAACCCAGCCGTCTTCGGCTTCGACGCCCCCGATGTGATCATGCGTGACATGATCGCCGCCCTGCCCACCTCCCAGGGTTACTCCACCTCCAAGGGCATCATCCCGGCGCGCCGTGCCGTGGTGACCCGCTATGAGGTCATCCCCGACTTCCCTGATTTCGATGTAGAAGACGTCTTCCTGGGCAATGGTGTCTCAGAGCTCATCACGATGACCATGCAGGCATTGCTTAACGACGGCGACGAGGTCCTCATCCCTGCCCCGGACTACCCACTGTGGACCGCTGCGACCTCCCTGGCCGGTGGCAAGCCGGTGCACTACCTCTGTGATGAGGAGGATGACTGGAATCCTTCCATCGAGGACATCAAGTCCAAGATCACAGAGAACACCAAGGCCATCGTGGTGATCAACCCGAATAACCCGACAGGTGCCGTCTATCCCCGCCATATCCTGCAGCAGATCGTGGACATCGCCCGCGAGCATGACCTGCTGGTGCTGGCTGATGAGATCTATGACCGCATCCTCTATGACGGTGCCGAGCACATCAACATGGCTTCCCTCTGCCCCGACCTGCTGTGCATCACCTACAACGGCCTGTCCAAGGCTTATCGCGTGGCTGGTTACCGTGCCGGTTGGATGGTGCTCACCGGTCCGAAGCGTTATGCCAAGGGCTTCATCGAAGGCCTCGAGCTGCTTGCCGGCACACGTCTGTGCCCGAATGTTCCTGCACAGCACGCCATCCAGGTGGCCCTGGGCGGACGGCAGTCCATCTATGACCTCACCAGTGAACATGGTCGTCTGTGGGAGCAGCGCAATGTCACCTGGGAGAAGCTCAATGAGATCCCGGGTGTCAGCTGCTATCAGCCGATGGGTGCGCTTTATGCTTTCCCGAGGTTGGATCCGAATGTCTATGAGATTCATGATGACACCCAGCTGATGCTGGATATTCTGCGTGCGGAGAAGATCCTCATGGTGCAGGGAACCGGCTTCAACTGGCCCAATCATGACCACTTCCGTGTGGTGACCCTGCCGTGGGCATCCCAGCTGGAAAACGCCATCGAGCGCCTGGGCAACTTCCTGGTCAGCTACAAACAATAAGTTCTAAGCAATAAAAAGTCCTTCTGAGAGAATTTCCCCCAGAAGGACTTTTTATCATTTACCCAGCTTAAGCAATCAGGCTTAAAGGTTCCTCCCCAGTGCGTGGAGTGTCCAGCCGGCAGCCTTCCACTTGTCCACATCAAGCACATTGCGGCCATCAATCATGATCGGGGTGGAGACCACCCTGGCGGCAGCCTGCGGATCCAGATCACGGAATTCCTGCCACTCGGTGGCCAGAACAACCACGTCAGCTCCTTCGAGAGCTTCCTCGACGTTGGCTGAGTACCCGAGAGTCGGGAAGACCTTCCGGGCATTGTCCATGGCTTCCGGATCATAAACCGAGACATCCGCCCCCTGCAGGGACAGGGAACCGGCCACAGACAGTGCCGGGGAATCACGCACATCATCAGAGTTCGGCTTGAAGGCCGCACCCAGGACAGTCACGCGCTTGCCCAGGACAGAACCGCCACAGACCTCCTTGGCCAACTGGACCACACGGTCACGGCGACGCATGTTGATGGAATCCACCTCACGCAGGAAGGTCAGCGCTTGGTCCGTGCCCAGCTCACCGGCACGCGCCATGAAAGCACGAATGTCCTTGGGTAAGCAACCGCCACCAAAGCCCAGGCCGGCACCGAGGAATTTACGCCCGATGCGGTCATCATGGCCGATGGCATCAGCAAGCTGCACAACATCGGCGCCGGTGTTCTCGCAGATCTCAGCAACCGCATTGATGAAGGAGATCTTGGTGGCCAGGAAGGCATTGGCAGAGACCTTGACCAGTTCAGAGGTGGCCAGGTCGGTGACCAGGAAAGGCGTGCCATTTTCAATGGCGGTGGCATAAACTTCCTGTGCCACATCAGCGGCGGTGGAGCCTTCGCGGACACCCACCACGATACGGTCCGGGGTGATCGTATCCTTCACCGCAAAACCTTCACGGAGGAACTCCGGATTCCAGGCGATCTCCACGGATGTCCCAGGGGAGGCAAGGGAATCAGCCAGTTCCTGTAATTCAGCAGCAGTACCCACCGGGACAGTCGACTTGCCGAAGATCAGGTGATCTCCTTCCAGCAGTGGCACCAGGGAGGTGATGACCTGACGAACATAGGTCAGGTCTGCTGCGAAGGATCCCTTCTTCTGTGGGGTTCCCACCGCCAGGAAATGCACCTGGGCAAAAGCCGCAGCATCTTCATAGGCAGTGGAGAAAGACAGGCTCTCATCAGCCAGGTTGCGTTCCAGAACCTCAGACAACCCGGGCTCGAAGAAGGGAACCTTGCCGTCACGCAGCGAAGCGATCTTCGCCTCATCAACATCAACGCCGAGTACCTCATGGCCAAGCTCAGCCATGCATGCCGCATGGGTTGCCCCGAGGTAGCCGGTACCAATCACTGTCATCTGCATGTGAGAGATTCCTTTCAATGAATACGACCAGAGTTCATCTCAACATGTTTAAGGTAAGCCCGCGACCTGAAACAGCTCCCTCCAGGGACACATCACACTAACCGTGGAGAAAGTGCCCCTCTGGGGTGTTACTTGGACAGGAAGTTCAGATGCGCCTTGGATGCGGTTGGGCCACGCTGATCCTGGTACTTGGATCCCAGCTTGCCGGAACCATAAGGAGTCTCAGCAGGTGAGCTCATCATGAACAGTGCCAGCTGACCCACCTTCATATCTGGCCACAGGGTGATCGGGAGGTTGGCCACATTGGACAGCTCCAGGGTGATGTGTCCACTGAAGCCCGGATCGATGAAGCCAGCAGTGGAGTGGGTCAGCAGTCCCAGACGCCCTAAGGAGGACTTACCCTCCAACCGGCCTGCCAGATGGGAGGGCAGGGTGAACTTCTCCAGCGTGGAGGCAAGTACGAACTCACCCGGGTGCAGGACAAAGGCGTCGCCTTCCTCCACTTCGACCAGGCTGGTTAGTTCATTCTGATCCTGCTTGGGATCAATATGGGTGTACTTCGAGTTATTGAAAACACGGAAGTAACGGTCCATGCGAACATCAATGCTCGACGGCTGAACCAGCTCAGGATCATAAGGATCAATCCCAAGGTCGCCGGAGTCAATTGCTTTACGAATGTCACGATCTGAAAGAAGCACGAAAACCAGTCTACGTCACCTGATATAGTTGCTCATCGTTGTACGATAAAGTGTACTTACCGCCGGTGTAGTTCAATGGTAGAACCCCTGCTTCCCAAGCAGGCGGCGCGGGTTCGATTCCCGTCACCGGCTCCATACAGCTTCCCGCCTCCTGCCCCTCAGGAGGTGGGTTTATTTCTTAATCCCCCTATCAAGGGCGGTGATCACAACCGCGGGGACGGTTAGAATCCACCCGGCACACCCCTGAAATAACTGGTTATCACGTTGAAAATCAATCTTTAACGAATTGTTACATACAGTGACTTGCCAGCTTAACAGCACTTTCGCTGTACAGAATCCTTAAAAATGATGTGACAAGCATGACAGAGCTAGGTACAGATGGATAAGACCAGTTATAAAAACCGAAAAGCAGAGGAACTCCACATGCTGGATCGTCTTGCCAAAGCGCTTCGATTAAAAACAGACCCGCCGGTATTTTTCACCTCCGTGGGACTGATGGTTGTATTCGTGATCATCACCATCGTGGCAGGCGATACCGTTTCTGAAGTTTTCGGTACCGCCTCAGACTGGATTCTGACCAACCTTGGTTGGTTCTACGTACTGGGTGTCACCGTATTCCTGATATTCCTCGTACTCATCGGGGCCAGCCGTTTCGGCCATGTAAGGCTCGGAGGCGATGATGAACGCCCTGAATATTCCACACTGACATGGTTCTCAATGTTGTTCGCGGCCGGCATCGGCACCATCCTGATGTTCTGGGGTGTAGCCGAACCAGTCTCACACTTCGCGAATCCCCCGATCGGCGATGTCGATCCATTATCCAATGAGGCTGCACAGCAGGCCCTCGCGATTACCCACTATCACTTCGGACTGCATACCTGGACGATCTTCGCCCTGCCTGCCCTCTGTTTCGCCTACTTCATCTACAAGCGGAAGATGCCACCACGTGTGAGCTCCATCTTCTCCCCGTTGCTGGGCTCCAAGGTTTATGGCCCCATCGGCAAAACCATTGATATCATCGCCCTGATCGGTACCGTCTTCGGTGTCGCCACCTCAGTTGGCCTGGGCACCCTACAGATCAACGCAGGTCTGGCAGAGCTCTTCGGTATTGATGTCTCCCCACTGATTCAGCTCATCATCATCGTGGTGGTCACCTCGATCGCCTCTGTGTCTGTGGCGCTTGGTCTGGACCGTGGCATCAAGATCCTGTCCAACGTCAACATCTACATGGCCATCGCCCTATTGATCTTCGTCATTGCGGCCGGGCCGACCGTCCTCATCCTCAAGGGTACTTTCGAATCTGTGGGCACCTACCTGCGGTGGCTGCCGGAGCTGGCTTTTTGGAACAACACGGTTCCGAACAGCCCGGACAATGCAACCTGGCAGAACACCTGGACGGTCTTTTACTGGGCCTGGACCATCACCTGGTCACCCTTCGTCGGTATCTTCATCGCACGTATCAGTCGTGGTCGCACCATCCGTGAGTTTGTTGCCGGTGTGCTCGGCCTGCCGGTGACCTTCTCCATCCTGTGGTTCGGTGCCTTCGGTACTGCAGCATTCAACATTGAGAGCAACGGCGAAGGTGGCCTGGTCAACCGCGTGGTTGACCAGGGTGATATCCCGGGCGCACTCTTTGAGTTCCTCTCCAACTATCCTGCTGCAACCTTCCTATCCGGTCTCGCCATCCTCATCGTGATCATCTTCTTCACCACCTCCGTGGACTCCGCAGCGATGGTCACCGACATGATCGCCTCCGGTCAGGAACCACGCTTTGCACCGACCCACCAGAAACTCATCTGGACAGCCCTCATGGGATCTGTTGCAGCAGTTCTCCTGGTGGCAACAGGCGAAGGCGGCCTCACGGCCCTGCAGCAGACCATCATCGTGGTCGGTCTGCCATTCTTCGTCATGGGATTCATCCAGATGTACAGCCTCTATGTGGCACTCAAGAACGATGCCGGCAACCCGATCCCCGTGGTGACCCGCCAGTGGGAGCCTGCCAATGACCCTGAGGCGTGGGAGAAGAACGAGGCTGTGTCCTCACCAGAGCCCATTGGACCTGTGCACCATATTCCTGATGAGGAATCCGATGAACCGGTCAACCCTGCTGTCATCGGCGCTTTCCTCGAGGAGTACCGCAACGGTGATGACGATGATGATGACGCCAACAAGGTGAAGTTCATCGAGACGTCCATCCCCCGGGTCCCTGAGGATGACAAGTAACTCCACCCCTCCTTCCACATAATGCCCTGGTCTGAACCTTTTCTCGGTCAGACCAGGGCATTACTCATTCCCCCTCATATAAGATCAGATGCACTTCTCGAGAAGGGACTTTCCATGCGTTTTACTCCCATGAAGAAACTAATGGGCATTGTCCTCGGCGGGGTGTTACTTGGTGGCTGCAGTGCCATTCCCTCCATCCCCGCTGATTCCGTAGGCACGCTCGACCGGGCCGAAAATGGTTCCCTCGTGGTCGGGTTATCCCAACACCCACCGTGGACCGAGGTCTCTGATTCCGGGGAGGTTTCCGGCAGTGAGGTCGATCTGGTGGAGGGATTCGCCGACAGCATCAACGCCACCATCGACTGGCGGATCGCACCGGAATCAATTCTCGCCGGCGAGATCAAAGAAGGTGAGCTGGACATCGTCATCGGTGGGCTCACAGACTCCTCACCTTGGATGACCCACATGGCCCTGACCCGCCCCTACCGGGAGGCTGACGAGGAGAAGATGGTCATGGGCACCAGACTCGGGGAGAACGCACTCCTGGTGGCGCTGGAACGCTACCTGGCTGAAGAGTTCGGGGAGGTCTGAGATGAGCAGCGCAGACAGCACATCACAACCCACACTGGAATCAGGTATTGAACATCTGCCCGAGGAACAGCGCGCCACGCTGAAGAAGGCGATCCGTTATGAATGGATCACCATCGGCGTCATCCTCGCCACAATCGTGATCGTGGGACTGGTCGCGGGACAATCCCAGGCCATGAAGAGCGCCTGGTCCGAGGACATCATCTCCCTGGTCCCTGCACTGGCCTTCCTCATCGCCATCCGGATCCTCAGACGACCCCCGACCCGCCAGCACCCTTATGGCCCCCACCGCGCCATCGCCGTGGCTCACCTGGTGTCCGGTCTGGCGTTGTTTGTCATGGGCTGTTACCTGATCTTCGAGTCAGTCCCCGCGCTGATCTCCGGTGAGAAACCCCCGATCGGCACGATGGTCCTGTTTGGCCATGCCTTCTGGTCCGGCTGGTTGATGATCGCCGCCATGGCCATAACTTCAACTCCGATGGTGATTCTGGGCCGGATCAAGATCAAGTTGGCCAGACAACTCCACGATAAGGTGTTATACGCTGATGCCGATATGGCCAAGGCTGACTGGGGTACGGGACTGGCCACCATCGTCGGCGTGCTGGGTATTGGAGCAGGAATCTGGTGGGCGGACTCCGTGGCGGCCCTGGTCATCTCTGTCTCCATCCTCAAAGATGGCGTGACCAATATTGCCGCCTCCATCTCAGGGCTGAGTGACGCGCGTGCCACCCAATACGATGACAGCAAACCACACCCCCTCACCGTTGAGGTGGAGGACCTGGTCCAGGAAGTCGACTGGGTGGAGGCTGCCCGTGCACGCGTTCGTGATCAGGGACATCTCTTCCACACCGAAATGTTCGTGGTACCCATTCGCGGCCACCAGGTCACCCTCGAGGAACTGACCCAGGTGAGGAACATGATCCGAGAACTCGACTGGAAATTCCAGGATGTTGTGGTGGTTCCGGTCAGCGACCTGGATCCCCGCATGGTCCCTAAATAAGCGTCCCCCTGAAGCCTTAGGAGCAGATCACATTCGGGGATGGGTCATACACGGTGGTGACGGTTTCCCGGGTGATTTCATTACCAGCTAGGTCACTGATGATCCTGGTATCCGAGGTGGTGAAGCCCGGCGCTCCGGTGGAGGGGATGCAGTCACTGCCGGACACCCGCACGGTGTTGGGCTGGGTGGTTGCCCAGCGGCCATTGTTGATGGACTGGACACTGGTGGTGTCCACGCCCAGGATCTTCACGGTGATGCTGTCACTGCCCATGACCGTGTCAATCATCACCGGGAATGGTGAGTTGTTGCGGAACTGCAGGTCAATGGCCCCATCGAAGATGGTGGCCTCGCGTCCGGCCGGGTAGCGGGAGATGTAGTAGCTGTGGGGGGTGTGGGTGATGTCTTCGAGGCCTGCGAAGTAGTAGGCGTTGTACAGGGTGGTGGCAAACTGGCTGATGCCGCCGCCGACGGCGGTGCCGGAGCGTCCGTTGATGATGATGCCAGAATCCACAAAGCCCTGGGCTGATCCTCTGGGGCCGGTGTAGCCGTTGAGGGAGAAGGTATCACCGGGTGATACCACTGCACCGTCGACCATCTGGGCGGTCAGACGAATATTGGTGCCTGAGGCGGCAGAGAAGCCGGAGGTGGTGAACTCTCCGACAACCTCATCAAAGGTGGCTGCCTGGGCATCAGCTTCGGTGAAGGTTGCGGGGGTGTCTTCATAGACGGCATCTACTTCGCGTTCACCATCGCCCACCAGGCCTTCTTCCAGATCTTCCAGGGTCGCGTCCCAGTCAATTTCATGTCCGGTGACTTCCGGGGTGACCACCCGGGAGCCGGAGGCGAAACTGATCTTGGCGTTGGCGGGTTCAAATTCGGTTTCCGCCAGGGGTTCCGCGAGGATCTCCTGTGCGATCTCACGGTTGATCTCCACCTGAATATCACCATCAACCTGAGGGAAGGAAACAATCTCCCCCATGCGTTCAACAGGGATCACTCCCTCAATATCATTGTCACCGCGCACCACGAAGGGTGCAGACACCGCCTGGGCGGCGGGGCCGTCGACAAGCTCGTCGATGCGGTCCTGGCTGATGGCGGCGGGCACCACCTCGGGTTCCACCTCAACGCCTTCGGGATCGAGCCAGTAGTTGGTGATCTCGGTTTCCAGGACGGTGCGGTCAATGGACTGGCCGTCAATGGAGGGGTTGGACACCACGTTTCCGGCGTCGATGGCGACGTTGCCGATGACGGGTTCGCGGTAGAGTTCGCCGACGATGCGGTCCAGGGTGGGGCCGAAGAGGACCGGGTCCACGATACTTTCGATCGGGGCTTCCGTCTCCACAAACAGTGAAGTCAGACGGGTGATAGGATTCCAGGATTGTTCAGGAACCCCGGCTGCGGTGGCCTCCCAGTCAATTCCCAGCCCCGAGGCTGCAGGATCAAACTGGGTGATGGCCTCATCTGCGATGACGGTGACCGGTTCGGTGTAAACCGTGTTCAGCTCACGCTCCAGGGTGCTGCGGGCTTCTGCATCGGTCATGTTGGAGATGTTGACGCCACCCACCGTGGTGCCCCGGGGGATGCGGTCCTTGGACAGCATGACATCCGCGAGGTACACGACAGCCACGATCAACACCAGACCAGCCAGAACACCCATGATGATTCCGCTGGTCCGGTTGCGACCCTTACCTGGGGAGTGCTTACCGGAAACTTTCACAGACCAAGGCTATCGCTGTGTTACCGATTTTCCTACTCTATTGATGTAATAATTAGGTAACTTCACTCTCCACGAGACTTGTGACCCAGCCTGTAGGGCTCCCGGATATCACCTGTGACTGAGCTGTAGAAACGCTAATATGGTTTTAATAACAAAATCTGGCTCAGTGAAGGGACCTTCTCAGGTGCCCACTCCCGCTGGCACATCCCCCACCATCAGTGAAAAATCATCATTGACCACGCATCCCCCACAGCAGTCACCAGCGTCATCCCAGCGGAAGAAGTTCATACCCGGATCCGCTTCATGTCACCGATCAACAGGTCAGGTGAGATTCAGCAGGGCTGGAGCCAGGGAAGGAGGAGCAGGAGGTCATCGATTCCGGCTTTTACCTCTCCCCGGTGGCTCTGGAATGGCATCTACAGCTGTGGCCCCAAGGTGCTGGGCGCCCCCTGCCCTGGTCTTCCCCGCCCCCGCAGCAGGTAGGTGCAGCGGCTGCCTATCTGTCCGCCCGGCTTGAGCAGCTTCCTCGGAGCAGATCTTCCTACAGCCGGTCAGCCGGCACACACCGGCCAGGTGTCGCTACTCCTGGATATGCTGCAGCTGAACACGCAGGGCGGAATCCAGCATCTGCTCCTTCGGGTACTCCCCAGTGCTGACGGCGGTATTCACGTGGTCAATCGCGGCATTGAGGGATCCGTAGTGGATCCACAGTGCCTGGTCCGCACCTGCCTTCAGGGAGGCCAGGACTGCTTCCGGCGGGCTCATCATGGCTGAGATCGCACTCATGCCAGACAGATCATCGGTATAAACCACACCATCATAGGGAACACCTCCGGGGTAATCACCGCTGCGCAGTAGTTCATAGGTCGCTGGATCAATGGTGGCTGGAACACCATCAGTCCCCAGACCGGGGACAATCATGTGGCCGATCATCACGGCACCCTGGGTTTCTGCCAGTGCTGTCCCATAGGGGACAAGATCGTATTTCTTCATCTCATCCAGGTGCGGGGTGACCACATCCTCCACATGACTGTCACCGCTGGCCCGACCATGCCCGGGAAAGTGTTTGAACACCGGGGTGATGCCCGCAGTTTCCAGCCCCTTGGCGAAGGCGGTGGCGTAGGTGGCGGCGATCTCCGGGTTGTCAGAGAAGGAACGGTCCCCCACCACCGGCAGGCCCCAAGCATCAACGTCCACCACGGGAGCGAAGTTCACCGTCACCCCATGTGCTGCCAGCCCAGTACCGAGGATCTCCGCCAGGTCCTCCACCTGCTCCGGGGTCATGGTCTGTGCCATCACGCGTGGTGCCGGGAAGTCTCCCAGCAGGTGGGTGGCACGCTGGACACGCCCGCCTTCAAAGTCGATGCTGACGGAGAAATCATGTCCGACGATCTCACGCAGCGCTGCAATATTGCGGCCTTCTTCGGTCAGCAGACGGTCATCGGTCCAGGAGCCGATGAAGATGCCACCCACACCCTGGTTGAGGGCTTCGAGTGCCTCCTCGAAGTTGCCCACACCGACCATCATCAGCGAGGCCACCTGGTCCCGCTGTGCTGCGGGGATCTGGGCACGCGCCTGCTCCAGCGCCAGCTCCTCCGGCGTGGCGCTTGTCGACGTGCTGCTCATCGCTGTGGTTGAGGTGGTGCCGGCATCCCCGCTGGGAGCGGTGGATGAGGGCTGGGTGGGCGTCGGCAAGCTCTCATCTGCGCATCCGGCAAGGGCCAGGCAGACAAGGAGGGCGACGGCGGCACGACTTTGCTTGAACACGGTTAACCACTATAGGAACTGTGGCTGTGAAATCCTCAATCCAAACCTGGCAGCACGGGCTAAGCTTGGGTTCACTGCAGCCGAGACCGCGGAGGTTGACCCATGCCGGAGAATTCTGAAATGACCATGTTGATTGCCTATGATGGGTCCGCCGAGGCCCGCCGGGCACTGAAATATGCGGCCCGACTGCTCCGACCACGCAAGGTGGAGATCCTCACCGCCTGGGAACCACTGCACCGGCAGGCCGCCCGGGCCATCACGCTCAGCACCGTCGGTATGGAGAACGAGGATCCCGCCTATGAGGCAGGACGTGACACCTGCCGTGAAGGCGTGGAACTGGCAGAATCCCTCGGTCTGAAGGCCCGTGCCCACATGGTGGAGTCCGCCACCGCGATCTGGAGTGCCATCGTGGATTCCGCAGTGGAGCTGCGTCCGGATGTCATCGTCACCGGAACCCGTGGGGTGACCGGATGGAAATCACTGTGGCAGTCCTCCACCGCAGACAATGTTGTCCACCATGCCGGGATCCCGGTTTTCATTGTTCCGCCATTGGCTACCGAAGAAGATTAGCTGGTACTCTCGACTCTCGTCATGGCATATGAAAGTGATTCCCTCAACCGTCGCACGCTCGGTCCTGCGATCGCCAGCGCAGCTGTCGGCATTGCACTGGGCGCCATCGCGGTTGCCGGCGTATCCGTTATCTCCGGGCAGGATTCCGTCCGGCAGGGCAACGCGGTGACCGCTGATGATGCACTGCTGGGTGGGCCGGAATACGGTTCCCGTCAATCAGCTGACGCTGATTCAACTTCAGAATAAACCTCGTCGCAGGTGAAGCTGGCTATGAAACGGCTGAGCACCGGGGTTCACCTTCCGGCCTGGCTGCTGCTGGGTGTGCTGGTTTTCCTGCAGCCCGTGGGCCAGGTGGCCGCTGATACCAAACTTGATCTGCTGCTTGATCCCGCTGGTTTTCTCAGCGGTGCGATGCATGCCTGGACTGATGATTTCACCCTCGGCCAGCTGCAGAATCAGGCCTATGGCTACCTCTTCCCGCAGGGTTTTTTCTTCCTCCTCACGGACTTTCTCCCTGATTGGATAACGCAGCGTCTATGGTGGTGGGTTGTTCTTGGAATTGGTTTTTCCGGTTTCTACCTGCTTCTTTCCAAACTCAGCATAGGCGCCATACCGTTACGCGTTATAGCAGCTACCCTTTATGCGCTGTCCCCGCGCACACTCACCACTCTGACGGCGATCTCCTCGGAAACCTGGCCCGCAATGGTGGCACCGTGGATCTGTATACCGCTCCTGGCAAGCCGAATCACCGCCCGCCAGATCGCGTTATCACTGCTTCCGGTGGCAGCACTGGGAGCCGTCAATGCCACCGCCACCTTGGCAGCATTGATTCCCGCTGCAGTGATCATCGCCTACCGGCGCCGCTGGCTCCCCGGCATCGCCTGGTCCGCGGGCGTGCTGGCCATCAACTCCTGGTGGATCGGCCCCCTGTTGGTGCTTGGGCGTTATGCCCCACCATTCACCGAATTCATTGAAAGTGCAGCGGTCACCACCAACTGGTTGAACCCCGTGGAGATCCTCCGTGGCACCACCAGCTGGACCCCATTTGTGGACACCGAGCGCCAGGCCGGCTACCTGTTGGTGAACACTAAACTTTTTGTGATTCTCACCATTCTGGTGGCAGCATTCGGCCTTGCCGGTCTGGCATTGATGCGCCGCCGTGGGCTGTGGGTGCTCATGTTGGCAGTCGGCCTGCTGATTCTTGGCTCTGCACAGCTGGACATGGTGCAATCCTTCCTCGATGGTCCCGGCGCAGCACTACGCAATATCCATAAATTTGATCTCCTGGTGCGCATGCCACTGATGGTGGGCGTGGCCGCATTAGGTGCCCACCTCACTTTTCCGCAGACCCTGGCGCCCAGTAGGCGCGAGGCCGTTTCAGTTCTGGTAGTTCTGGTGGCGGTAGGATCCATTGCACCCGCATGGTCAGGAAGAATGTTGCCCCGCGGAACCTGGGATGAGGTGCCCTCCTATTGGTATGAGGCAACTGATTTTCTCAACCAGGAAGCCGCAGGCACCCGCACCCTGATTCTTCCCAGCTCCCCCTTTGCCCGTCAGGACTGGGGATGGACCCGTG
>NZ_CALZFS010000041.1 GCF_945649885.1 uncultured Corynebacterium sp. | reverse complement strand
CGCCCTAGTAGCCCAATTGGCAGAGGCAACGGATTCAAAACCCGTCCAGTGTGGGTTCGAGTCCCACCTGGGGCACCACTGAAACCCCTCTTAGCAGCAGTAATGCACGGTAAGGAGGGGTTTTTCCATGCCCGAAAGATCCGTAAGTTCCCCATTCTCTATCTGGGGTTATCCCATCGTGCCCTGTCACAGTAAGGGATAATGCGGGGATTTAACACCATTCCCAACCTCCTTGCGCCAGGTCTATATTTCTGGAACTCTGGAATTATGGAATCAGGGAATGTCAATGTGGTCGAGGAGCTCCTCGAACGCATCCGGGATCTGGAAAAGCGCATGAACAAGCTGGAAGGCAATGAACTCCCCCTCACCGGCCTAGAGACAGATGCAGCAGGTTCAGTGAGCTACCAAGGCGAAGTCACCTTAGGCGATGCCACGTATTCCTACGCCTGGGAGCGTCCCACCACGCACCTCACCGAGGGGGCATGGGATGAGACCATGAAAAACCTCGGCGCAACAGCACATCCGGTCCGCGGACGGATCCTCCAACACCTACTGAACCACCCGGCCACTGTTGCAGAATTGGTGGAGGCAGGAGTCGTCTCCTCCACCGGCACGGGCTATCACCACCTGACGACCCTCCAGTCTGCAGGCTGGATTTATAAAGATTCTCATGGACTGCACTCAATCAAAGCAAAGCGTGTGGTGGCTCTCCTCACGTTGATACTTGCGATGGAAGAAGCCTGAAATGGATTCCCGAAAACTAACTGTGATGGGCATCGCTGTGATTGCGGTGATGGCAACGGCAGCCTTGGCCATGGCCATCGGTCCGAAACCAATCAGCCTCGCAACCGATAAGACTGGCGAGTCCGAACTCGCGGACCTCCTGGAGGAACACGCTCCGCGCGCCAGCCGAAATATTGCAGCATTCACCCACCGTGAGGGGCAGAGCACCTTCGCAGGCCTGGGCGCAGATGAACACACAGAATTTGAGATTGGGTCCATCACCAAGACCTTCACCGCAGAACTGCTCAGCAATGCCCTTCATCGTGGAGATCTCACCTTAGACACCACAGTGGGCGAGATCTTCGATATTCCTGGGGCAGAAGCAGAAGACATCACCATGGAAGAGCTGGCCACGCACACCTCCGGATTACCACGCCTGAGCCGCATGGATTTACGTGCCTTCACCTCCACCATGACGGGAGGAAACCCTTATGCGGACTACACCAATGAGGAACTCATTGAAGATACCCGTGACGCCAGCCTCAGCGATCGCGGTGAGTTCAGCTATTCCAACTTCGGCTTTGCACTGCTGGGGCAACTAATCGCAAAGGCTTCTGGTGCCACCTATCCAGAACTACTCAAAGAAGAAATCCTTGTTCCCCTGAAGATGGATGAGACCTATCTGATGGTTCCAGGTTCCGTTCCCGGTGATGCACCCCGCGGGCTGACCTCCCGGGGTAGGGAGAGTGAGGCTTGGGAAATGGATGCTGATGCCCCAGCCGGAGCACTCAGGTCAACAGCTCATGACATGGCTATCTATGCGGAATACATATTGAGCAAGACAATGCCCGATTACACCTGGATCCACGATGATGAAAACAACTTCTTCTTCCATAATGGTGGTACCGGAGGATTCCGCTCCATGCTCATCATTGATCCTTCATCACACACAGCCACCTTTGCCATTAATGACACCACCGCGGCGGTGGATGAGCTTGGGGCAGTCCTCATCAATGATCTCATCAAGGATGAGGTGTCATGAGCGAATCAATCACCCTCATCATCAGTGTCGCCTTGGTGGCAATCGGCATCATCAGTGTGGCCTCAGCCTTCTGGAATCTCTACCGTGGCACTGCAAAACCGATTCGCACGGGTGTGGAGTCCATCATCACAGTTTTATTTTTCGGGCTCGCCATCACGTCATGGAACACCCATATCCCTGTGGTGCTCTGGTGGTTCATGGCGGCAGGGGCCAGCCTTCTGGCTGGCGCAACAGTGATCAGTGCTGTGAAGGTGCCGGAGGCGGGGCGTCGATAAGCGGTTTCATCCCCAAGCCCCGTATAGTTCTTAACGTTTAAACACCGCAAGCAACGAAAGACCAAAACTTTATGAGCGCCACCAATCCTGACGCGCCCAGCGCGGCCATCTCCAGCACCACGGACACCCCGGATGTCACGCACATCTACCCTGCCAAGACCAAGAAGACGCCACTGGCTATTATCTGGAACCTGCTCCGTGGCGCATTCATCGGAATGGCCGAGCTTGTGCCTGGTATTTCCGGCGGCACCGTGGCACTTGTCTTCGGACTGTACGAACGAGCACTGCACAACGGTGAACTGCTCATTGACCTGATAAAGGTTGTCATCAAGGACCGCTCCAAGATGAAAGCGGCCCTGTCAAAGATTGACTGGTGGTTTCTCGGCGCTGTGGCGATCGGCATGGTCACCGCGGTGTTCTCCATGTCCACCATCCTCTCCAACTTCGTGGAGAACCACCCGGAGATCTCCCGTGGTCTGTTTCTGGGCATGGTTGCCGTCTCCATCCTGGTTCCGATCGGCATGATGGACGGCCGTGACGCCAAGAAGCGTCTGCCACTGCTGATCCCACTGGCCCTGGTCTGTGCCGTGATCTCCTTCTTCGGTACCGGGTTCACCTCCGCACCGCAGGAAGATCCTTCCCTGATCATCATCTTCATCGCCGCGGCGATCGCCGTGTGCGCCCTGGTGCTTCCAGGCATCTCCGGATCTTTCTTCCTGCTTGCTGTCGGCCTCTACGCCCCGATCATGTCTTCCCTTTCCAACCGCGAGTGGGATGTCATCGGCGTCTTCATGATCGGTGCCATCACCGGCGTCGCACTGTTCATCAAGATCCTCTCCTACATCCTCGAACACCACCGCACCATCACCCTGACCGTCATGGCCGGCCTGATGCTCGGTTCCCTGCGCGCCCTGTGGCCATGGCAGGATTCCGAAGCCACTCTCCTGGCACCATCCGGTGTCACCTGGCCGATCATTCTGGCCATCGTCATCGGCGCCGCTGTGGTCGCCCTGGTCATGATCATTGAGCGCGTCACCTCCACCAAGAACCTGAATTCTGAAATCGTCTCCGAGTCTGATCCGGTATAACACCCCTGGCGTAGTGCCCACGGTGTCAAAAGAGCACCTCCTGCGGAAGTAGTTTTCTGAACTGCTTCCACGAGAGGTGCTTTTTCATTGCCCACCTACGTGCTTTAAGGAAACTGGAGGATTTCTCCCACGGGCAGCATTGCACCTGATTCTTTTTAGAGGATGCCCCACCGCCGAGAAGCACTGAAGAGACTTTCAGGAGCCCTGACTTTGTAGCACCTGGAAATGCCACCTAAAACTTGTCACAGACAAGAAAACCCCCTTCAGGCAGCGGTACCGCACCCTGCCGGTGCACCCGCCACCATGGAGGGGTTGAGGGGAAATATAGGATCCTCCTGAGTGGGGAGTCAGGGCCGATCACTTAGCATTAATCTATTTTGTAGACTTGATAGCAGTGATCCACGGCTGCCGGAACCACGGACTGGAGAAATCAGTGCGTAACCATTCCACGGCTTTGATGTAGTGTTTGCTTCCACCTTTGAAGCGGGTGGACAACCCAGCCAGGTAGGCACGGGAGAAGTCATCCCAGTCCCTGAACACCGCGGCTGCGGCGACCCCCACTCCATCCAGGTAGGCATCACCCTGTTCTGCTTCCACGTACCGCACGTTGCCTGACCACCGAACCAGGTTGGACACCCGTGCGATATCAAAGGCCAGACCGTCGATATCAGCATCCCCGACGTCCCCCTCCTGCATTTCATGGATGCGGGCAATGAATTCATCGACCACGTCAGCGGAGGCACCGGCGTGGATGAGCTTCTCCCGGAAAGGGTCTTCGCCACCGGGCAGGCCGCGTTCTGCAGCCACTGCCACGGCCTGGTCGGTGATGACCTCGCGGGCTTGATTAAGCCGTTTATGTGCCTGCTGCTCATTTTTCACGCCCCAGTCAATGCGCAGGACATTGATCACCGCAAAGGGGGTCATGGCTGATGCGTAGCCGTAGTAGACCTGTTCGGGTGTGTGGAGTCGTTTGGTTGCAGGCACGCGTAGCCATTCCGGGTGGGCGTAGGGTGCACCAAGTGCACCTGTGTATCGTCGCCAGGGACTTGCGGGGGCTGGCTCATCCGGGTTGCCTGGACCTTTATTGAATTCAAGCATGCGTCGCTTGCGCAGGATCCTCGACAATCCCCAGATCACCAGAGTCCCCACCATTAACACGGCGAGCAAAGTGATGATGACATTGATTTCCACACTGGTCATACCTCCAAGCTACCCGGTGGGAGATACCAGCGACCATAGTTCTTGAGATTGAGTTATCGCACTACAAAAGGCATATTTCCGGACATCCCTGTGGTAGAACCACATTATCTCAGCACTGAAGATCTGCCCTGTCATCCCGCCAAGTACCGCCACCTGCACTCAAGAAAAGTCGGAGTCTCCACCGCACTTCGGGCGTTGGACACACCTACCTGTAATATCTGGCCTTATGATTGAGAGTTTGACCCCTTCGCGTCACCTGGCCAAGCCGTTTCAGCGGTTGCGCCAGAAGTTGCATCAACCAGCACGCGGCCACCTGTTTCGCGGAGTCACGGCCGTTGTTGGCGCTGTGGCAGTCTCATTCACCCTCGCCTCCTGTGTGACCAATGAGGAGCAGGGAAATCCGGAGGGTTGGGAGCAGATTGTTCCTGAGCCGGTTCCGGAGATCCAGGCGCTGGTTCCAGAGGCCCTGACCCAGCGTGGTGTGCTGACCGCTGGCGCCAATCCCCCGTTCCCACCGTTTGAGTTCAAGGATTCAGATGGCCAGATCATCGGCGTGGAGATGGACCTCGCACGAGCGATGGCTGGTGTCATGGGGTTGGATTATGCACCACAGGAGCAGGACTTCTCCCTGATCCTGCCGTCGGTTCAGGCGGGCACTGTGGATATGGGTGCCTCTGGATTCACCGACAATGAGGAACGCCGTCAGAACTTCGATTTCATTGATTTCCTCTACGCCGGTGTCCAGTGGGCACAGCGGGTTGATTCTGATATCGAGGTCGATCCAGACAATGCCTGTGGCTTGACCATCGCTGTTCAGCGCACCACGGTGGCTGAGACTGATGATGTCCGCCCTAAGTCTGAACAGTGTGTGCAGGACGGCAAGGAACCGATCACGGTGTTGTCCTATGACACCGCCGATTCTGCCGCCACCGCCCTGATCCTAGGTCGTGCCGATGCTCTGGCTGCTGACTCCCCCATCACCGCCTGGGCTGTGGCCCGCTCTGATGACCGCATTGAACTTGTCGGGGATATCTTCATGGCAGCACCCTTTGGTTTCGCCTTCCCCAAGGAGGCAGAGCTCACTGAGGTTGCCGCACTTGCCTTCCAGCACTTGATTGAGTCCGGCGACTATGAGCGCATCCTCGCTCAATGGGGCATCGAGGAAGGTCTTCTGGACCAGGCCCTCATCAATGAGCAGCCTCTCCTCTAGGCGCAGCACAATCCCCGGCACCACCTAATTCTGATTTTTAACTCAAAGTTTTTTCAAAGGACACGTGACATGTCACAAGTGACTTCCCCCGACGGGCCCACCAATAACGGCCCTGTATCCCGGGCAACTCCCAAGCCGATTGAGGCCAAGCCATTGCGCCACCCCGGCCGCTGGGTGGGTGCCGCTGTCATTCTGGGCCTGCTGGCCTGGTTCATCATCGGCGCGCTCAACAATGAGGCCTACGGCTGGGAGACCTACCGCACCTATCTCTTTGATACCCGTGTGGCCACCGCTGCCCTGCACACCCTGGCGCTGACGATCCTTTCCATGATCATCGGTGTGGTTCTCGGTGCTGCACTCGCTGTGATGCGCATGTCCGGCAACCCGGTTCTCCAGGGGTCCGCCTGGCTGTACCTGTGGATCTTCCGTGGCACCCCGATCTATGTTCAGCTGGTCTTCTGGGGACTGCTGGGCTCGCTGTACCAGAGCATCAACTTAGGCTTTGCCGAGATTGATCTGCAGGCCTTCCTCTCCAACATGTTCATCCTCGCTGTTCTGGGCCTGTCGCTGAATGAGGCTGCCTACATGGCGGAGATTGTCCGTTCCGGCATTCAGGCTGTACCTGAAGGCCAGATGGAAGCATCCAAGGCGTTGGGTATGGGTTGGTCCATGACCATGCGCCGCACCGTTTTGCCACAGGCCATGCGCATCATCATCCCACCAACCGGTAATGAGCTGATCTCCATGCTCAAGACCACCTCCCTTGTCGTGGCCATCCCTTATTCCCTGGAGCTTTATGGCCGCAGCATGGACATCGCCTACTCACTGTTTGAGCCGGTCCCAATGCTCCTGGTTGCTGCTTCCTGGTACCTGGTGATCACCTCGATTCTCATGGTGGGTCAGTACTACCTGGAGAAGCACTTTGAAAAGGGCAGCACCCGTAACCTCACCGCCCGCCAGCTGGCAGCACTTGCTGATGCTGAGGGTGCCATCCCGGGCAATGTCAACGTTGTTCCTGAGGCTCCGAAGGAGAACAAGTAAATGACCAACCTCATGATTGATGCCCAGCAGGTCTGCAAGAACTTCGGCCGTCTCGAGGTGCTCAAGGGCATTGACCTCCAGGTGCCCAAAGGTTCTGTCACCTGCCTCATCGGCCCATCCGGTTCCGGTAAGTCCACCATGCTGCGTTGTGTGAACCATCTGGAGAAGGTCAACGCCGGCCGCCTCTATGTTGATGGCGATCTGATTGGTTACCGTGAGCGTGACGGTGTGCTCTATGAGATCTCTGAGCAGGACGCCTCCCGCCAGCGTGCGGACATCGGCATGGTGTTCCAGCAGTTCAACCTGTTCCCCCACCGCACCGTGATCGAGAACATCATCGAAGCCCCGATCCATGTGAAGAAGCAGCCGGAGAAGGCTGCCCGCGCACATGCGATGCAGCTGCTTGAGCAGGTTGGTCTTGCTCACAAGGCAGATGCCTACCCGGTGCAGCTTTCCGGTGGTCAGCAGCAGCGTGTGGCTATCGCCCGTGCGGTCGCCATGGATCCCAAGCTGATGCTTTTCGACGAGCCCACCTCCGCCCTTGACCCTGAGCTGGTCGGCGAGGTCCTACGTGTGATGAAGCAGCTTGCCGACGACGGTATGACCATGCTCGTTGTCACCCACGAGATGGGCTTCGCCCACGAGGTCGCCGATCAGGTGGTCTTCATGGCCGATGGTGTTGTGGTGGAGTCCGGCACCCCGGCTGAGGTTCTGGACAATCCGAAGCAGGCACGCACCCAGGAGTTCCTGTCCTCCCTCCTATAAAAAGGACTGACAGACAGCGGAAGGGCCCGCTGGGAGAAATCCCGGCAGGCCCTTTTACTATTGTGCTTCTTTTTATCTTTGAACTGTCGTGCACGGTTCTTCAGTTTCAGATGTTCCTGGAGTTGTTCCGGGTTCATCTTCCACATGCGTCTATCCACACCCATGTCGCTGCCACCTCCTTCACCTAGCTCGTCTATCACCAGCTTCAAGGATAACTGATGATTAACCAGATACCAGTCCTGAGATACCTCTGATCAACACCACCGCTGCCCCGACGGTGGCTACGGTGAGCGCAAATTTTCTGCCCGTGGCGCTATCGATCCTGTGGCTGAGTACTGAGCCGATGAGGATGCCGCAGATCATCCCGGCGATGCCTGCGGGCCAGATCCAGAACCCGGTGTCGCCGAAGTTGGCTGCACCACCAAATACCTTCACCACCACAGAGATGATTCCAGCCATCAGGAAGATGGGCTGGAGAGTGGCGGAGAAGGATCGTTGTTCCCAGCGGGTGGCCTGGGCATACACGGTCAGGGCCGGTGCAGAAACTGCCGCCAGGGTGTTCATGAAACCAGCGGCGATTCCTGCTATCAAGGGGGCTGCCTTGTTTTTCACCGGTGGGATATAGGCCTGGGCAAGTGTCGATAAGCACAGGGCTGCCAGCAGCAGCACCCCGACCAAGGTGAACACCACCGGGGTGTCAGCCACGGTGAGCAACCAGGCTGCAGGTATCGCACCGATGACCAGGACGGAGGAGATGATGGCGAACTGACCCCAGTCCACATCTTTTCTCCGCAGCCCGGTGGTCAGGCTGGCATTGATCACAGCCAGGACGTTGCTGACCAGTATGCCTTCGATGGGACCGAGCACAACGGCCAAAATGGGGCCAGCGACCAAGCCGAGCCCCATGCCGGAGACCCGCTGAACACAGGCTCCGAGAAAGACGATGCTGAAGATCGCCGCCAGATCCACCGTTACTGCTGGGCGTACTTCTGCTTCACAGCTTTGGTAACCACATCAGGCAGCAGGCCGGAGACATCACCACCATAACGGGCGACCTCCTTGCACAGTGTCGATGAGACATAACCGTATTTCTCATCGGTGAGCAGGAAGAAGGTGTCCACACCGGACAGGCGTTTGTTCATCTGTGCCATCGGCAGCTCATATTCATAGTCCAGGGAACTACGTAAGCCTTTAACCAACGCGCCGACATCATGGGCGGTGGTGTAATCCACCAGTAATGCACCCCAGGTGTCCACCTTGACATTGCCCAGGTGGGCGGTGGATTCACGGATCAGTTCCATACGTTCCGCCACGGTGAACAGGCCGGTGTTCTTGTTCGGGTTGGCGGTCACCAGGACGGTGACCTCCTCGAACTGGGCAGCCGCACGGGTGATGATATCCAGGTGGCCGAGTGTGATGGGGTCAAAGGATCCTGGGCAGACGGCTTTCATGTCAGTTCTCCTCTTCGGTGTTCACAAGTGCTGCATCAAACACTGCCATGTCCATGCGGGCGATGCCGTAGGTGCGTTTTTTCAGCTTCTGGGTGGTCGGCACAAACCAGGCTGGCCAGGCGGTCTCTGGGGATTCCACTAGTCGCTCGACGACAACAGCGGCGCCGTCGACAAGCTTGGGGGTCAGCGCGTGAAGCATCTCGACGATTGATTCATCTGCCAGTTCATAGGGCGGATCCGCCAGCACCATGGTGAAGTGCTGGTCCGGTGCCGAGGCCAGGTAGGTGGAGGCTTTCATCTCTGCGGCCTGGACGCGTGGGTGTTTGACCACGGTCATGTTCTCGCGGATGATCTCCACTGCCCTGGGGTTATTTTCCACCAGGGTGACTTCCTCTGCGCCACGGGAGGCTGCCTCCAGCCCCAGTGCGCCGGAACCTGCGAAGAGATCCAGAACCACCTGGCCTTCGAAGCCGAAGCGAACCTGAAGGGAGGAAAACAGCCCTTCACGTGCACGATCAGAGGTGGGTCGGGTGCCTTCTGGTGGAACCTGCAGCTTGCGGCCACGTGCTTCACCAGCGATGATGCGAGTTTGTCCCATGTTTTACTTTTCCTCCAGGCTGAGCAGTTCATCGCCACCGGTGACATTGGAAAAGTCATCAAAAGCCACGGAGGCGACAACGCCTGGTCCGGGTGCCAGGATGGGTGCTTCGAGTTTGACGGCTTCCACCGTGCCGATTTGTTCGCCGGTGGTGACCGGATCGCCCTCAGCGACAAAATAGTGGACGATACCGGCAAAAGGTGCGCAGATCTTCATAGGTAACAGACTAATGCAGAGTCAGCGGTGTCCGGTGGACGGGGTTAACTCTTCTCCAGATAATCCTGATTGCTCAGTGCAATATCGCTGACCAGTGCCAAGGCTCTTCCCGGATCACGCTCCACCAGTTCAGCAGCATCCTTGAGGGCACGTTCAATGATCTTCTGGTCAGTGAGCAGGGAGAGATAGAGCAGTTTGGTGTCACTGCCTGACTGTGAGGTGCCCAGGATGTCACCCTCCTGGCGCACCTGCAAGTCCAGTTCGGACAGGGCGAAGCCATCAGAGGTCTGGGCAATCGCCTGGAGGCGTTCCATCTGTGGCGAGGTGATCGCGAATTGTGTGTAGAGCAGGCACAGGGAGGCAAAGCCACCCCGGCCCACGCGTCCACGCAGCTGGTGGATCTGGGAGACACCGAAGCGGTCGGCCTCCATGATGAGCATGACGG
The DNA here is from genome assembly GCF_945649885.1 of uncultured Corynebacterium sp. Lineage (GTDB taxonomy): Bacteria > Actinomycetota > Actinomycetes > Mycobacteriales > Mycobacteriaceae > Corynebacterium. Next base: position 10,903 of record NZ_CALZFS010000041.1, on the reverse strand, counting down.
TGGCGTTGGCCACGTCAATACCGACCTCGATGACCGTGGTGGACACCAGCACATCAATGTTTCCGGCAGCGAAATCCTGCATCACCTCATCTTTGAGGTCAGAATCCATGCGGCCATGCAGCATCCCGATCCGCAGGTGTGGATAGATGAATTCCTGCAGGTTTTTGTGGACTTCCAGGACTCCCCCCTCCCCTTCGATGCGAGGGCAGACCACATAGGCCTGGTGCCCGGCCGCGACTTCTTCATTGATGCGCGTCCAGGCACGTTTAACCCATTCCGGTTTCTCCGCAGGCACCACGGAGGTCTGGATGGGGCGTCTACCACCGGGGAGTTCACGCAGGGTGGAAACGGCCAGGTCACCGAAGACGGTCATCGCGATGGTGCGCGGGATGGGGGTTGCGGTCATCACCAGCAGGTGTGGGGTGAGCCCCTCACGGCCCTTGGTGCGCAGACGGTCACGCTGTTCCACACCGAAACGGTGTTGTTCATCCACCACCACCAGGCCCAGATCGAAAAACTCCACGGAATCCTGGATCAGGGCGTGGGTACCCACCAGGATGTCAGCCTGACCGGAGATGACATTGAGCAGTGCTTCCCGGCGCGCGGCAGTCGGCATGGAGCCGGTGAGGAGGACGACGGTGGCGGTCACTCCTGCGGTGGCGAGGGTGGTGGTGAGGCTGCGGGCGTGTTGGGTGGCCAGGACTTCTGTGGGGGCGAGCATGGCGCATTGGCGTCCGGAGTCGATGGCTTGGAGCATGGCCAACAGGGAGACGATGGTTTTGCCGGAGCCGACTTCGCCTTGGAGGAGGCGTGACATGGGGGCGCGTTGTTCCATGTCGGAGCTGATTTCGCGGGTGACCTGTTTTTGGCCTGCGGTCAGGGGGAACGGTAGTGCGTCGATAAGCGCATGCTGTTGCCCCTGGAGTGCGCGAGGGCATGGTGGTGCCTTGCGGGCGGCGGTGTCGGCGCGTCGTAGTGCCATGACGGTGGCTAGGGAGAGTGCCTCGTTGTATTTGAGGCGGTCAATGAACGCGCCTGGTCCTTCATCGCCGGGGTTGTGGACGCCACGGATGGCGGTTTCAAAGGATGGTAGGCCGTCCGGGGTGGTGCCCAGGGGTTCGGGGATGGGGGGCATGGTGTCCAGGACGCGTTGGACGGCGGCCATGATGCGCCAGGTGGTCATAGTGGCGGTGCCTGCATAGATGGGTAGGTATTCGCGTTCGACGAGGTTGCGGGCAACTTCTTCGATATCGCCGTAGGCTGCCAGTGCCTTCATGCCACCTGTGCCGGTGACTTTGCCGCCGGATTCCACTGACGGGATGATGATGAATTCGGGGTGGGACAGTTGTGGTTGGTTACGGAAGAATTTCACCTTGCCGGTGAACATGGCGCGAACGCCCCTGGGTAGGAGTGCCGGGACGTGGCGGGCGCCGAAAAAGGAGATGGTGATGCGTTGGGTTTCGCTGGCCACCACGATCTTGTACAGCATCTTGCCGGTGCTGGTGTAGGACTTGGTGGCTTGGGTGACTTCGCCGACGATGGTGACCATGTCACCTTCTGCCGCGGCACCCAGGTCTACGCCGGAGCCGTGGTGGGAGTATTTGCGGACATGGTGGCGCAGTAGTTGTCCCGCGGTGGTGTAGCCGAGGGCTTTTTCCATCGCCTTGGCTTCCTTGGTGGGGAGGATGTCTTTGAGCAGTCTGGTGTCGTGCCAACCCAGCATGGTTGCTATTCCACCCCAATCTCTACGAGGTTCTCCATTCCGGATGCAGGATATACGGTGATGTCCACCCGTTGGTGGGTTCCTAAGCCCCGGCGGAAAATCTCTTCATCGAAATCCTTCTGGCGTCCCTGGGCGATCAGGAGGGTCACCTGTTCCCCACCGCCGTCGAGTAGACGGAGGCAGGTGCGTGAAAGTGCGTCATTGAGGTCTTCGGCGATCAGGAGTATCTCCTGGCCGGAAAAGGCCAGCAGGTCTCCTCTGGAGCAGGCGCCTGCCTGGGTCAGGGCGGCACTGGCGGCCACGCGTAGCACTGCGGTGCGCATGGCGCTGGCGGCTTCAGCCATGGCGTAGGAGTCAACGCCTAAGGGTTGGCTGGGGTCGTGGATGGACACGGCTGCGATACCTGAGACCAGTGTTGAGGTGGGCAGGATGGTCACGGCTTGTTCAAAGGCGTGGCTGGAGCGTTCGATGGAGACCAGTTCCCGTTTGCTCAGCAGGCCGTTGGGTAGGAGGATGACTTCATCGGCTCGGGAGGCGCGTGCGGTGGCCACGATCTGGGAGACGATCTCATTGGAGGGTTCGTCTGTCTGCAGTTCGCTGGCATCGCGGGTGACCACGGTGGCTCCGGCACTCTGGTAGAGCTCGGCCAGGGATCCGGGCGGGGTGACCGCGATGAGGACGCGTGTGGGGACCTCGGTGGTGTTGGCTTCCGGGAGGATCTCCAGGCGCAGGTCGGTGACCTCACCGGCGTGAAAGGCTGCTTCAATCACTTCTCCTGCCCGGCGCGAATGGATGTGGACGGTGCCGCGGGTGTCGGATTCCCGGGCGATGAGGAGGCTGTCGCCGAGTTCGGCCAGTGTGTGTTGGAGTTGGTCCAAGTCATCCGGGGTGGTGCAGGAGAGAAAGAACATGACTTCCAGGTCGCCGATTTTGCCGTGGGAGTCGTGTTCGATGAGGATCGGGGTGGTGTGGGTGACATCGGTTTGTGCAGTGCTGGGGTTGGTGCCTGTGGTTGTTCCGGCATCGAGGCCGCCTGCGGGTCCGGGGGCGTTGTTGATCTGTTCCTGGAGGCTTTCCAGGAGGATGACCAGGCCCTGTCCCCCGGCATCCACGACTCCGGCTTCGCGGAGGACCTCTAGTTGTGAGGGGGTGCGGGCCAGTGCGGTGCGTGCTGACCAGACGGCTTGGTTGACCACTTCGGTCAGTGTCTCATAGCCGTCTTCCACTGCTTGTTTGGTGGCTATGGCGGTGGCGCGCAAGACGGTGACCACGGTGCCTTCCACGGGGTCATTGATGGCGCGGTCGACCAGGGATTGGGCGATGTTGAGGGATTTCTGGATGGTGTGGCCGTTGATAACCCCGTCGGCGGCGGCCTGCGCGATGGCGCGCAGCACTTGGCTGAGGACCACGCCGGAGTTTCCGCGGGCACCTCTGACTGACCCCACGGCCAGGGCTTCGGTGATGCGGGCGACGTCGGCGTCATGGTCGAGTTTGCGTGCCTCGTTGAGGGCGGCTTCCATCGTGTGGGTCATGTTGGAGCCGGTGTCGGCGTCCGGGACTGGGAATACGTTGAGGGCGTTGATCTCAGCGCGGCGTGCAGAGAGCACGGATACGGCGCGGCTGGCCCATCCCAGTACGCCGTCAGCAGTCAATACCTCAGTGGACACCTGTGCGTTGGTGCTCACGGGTATTGGGGAATCATCATCGCTGGGGCTGGACATAGTGACTTACTTTACAGTTGCCAGTCCACAGGGGTGGCACCGAGGTTGGCCAGGATGGTGTTTGCGTTGCTGAATGGGCGGGACCCGAAGAAACCACGCGATGCTGACAGTGGTGATGGGTGTGCTGAGGTGATGCAGGGGACATCGCCCAAGAACTTCTGTACCTCCTGTGCCTGGCGTCCCCAGAGGATGGCGACCAGGGGTTGTTCACGCTTTCCCAGTGCGGTGATGGTGGCTTCAGTGATCTTCTCCCAGCCTTTCCCCTTATGACTGTTGGCATCTCCGGGGGCGACGGTGAGCACACGGTTGAGTAGCATGACGCCCTGGTGCGACCAGGGGGTGAGGTCGCCGTCGATAGGCATCGTTGGTGTGGTCGTTGGTGCTTGGAGACCGGCGATGTCCAGTGACGCCTGGCCGGTGGAGCTGTTGTTGTCCTGGCCTGTTCCCTGGTCCGCCACCAGTTCCTTGAAGATATTGGACAGGCTGCGTGGCAGGGGGTGCACACCTGGTTGGGTGGAAAAGCTCAGTCCCATGGCATGGCCGGGGGTCGGATAAGGGTCCTGACCCACGATGAGGACCTTGACCTCATCCAGGGGGTAGGAAAAGGCACGGAAGATGTCCTGGTGGGCTGGCAGGTAGCCACGCCCGGCGGCTACCTCTGTGTTGAGGAACTGCCCCAGCTGCTGGATCTGGGGCATGACCGGTTCCAGGACGGGCGCCCAGGACGGGTGGATGGGAAGATCGGCCACGGTGTTCCAAGTGATGAGCGAACCGCCATCAGGGTGCTGTGCCATGTGCGCGTTCCTTCCTTTAAAAGCTTGTCCAACCGGTGGAATAGGCCGGGGTTTTCTTATCCATGGTGACCAGGTCATCGGTGCGGGATTTGGTGACGTGCCCGATCTCCCGGAAGCCACTGGGGGCCTCCCCGAAGGTGGTGGACAACAACGTGTGGTCCTCCCCGCCGGTAAGGATCCATTCCCAGGGGTCACGGCCTAAGATTTCGCCAGCTTTGCTGAGGAGTTCATCGGGGCCGATGGCATCGGATTCCACGTCGATGCGCACCCCGGACTTCTTGGCCATCTGGGACAGGTCCACGATGAGGCCATCGGAGTTGTCGGTCATGGCGGTGGCCCCGGCAGCGCGGGCCACCATGCCACGGCCCGGGGTGAGCTGGGGTGCACAGTGCGCTTCCACCAGGGGGGTCAGTTCTGCCGGTACCCCCTCCCGGCCGAAACGCTGCAGCAGGGACAACCCGGCTGAGGAGTAGCCGATGCGGCCATGGGCCACCACGATCTGGCCAGGGCGTGCCCTGCCCAGGGTCAGCTCCGGTAGAGAACCCCCCAGTGAACCCAGGGCGGTGACAGACAGCACCAAGGAATTTCCCTGGGTGACATCCCCACCGACCAGCTCTGCGGAGTACTCCTCCACACGCTTACCGATGCCCCGTGCCACACCGCGGATGAATTCCACCGGGGTGTGCACCGGTGCAGAGATCGCCAACAGGGCCGCAATCGGGCGTGCGCCCATGGCTTCGATATCGGCGAAGTTCTGCAGGATGGCCTTCTGTCCGATCTCCTCCGGACTGGACCAGTGCAACTGGAAGTGGCGTCCCTCCACCAGCATGTCGGTGGTGGCCACCGCGCGGGAGTTGGGTGAGGCGTGGCGCAGGACAGCAGCATCGTCGCCATTGAGCGTGGAGCTGGCCTGCTCGGTGATCACGCGGATCACCTCGAACTCGCCGATCTCTCCGATGGTGGGGCCACCCAGGAGGTGTTCGGGAAAGTTCACTGTTGGTTCAGTGGGCACTGTAGGCACGGTGGTGGGTCAGCTCCTTGACTGTGCACAGCCCTCGCCTCTGGGAAGGGAGGCTATCTGTGCGGCGGTTCAGCTACTGGGGTGATCAGTGTTTAATAGTCTAACCATCCGCAGGTAGGGTTGGAGGTCATGAGTGCCGAAAAGAAGAATGCAGCTGCACCTGGCGGGGGAACCGGCGCAGCGTCTGCAGGAGCTACCGCGGGGGTTGCCCCGAGGATGAACAAGACTCCCATCATCATCGCCCTGATCCTGTCACTGGTTCTGGTTGCCACTGTCTTAGTGGGTGCCCGCGTACTGTTGGGCCCTGCAGGTCAGCAGCAGGTGTCCATGAGTACCCTGCCTGCACCCGCTGCGGAATCCGATGAGTGTGCAGCCCTTGTTGAGGCCTTGCCCAACAATGCCTTCGGCCACACCCGGGCACGTATCATTGAACCTGTGCCTGCCGGTACCGCGGCATGGGCCAGTTCTGAGCTGGAACGTGTGACCGTGCGTTGTGGAGTGGACATGCCCTTCCAGTACACCGAGCTTGCTGAAACAGTGGATTTTGACGGCATCACCTGGCTGCCGGTTGCTGATATCACTGCCGGTTCCTCACTGGAAACCTGGTACTCCGTTGACCGCTTCCCCGTTGTCGCCGTCACCGCCGATGACTTGAGCACCAACAACGCCGACAACCCTGTGGAGCCTTTCACCACTGCGATTATTGAGCTTGAACAGCGCCAAGGTGAGCCCTTCCCTGCCCCGCTGTCCCAGTTGGCTTCTGCTGAGACGGAGCGTTGTGCCCCGCTTATCGACGCCCTCCCCAGCACCCTCCAGGTCGGTTCCGAAGATGATCCGGTGGTCTATGACCTCATCGACGATGCCGCGATGTCCGCAGCTGGCTACAGCGCTGATGCTGTTGCCTGGGCTGCCCCCGGGTTGGAGCCGATCGTGATCCGTTGTGGTGTGGCACCTTCTGAGAACTACGCTGCCGGCGAGGTGCTCCAGCAGATCAATGACATCCCCTGGTTTGAGGACACCATCCTCGCCTCCGGCACCACCTCTGCCACCTGGTATGCACTGGGACGGGAAACCGATCTGGCAGTATCCCTGCCGCAGTACGCCGGAAGTGCGCTCATCCAGCTCACCGAATTCATCGAAGAGCACATCCCGGCTGCTTAAATAGCTGAGATAAAAGAATTGAGGACCGCACCAGTTGCCTGGTGCGGTCCTCAATCTTTTGCAGCTCAGTGGAACTCTTAGTTGGAACCGCGGTGCAGGGCCTGCTGGACAAGGGTGTCCAGCAGCTCCTCATAGTCCACACCGGAGGCTGCGAACATCTGTGGGTACATCGAGATGGGGGTAAAACCAGGCATGGTGTTGATCTCATTGAGAACAGGACCATTGGTGGTGACAAAGAAGTCCACACGTGCCAGTCCCTCACAGGCAAGGGCCTGGAAGGTCTCCACAGCCAGTGACTGGATCAGCTGAGTCATGTCTTCTTCCAGGGGTGCCGGGATCTCAGCGGTGACCACATTATCCAGGTACTTGGTGTCGAAGTCATAGAAACCACCATCGCCTTCCTCAGTGCCGTGCAGCAGCGCCGGAGCAGAAGCCACGATGCGCCCATCTGGGTACTGCAGCACACCGCACTCGACCTCGGGGCCGACAATCTCGGATTCCACGATGACCTTCTCATCATGTTCCCGTGCCAGGTTGATTGCTGCCGCCATGTCCTCCCAGGAGGTGACCTTGGAAATACCGATGGAGGAACCACCACGCGCCGGCTTCACAAACACCGGTAGCCCCAGCAGGTTCTTCTCCGCATCAGACAGTTCAGAGCGGTCACGCAAGATGACCTCACGGCCGATTGGCAGGCCCTCGGCAGCCATCAGCTTCTTGGAGAATTCTTTATCCATACCCGCAGCAGAAGCCAGGATGCCCGGCCCCACCACAGGGACATCAGAGAGGGCGAACATGCCCTGCATGGTGCCGTCCTCACCGAAACGGCCATGCAGTGCCGGGAAGATGACATCAGCGGTGGCATAGAGGGAGCCATCGGCGAAGTGGAATTCACCACGGTGTGCCGGATCCAGGCTGGGGCGGATCTCCTCCCGGCGCTCAACCTCAGGCATGACACGGTCAATCAGACGCAGACGCTGTGGATCATCCTCTCCGACCACCCAGGCACCATCAGTGGTGATGCCAACGGGAATGACCTCATATTTCTCAGGGTCAAGATGGTCCATGATGGCACCAGCGGACACACACGACACCGAATGCTCGGAGCTGCGGCCACCATAGAGGACAGCGACGCGGACTTTAGCGGAATTTGAGTTGCTCACACCGGCAAAGCTTACAACGTCTTCCTACTCAGCCTTCTTAGACCTGCCCATGAGGGCGTTAACCATATCGGAAACCTCCATGCCCTGATGGCACACCGCATACACCGCCTGGGTAATCGGCATTTCCACCCCCAGGCTGACCGCCAGATCATGAATGGACTGGGATGAAATCACACCCTCTGCCACCTGACCATGGGTTGCCTCACGAGCCTGCTCCAGGGATTCACCCCGTCCCAGGCGGTCACCAAAAGTACGGTTACGTGACAGTGGTGAAGAACAGGTGGCCACCAAGTCCCCCATGCCAGCAAGACCTGCAAAAGTACGGGCATCCGCCCCCATCGCCTTACCCAGACGCGCAATCTCCGCCAGACCACGGGTGATCAGTGAGGCATTGGAGTTCTCCCCCAACCCAAAACCATGGGCGATACCACACGCCAGAGCAATGACATTTTTACAGGCTCCGCCCAGTTCCGTGCCGATGACATCAGCGTTGGTGTATGGACGGAAATACGGTGCCGCCACAGCAGCCTGCACCAGCTTCGCCCGGTTCTCATCCAGACACGCAATCACCGTCGCCGCAGGCTGCCCCTCTGCCACCTCACGGGCAAGGTTGGGACCCGACAACACCGCAATACGCTGGGCATCAGCACCGGCAACCTCACTGATCACCTCACTCATACGCAGGTGGGTGTCCTTCTCAATGCCTTTGGCCAGAGACACCAAGGTGGCATCAGAAGGAATCAATTGCTTCCACTCCGCCAGGGTGGTGCGCAGCGCCTGGGAGGGAATGCCCAGCACCACGATCGAACTATCCCGCAGCGCAGCTTCTGGATCAGAGGTGGCCACGATTGATTCCGGCAGGGTGACACCCGCGAGGTAATCAGGATTCTCGCGCGTGGTGCGAATGGTTTCTGCCAGGGATTCGCGCCGGGCCCACAGGTTGACGGTGTTACCGGCATCGGCGAAGACCTTGGCCAAGGTGGTTCCCCAGGAACCTGCACCCATCACCGCAACGGAAACCAACTGACACGCCCTTTCAATCACCAACATTAACTGTCTCAGGGTATCCCATTGATATATCTGTCCGCAGGAAAGCCTCCCGATTAGAAACCGTGGAACACGCCGCCCCAGGGGGTCCAAACATGCGAATCGTGGGCTGCTGGTGAACAATGGACAAAACACTTTTAAAATTATTCGTGCGTGTTGTCTCTCATAGCCGACTTTTTCATATTTATCCGCGCACCACCGTCGCGAAAGGTTAACCAGATCCAGCCATGATCAATAAGTCCAGCAAGCCCCATGAAGTGGATAAGGATCAGGACTCAGCCATGCTGATCAATGGTCGCCTGCAGAAGATCGGTTCCAAGCCAGCCCTGGAATTCTCCCATCCCACCCTCGCCGCCGGTGCCGTGCTCTGGCGTGGGGACATGAATGATCCAGATTCCATTGAGGTCGCGGTCATTCACCGCCCCCATTATGACGACTGGTCCCTGGCCAAGGGCAAGGTGGATCCCGGTGAGTCCATCCCCACCACCTGCGCCCGGGAGATCCTGGAGGAAACCGGCTATGACATCCGTCTGGGCAAGTTGATCGGCAAGGTCACCTACCCGGTGCTGGCTCGAACCAAGGTGGTCTACTACTGGACTGCCAAGGTGTTGGGTGGTGAATTCGCCCCGAATAATGAGGTGGATGAGATCCGTTGGCTCTCCATCGCCGATGCCTGCGAACTTCTGAGCTACAAGGTGGATACGGAGATCCTCACCAAGGCTGCCAAGCGTTTCCGGACACCGACCACCACCCGTGTGCTTTATGTCCGCCATGCCCGCGCGCATGAGCGCCACACCTGGGCCGGTGATGACAACAAGCGCCCACTGGACAAGAAGGGGCGTCGTCAAGCAGAGATGCTGGTCCCGATGCTCCTGCCTTATAAGCCCACCGCGATCTACTCAGCGGTACCGGATCGTTGCCAGACCACTGCCCTACCCCTGGCTGATGAGCTGGGCATGGATGTCGCGGTGAATAAGCTCTTCGGTGATGATAGCTGGTCCGAGAACCCGGAGGCTGTGAAGAAGCGCTTCATGGACGTGGTGTCCCAGGGTGGCGTTCCGGTGATCGTCGGCCAGGGTAACGTGATTCCTGAGATGTTGTCCTGGCTTGCCGAAAACGGCACCCTTCCGATCTCCGCTGAGGAGACCCGTACCAAGAAGGGCAGCGTGTGGGTCTTGAGCTTCAATGATGGTGTGCTCACCGGTGCTGACTATCTGGCCAGCTCACTTCCGGTGAAGTAGATCTTTGAGTGAGAAAAACAAAGGAGGCAGTGCGGCGTCTTAGTACAACGCCGCACTGCCTCCTTTCGACCTCTTCAGCTGGTCAGACAACTAGTCCAGTGCGCGTGGCTTGAAGGCTGGGCGCTTGGACTCATAGGCCTCAATCTCATCGACCTTGCGCAGGGTCAGGCCGATGTCATCGAGCCCTTCCATCAGACGCCAGCGGATGTAGGGATCAACATCAAAGCTGATCACGACATCGCCTGCGGTGACGATCTGGTTTTCCAGGTCCACGGTCATTTCCAGGCCGGGGTTCTGTTCCATGAGCTTCCAGAGCAGTTCAATATCTGACTGCTCCATCAGGCCGGTGAGCATTCCTGCCTTGCCCGAGTTACCGCGGAAGATATCGGCGAAACGGGAGGAAAATACAGCACGGAAACCATAGTCCATCAGCGCCCATACTGCGTGCTCACGGGAGGAGCCGGTGCCAAAATCAGGGCCTGCGATGAGGACGGAACCGTTTTTATAGGTCTCCTGGTTGAGGATGAAGTCTGGGTCGCTCTTGCGCCAGTTGGAAAACAGTCCATCTTCAAAGCCGGTGCGGGTGACACGCTTGAGGTAGACAGCTGGGATGATCTGGTCGGTGTCCACGTTGGAACGCTTCAGAGGAACGCCGACGCCGGTGTACTTGGTGAACTTCTCCATGAGAAAAACTCCTTAAAGGTGGGTGTCGGGATTCTTTAGAGATCCGCTGGTGAGGACAGGGTTCCCCGGATTGCGGTGGCGGCGGCAACAGCCGGGGAGACCAGGTGGGTGCGTCCACCGGGGCCCTGGCGACCTTCGAAGTTGCGGTTGGAGGTGGAGGCAGAACGCTCACCGGGCTTGAGCTGGTCAGGGTTCATGCCTAAGCACATGGAGCAACCTGCGGTACGCCAATCAGCTCCGGCTTCGATGAAGATCTTATCCAGTCCGGCCTTTTCAGCTTCCTGCTTGACCCAGGTCGACGATGGAACAACCATCATGCGTACCCCCTCGGCGACCTTGTGGCCTTTG
>NZ_CALZFS010000040.1 GCF_945649885.1 uncultured Corynebacterium sp. | reverse complement strand
GCGGCATCGGCACCGTTTTCGGAGACCAGCTGGGCGGCGGCGGCATTGGAAGATGCGGAGACAAAGCGTGCGTTTGGAACGTTGCCGGCCATCCAGTGTTTGATCTGCTGGTGGGCCACCGGGTGGGTGGCCAGGGTGGTGACATCGGCCAGGGTGGTGCCGGGACGTGCCATGATGGTGAAGGAGACCTCGATGGCTTCCTCGGCGAAGATCTGCACCTCAGAGCCCTGGTCCAGGGCGTCATAGGTGGGGGTGACGAAGCCATCGACAAAGTTTTCGATGGCCACGACCGCAAAGTCCGCGGTGCCTTCACGTACGGCGTCCACGGCCTGTTGTGGGGAGTTCACCGGCATCTGGCTGATTTCTCCGCTTCCGAATTCACCGCGTTCGGCAAGGCGGATCAGGGCGGCTTCGGTGAATGTTCCTGCGGGTCCCAGATAGGACACGACTGTCTGTGCATCACTCATGGTTACTCAGCTTAACCCGTGTTCACTACTGTGGTTGATCATGTCAGTTGCCTCACTTGCCGCACGTCTTGCCACGATGTCCCCAGCCGAGCATGGTTTCTCCTGTTTTGATCCCGATGTGGTGGCCGGGCATGGGCGGGGCCCTTTGGGTGGCATGGTGATTCCGGCCAAGGACCTGCATCATGTGGCCGGTATGCCGACTGCTTTTGGATCCGCCACACGGCAGGTGCTGGCTACAGAAACTGATCCCTTTCTACAGGCACTCATTGATCGCGGTGCCATCATCGCCGGTAAGACCCAGAGCAGTGAGCTGGGCATGAGCGCCTACTGCGAACCGGTGGGCATGGCGGCACCCTCTAATCCCCTGCTTCCGGGACACACCCCGGGCGGTTCCTCCGGTGGTGCAGCAGTGGCCGTGGCACGCGGGCTTGTGGACGCTGCTCATGCCTCCGATGGGGGCGGTTCCATCCGGGTACCGGCGGCCGCCTGCGGGGTCGTGGGCTTGAAACCCGCCCATGATTCCACCGGCGGGCGCCCTGCCACCCAGGGTTTCATCACCCGCGATATCGACACCCAGGCACTCCTGCATGATCTGGTTCCCGTGCTGCGTCCTTTAAAGATCGGGGTGTTGCTCGATCCCCTGCATGCAGACACCGCTGTGGAGGCAGAGCGGATTGCCGCGGTGGAGGAGACAGCCCACTACCTGGAGCAGCTCGGCCACCGCGTCATTCCGGTGGGTCTCCCCTATGGCCCCTGGGCTTTTGAGGCTTTCAGCGAGGTTCTGGCCTGGCGTTCTGCCAAGATCACCGGGGAGGCCAGTCCCCTGGTGGAGTGGTTGCGCAAGCGCGGTACCGCCATGTCAACAGCGCAACGCCAGCGCGCGGTGGCCGCCTTCAACTCCGTGGGAGCAACAGTCCTGGAGGCCTGGGATGTCGATGTCGCGCTCATGCCCACACTGTCGCGGACACCCCCGCGGATCGGGTTCTTCTCTGCGCTGTCACCAGAGGAAGATTTCCTGGAGCAGACAAAGTGGACACCCTGGGCCACCCTCTTCAACATGACCGGTGGTCCCGCCCTGACCCTGCCCGACGGGGTGCAGCTCGGTGGGATCCGGGTGGGGACATCCGAACTGCTGGGACTGGGAAAGCAGCTTGCACGTGACTAGACAACGCATCCACCTCGAGATCCTCATCGTCCTGGCCATCACCTTCGGTATGAGTGGTCTGCGCTCCCTGCTCAGGCTTGTCGACGATCTCCTCTCCCCCATCGCGCTCAATGAGCAGGCCGTGGCACTCAACAGCTCCATGGCCAACTCCGCCTGGTTGGATCTGGCCCTCCAGCTCTGTTCTGCCGGTGTGCTCTTCTCCTGGGGCGCACTGGCGATCTATCTACTCGCGGAGAAATTCACCTGGATCAAACCCACTGACTGGGCCTGGGGTGCAGGCCTGGCGGCCCTGATCGGCATTCCCGGGCTCATCTTCTATGCCAGCGCTGTCCACCTGGGCCTGTCCAAGCAGGTGGTGCCCACCACCCTGGAGAGCTGGTGGGAGATCCCCGTCCTCCTGCTCTGGTCCGCGGCCAATGCCTTCGCTGAAGAGATCGTGGTGGTCTTCTGGTTACTCACCCGTCTGCGTTCCCTGGGGTGGAGTGTACCGGTGATGATCATCGCCTCGTCGGTGCTGCGCGGTTCCTACCACCTCTACCAGGGGGTGTCCGCGGGTTTCGGCAACATCATCATGGGCGTGATCTTCGCGTATTTCTACCACCGCACCGGCAAGGTGTGGCCATTGGTGATCGCACACTTCCTCATCGATGCCGTGGCCTTTGTCGGATATGCGGCCCTGGGTGGGAACCTCAGCTGGCTGGGTTTGTGATCACTAGGAGCTGCTGTTCCCTACCTGCCCAGGTAGGACCCAACAGTGCTCAGGATGGCACGCACCCCGGTGGTCAGGGTTGGTTCAGGTACGGGTAGGAAGAAGGGCGAGTGATTCTTCGCCGGGTTCTCATCCGCTGGATCCGCCCCACCAAACATCCAGAACACCGAAGGTACTCCGATGCTCTCACCCAACCAGCCGAAATCCTCGGAACCCATTTTCGGTGGTACCAGCTCGACGTTTTCCGGGCCGAGTTCTCCCCGGAGGGCAGTAATGACCCGCTCGGTATGTTCTTCATCATTAATCAACTGGGGGAAGGTATAGAGCTCCTCGATCAAGGGTTTCGGAGCTCCGGAAATCTGGGCTTCCCCGTAGACGATCCGCTCCACCGCGGCCAGTACCTGTTCGCGCACGCGCCCGGTCAGGGTGCGAATATTGAGGGTGAACTCAGCCCGGTCCGGAATGATGTTCTCCTTCAGACCTGCATGAAAAGTACCCACGGTAACCACTGCCGGGTCCAAGGGAGCCACTTCCCGGGAGACGATCGTCTGCAACCTGGTGAGAATGTGGGCACCAAGGATGATCGGGTCCACAGAATCCTGTGGCTGGGAACCATGGGCCTGAGCACCAAACAGGGTGACCCGGAGCGAGTTGGCGGAGGCCATCGCAGCGTTCCGGGTGATCGCCACCGTCCCTGTCGGGAAGGGAAAGACATGTTGCCCTAAAACAACCTCCGGCTGGGGAGCCTGGTCCCAGAGACCGTCATCCACCATGGCCCTGGCACCGGCTGCAGTTTCCTCACCCGGTTGGAAAATCCACACCAGGGTTCCCGACCAATCCCCACGCCTCTCGTGGAAGAGGCGGGCTGCTGTCAAAGCGGTAGCGACATGGGTGTCGTGCCCACACCCGTGCATCACGGGTACCTCCTGACCATCAAGGAAGCCGGTGGCCTCAGAAGCATAGTCAGCTCCGGTGTCCTCCCTGATCGGTAACCCATCGGTATCAGCTCTGAAGGCAATGACCGGCCCATCGCCGTTGCGGTCAATACCCACCACTCCGGTGCCGCCACAGCGGAAATGTTCAATTCCGATCGCGGTGAGTTCCGCTTCGATATAGGTGGCGGTCTCATGCTCCTGCATGGACAATTCCGGATGAGCATGGAGATGACGGTACATCTCCAGCATGTCTGCGGTGACGGTATCGGGCAGTGCGGTGCGGATCATGGTAATCGGTAGTCCTTTGGGTTGTGCATTGAAGGGGGTTTCTTCAGCAGTGGTGGTAGATCATTCTGGGTTGGTGGTGTCCACCACCACGCTGGTGCGGCGGTCACGAATGATCCAGTTGATGATGATCGAGGTGATCACCACGATCGCGGTGGCAAACATGCCCAGCTGGGGGAAGATCGGGACGATCAACAGCTGGATGATCAGGGCCAGGCCCACGGCCACCACGGTGGCGCGGAGGTTACGCATGGACACGATGGCCTGCACTAACACTGCACCCATCAGGGACGGCATGATGTAGAGCCTGGCTACTTCAATCACCTCGACTGGAACACGGGAAACCAGCCAGGTCCCCAGGAAGCCGACGAAGATCAACAGGCTGAGCAGGTGCATGGTGGCTGCGCCGCCGATCGCCATCACCGCCGACAGATCCCCTCGCTTGGTACCTGCTTTGGCCCCAATGGAGGATTGCGCGACGATGGCTGCCGGCACCAGCTTGTTCGATATATTTCCAATCATGAAGGCCTGGTACATCGCTGCCGAACCTAAAATCGGGAAATAGGTCAGCGGTTCCACAAACCACAACACACCGAAGATCGCGGCAACAGCGAGGAAGGCAACCCACACCATGGCTGGTGTGATCTGAAGGTCAGAGAAAAATACCAGGTAGGAGGGGCCAAGCAAGGAAAGGATCAGGCCGGCTGCCATGGTCAGGGATCCATAACGGCTGGTTTGAGTTTCAAAACGCGACATTGCGGCATCAGCAGCGGTTGATGGGGAAACAGGGGCCGGTGCAGTGACCGGACGAGGGGAGGTAATGGCCATGGCGGGATTTCCTTCTCTATCAGTGGGAGGGGATCAGGCAATGTGGAGGACGTAGGCTGCAGATAATGCGATGATGATGGCAAATCCCAGAGCCCATTCCCGCAGCCAGGTCAGATTGAAGGTCTTGGCCAGGAAGAGGCACAAAGCCATCACCCCACCTGAGATGAGCACCAGGGAGAGGTGAATGGAGGACTTGGGCATTTCCCCCACCGCCAGAGCTCCGAAGGCACCCAGCAGTGCAGCGGCTGGAATCAATGCCATGGCCACCGGGTTCCTGGTGGCCATGGATTTTCCTCCCCGTTTGAGGATCGGGGTGAAGATCAAGACACACAGCATCCACATCGCCCCGGACAGGCTCATGGCCATAAAGGCCACGGCGAATACCTGCTGGGTGTAACTGGCACCACCGAGCTCGGCACCCATGGACATGGCGGCGGCACTGGCCGACCCCACCTCTGCCTGGGCGGAACCAATCAACCCGATGCGTACCAGGACTGCCGGGGTACCAAAAAGTGCGAGCAGCGCAATGGCCACCAACACCACCGCCAGGGAGGGGCCGATGGAAGCGACAGCCCCGGCGCGGAAGGATTGCTTCAGCTCCCGGGTGGGCATCCCAATCGCGGGGGCGGCAACACGGGCAGCTTTGATATAGAGGACGGTTTGCAGGCAGATAACGGCAAAAACGCCGATGGTGCAAAACCACAACATGGGAGTGTTGGCCACAGCCCAGATATCCGTTGAACTCGGATCACCGAGGGCGAGCAGGGTTGTCGATTCAGACATGATATTTCCTTAGATGTCGGGAGGTCTCTCACAGTTGAAGATTGGGGGCGGGAAACCGCCAGCACCACCCATCAATTAATGTGAACCCAATCTCACTTCAGCAACTATCCATCATGGATCACATCTTCATCAATAGCCTGAGAAATCTGCCACAATCATGGCTGGAACCTGCACCGTGGCAGGAATAACCGGCAGAATTCACCAGCATCAGCCAAATAACTGGCAAATAGTGCAAGAATCAGCTGCCTGCCGATACTCGGGCAGAGATGAGGTTATGAAAAGATGTACCCCTCCCCCACTCTTGATCCCCTCCAGCGAAGGATCATCGGCGCACTTCAGGTTGATCCCCGTGCCCCCTGGCGGAAAATAGCCCAGGTTCTCGGCGAAGCAGAACGTACTGTTGCCAGGCATGGGACCGAATTGTTGGCAACTAACCGGGTGACCATCGCAGGCATTGAAAATCAGCAGGCGGCAGTCATCACCTCTTTCACCTGCACCCCTGGTGCGAGCCGCATGGCCTGTGAGGCCCTGGCCCAACGTCCAGACACCTCCTACGCCTATCTGACCACCGGCCCCACCGATGTGGTGACCGAACTCCATTATGACGGCGATCCCACGGATATCCTGATCAATCAGCTCCCTGCCACGCCGGGCACCTCGCATTACGCCACCTATCCGGTACTCAAGTATTTCAAGACCATCCGCAGCTGGCGGGCCGGCGTCCTCACCGAGGAGGAAAGTTCTGCACTGACCAGTCCCTATGGCGCGGACCAGGCCCATTGGGAACACACCATCGGGGTGGATGAAACAGACAGGGCAATCATTGACACCTTGAAGCAGGATGGTCGTGCCAGTTTGGAGTCCATGGCCCGCCGGGTTGGCCTGAGCGAGAGTTCAGTCTCCCGGCGTTTAGATACGCTCCTGCGAAATACCCGTGTGACCATCCGGGCACTGGTGGAACCCAGCCTGATGGGATTACCGGTGGAAACCCAGTTGTGGGTGCAGGCAACCCCACAATCAGTGGAAGCCATCGGCCACCAACTGGGCAACCTGCAGGAGGTTCGTTATTGTGCTGCGATCGCGGGGGATTTCCAACTGTTGGTGGATGTCACCCTGCCCAATCAACGGGCGCTCTATAATTTCCTGTCCAACTCAGCCTGGAATGCCGGTGCCACCAGAATCCGCTCTGCGGTGGTGGTCCGGGCCCGGAAACGTGGAGGCAGGCTTTTCGATATCACCTAAGCCCCTCATCGCGACGATCCCCCACTCTGAAGTCCCCCTCAGGCATCTGTGGGACTGCACGACTTCTTAGCCGATGGCACTGAAGCTACTGTATAACCATGGATTCACGTGGACAGGGGGATTACGCCCGCGATAGTCAGGGCCGTCCCATCGTTGACCGCTATGGCAGGCCGGTACGGGTGCGTCGTCAAGCACCGCGACAGAGCCCACCACCGCGCCGGGCCGCACCGCCCCCACCAGCGGATTCCACCCGTGTATTCCCACAGCAACCTGTGCCACGACAGCAGCCCCGGCCGCACCGCCGACCTCAACAGAGCCCTCCCTCACCCCAGCACCATCAGCAGGGTTTCCAACAACCTGGGCAGGTGGGCCATGTTCCCCATGAGCTTCCCCAGGTCAACAATGCCCCTGCCTCCAGGAAGCGTCGCAAGCTACCGAAGTTCCGGCTGCGCCCGCGGGGCTGCCTCGGGTCACTGGCAGGCTTCCTCGTGGTGCTTGTGGTCCTAGTCGGTGCTGGAACCTTGTGGGCTGATTCCCAGCTCAACCGGGTGGAATCCACCCCGGACACCCAGGTATCCAACACCTCCGGCACCAACTGGATGCTGGTGGGTTCAGATTCGCGTCAGGGGTTGAGCGAGGAGGACATTGCACGTCTGGGCACCGGTGGGGATATCGGGGTGGGGCGTACTGACACCATCATGGTGCTGCACCTGCCACGCAGTGGTGAACCGACTTTGTTGTCCATCCCGCGTGATTCCTATGTGAACATCCCTGGGTGGGGCATGGACAAGATCAATGCTGCTTTCACCGTGGGGGGTCCGCAGCTGCTGGCCCAGACGGTGGAGGAGTCCACGGGTCTGCGTATTGACCACTATGCGGAGATCGGCATGGGCGGGCTGGCCAATATGGTCGATGCCATCGGTGGTGTGGAGATGTGTCCTGCGGAACCCATCCAAGATCCCCTGGCCAATCTCGATGTCCAGGCAGGTTGTCAGGAATTCGATGGTGCAGCGGCCCTGGGGTATGTGCGTACCCGCGCCACCGCCCTCGGCGATCTGGACCGGGTGGTGCGCCAACGTGAGTTCTTCTCCGCACTCCTGGGTACCGCTACTTCCCCGGCCACCCTGCTCAATCCTTTCCGCACTTTCCCGATGATCGGTGATGCGGTGGACACCTTCACCGTGGGCGATGGCGACCATGTCTGGCATCTGGGACGTCTGGCACTGGCCATGCGCGGTGGTATCAAGACGGAGACCGTTCCGATTGCCACCTTTGCTGACTATGACGTGGGAAATGTTGTCATTTGGGATGACGCCGCTGCCCAGGAGCTCTTCAATTCCTTGAAATAACTCTCTGAACAGCATCAATGCCCCACCTTCCGGGCAATGCTCAGAAGATGGGGCATTTCTTGTAATTACTACTTAGCGGATGGTCACCTGGCGGGACTTGATGTTCTCCAGCTGACGACGCTCCTCAGGGGAGAGTTGCGCGTCATTGGACAGCTCAGCGGTGATCTTCTCATCGAGTGCCTTGAGCTCAGCAACATAGTCGTCGTGGGGGCGCTCGGTGTCGAGGTCCCAGACCGGAACGGTGATGCCGTGGGTGCGGAAGGCGCCGGCGAACTTGGTCTCTTCACCCAGGATCAGCTCATTGCGGGCGGCGATGCGAGCCAGGGCGTTGAGCAGGGTGGTCTCATCATCGGTGCGGACCCAACGGATGTGGGCCTTGCCGCCTGGGTTGACCCACCAGACAGCACCTGGGACGTCGACCTCAACTGGGTGGGAGGGCAGGATGGAATCGTTGGCCATCTCCATATGCTGGGCAACCTCAGGGGAGATGTTGTCCCCATCAGCCAGCCACCAGTTGAAGTCCTGGTGGGCGACGATGTCCAGGATGGCGGTGGCGTCGATAAGCTCAGTCAGGGCTGGCTGGGAACCGTCGTGCTTGCCACTGGCCAGGGACTGGCCAGCTTCAGCGTTGAGTACCCAGTTGAGGGCGTAGGCGAGATCCTTGCCCGGGGTGTTGGAGCGGGTGGCTTGCTGCATTGCGACGAATGCCTCAGCACCGTGCTCCTCATCACGGATGAGTGCTGCGGCCGCACCCGGCAGAACGGTGCAGAGGGTGACCTTGCGGTCAGTACCCTTGAGGGTGATCTCTGCGGTTGCAGAAGGGATGAACTCCTGCAGTGCCACCAGCTGTGGTTCCATGGCCAGGCCCTCGAATGGACGTGGCTCACCAACCAGTGCTTCGCGCTCAGCAGCGCGGGCTGCAAGTTTTGCCTCGCGGCGGCTCATGCCCTCGGGCAGCTGTTCCTTCTTCTTATTCTTCTTTGCCATGGGCATCAGCGTACAGGGCGGTTGCGGGATCATCATTCAGATACTCCGCAGCACGGCCCGGGAAATTGGTGGTGAGCATCTCCACGCCATGATCCAGCGCCCACTGCCAGTCTTTCTCTTTGTCCACGGTGAAGAGATAGGTGGGCAGACCTTTACGTCCGATGAGCTCCGGGCGCATCTTGGCCCGTTCAATAGACAGGCCCAGGCCGGTGGGATTACTCAAACGACGGTCGGTGGGGTTGAGCCAGCGTTCCCAGGAACGGCGCAGGTGAATGCGGTCGATCTCGGGGGCAATCCTGCTCATCCAGTGGATCGCCGGCAGGGAGAAGGAGATGAGGTGGATGCGGGGATCTTCGGTCAGACCGCGGTAACGGAGGATCTTGACAATCTCCTCCTCCAACATGATGGAATAACGCATGGGGTGCTTGGACTCGATATAGAGGTGCTTCTCGGGATAGTCCTCCATGATGTCCAGGAGGTTATTGAGGGTGAGCACCTGCTGTGGTGCTTGTTTGGTGCCGAAGTTGCGTTCCAGCAGCTGTTCCAGGGTCATCGCAGAGACCCGCCCGAAACCATCGGAGACGCGGCTGATCACCGGATCATGGATACACACGACCTCCCCGCACCTGGTGAGACGGACATCTGTCTCCACACCGTGGATGGGCAGTTCCAGGGCCCCGGTGAAGGCGGATTCTGTCAGTTCCGGATACTCCGAGGACAGTCCGCGGTGCGCGATGATCTTCATGTGCATACTCTCCTACGCCGTTCAGCGGGTTCAGAAGGAAGGAATACCTGCTCCCCAGTATCCTCCTGATGGATGAATTTTGCCGTGCTTCTGCCCTACCCCGGTATTAAGTCAAAGTGAATTGTGGTGGATGGTGTGACGGTGGCGATCACAGGGACTACTATGCGCACCAGAGATTTTCCCCACCGCGCATTGACCTACATCGAAGGAATAAGACCGAGGATCCCGAGGTGGTCATCAACATCAAAAAGATCTGTCGGCCACTTACTCACAGAATCTTCCCTCTTCCGCTGCCGGAGGGACAAAGCTGTTGTCATTCTGCTGCCGTTTCCTGAACCTACCACTAGCATGAGACCCACATCACAAGGTTTCTTTTTCAAGGAGTGTTCATGAGCAAGGATATGGTCCGTCAAAATGTTGATCCCGAGGCAGCAGAAATCCTGAAAAGCCCCGAGCTTCTCCTCCCCACCGTCACCGATGAGAGCTACCCGGTGCTCAAGGAAGCCATGGAAGACCCTGCGGCACGACAGCTCGCCAAGGATCAGGCGGATGCCCGTGGCCTGCAGTGGGAGGATCACACCATTGATGGACCGCGTGGTCCGATCGACCTCACGGTGATCCGCCCCGCCGGCACTGTGGAGAACGCCCCGCTGTACTTCGGTCTTCATTCTGGTGGCATGATCCTGGGAGATCACTTTGCCGCCCTGGGTGCTTATGACGAGTTCAACTGGGTGGAAGAACACAACATGGTGGTGGTGACCACGACTTACCGCCTGGCGCCGGAACATCCCGCACCTGCTGGGGTGGAGGACTGCTACGCAGGCCTACTGTGGGCCGCGTCCAAGGCATCAGAGTGGGGTGTGGATCCAGGCAGAATCATCGTCGGTGGCAGCTCCGGTGGTGGTGGCCTGGCGGCAGGCGTGGCACTCATGGCGCGCGACAAGAAGGAGATCGACCTGTTTGCGCAGTGCCTGATCTATCCGATGCTCGATGATCGCAACACCACCGTGTCCTCCCGACAGTTCACCGAGGGATATGGACATATCTGGCCCCGCGAATCCAATATCTTCGCCTGGAATGCCCTCCTGGGTGAGGGTCACGCAGACCGCGATGACATCAGCCCCTACGTGGCCCCGGCGCGTGCCGGGGACCTCTCCGGTCTGCCCACCACCTACATTGATGTGGGTTCTGCCGAGGTGTTCCGCGATGAGGACATCAAGTACGCACTGCGTCTGCTGGAGGCGGGGGTTCAAACTGAGCTGCATGTGTGGCGGGGCGGTTATCACGGTTATGACACCCTGGCAGTTGGGTCTGAGGTGGCCCAGGCGACCACCTCCACCAGGAGTGGGTGGATGCGCCGGATCCTCAGGGGTTAGCCGCCGGCCTGTGTCCCGGGTTGAACTGCTGTAACACAGCCACCAGGAGCAGGGCTGTGGCAGGAATCCAGAACACCACATCGCCGGCACCGGTATAGATCGGTAGAAAGATCACGGGAGCCACAGCGGTGCCGAAGAACCTGAACGCCTGGACAGTCGAAAGCAGGGAGGAACCACCGACCCCGGACAGCACTGCCAGGTTGATGGTCGCCTGTATGCCCTGTCCGGCCATAACGGCCACAGCCCAGGAAGCAACCAGGAGCCAGAGCCAGGGCAGGAAAGGCATTACGGCCAGACCCAGCCCGGCGAGGATTCCGGCTGAGACAAGAACAATCCGGGTGCCATAGCGGTCAGCCATCCTGCCAATGGGTCGGGAGGTTAGGAAAGCCGCGATGCCACCACACATGATGACCAGACCACGTTCCACAGGCCCGAGTCCGAATTCATCTCCGGCATGCAGGGCAGTCAGGAATCCCAGGCCCATGATGCCCATGCCCACCACCAGGCTGCTGAATATCTGGATCGACATCGCACCCCACTGCACCCGGCCTGTCACCTGTTGCGGTGAGGTATCCGGGGAGGGAACTTCAGGGACGCGGACCAGGAGGATAAATGCCGAGGCCAGGATCGTCGCCAGGAAGGTCAGCCGCCAATTCACTAGGGTTGAGAGACCGGAGAACAACGGTGCGGACAACATTCCCAGAGATTGCATCGCAGCATAGGTACCCAGTGCAGAACCCAGGGCTCCCGGTGGATGAAGTTCGCGCAACATCACCTGAAGTACCGGGGTGGTGAAGGCATTGGCAATGCCGATGGCAGAAAAACACAGTAGGAACAGGTACCAGGAAGGGGTGAATAACAGCGCCACAGCCAGTGGCAGTGTCACCCCATAGGCGACCAGAACCACCTTGTGTGGCGGGATGCTGTGCACGAGCCTCCCGGAGAACAGCATCGTTATAGCAAAGGGGAAGAGATAGGCCGTGATGGTCAGGGCTGCCTGCGCCAGGGTGATACCGAAGGTCTCAGCGAACTCCGGAAGGATGACCGCCAGGGCCTGGCCGGTGAAGGGGCCGACAAACCCCCCAAGATAGATCGCCCACATCTGGAACTTTTTCATGCCTCACCTTTCGATGAACACAGGGTACCCCCAGATGCAGATTCATTTTCTTCACGCCCCTTTAGTGGGGAGCACACTAGCCCTCCTGGCCCGGCTCCTCCCAACTACGGATACGGCGCAGAAGCATGCGGCTCTTGCGCTGGGAGGCACCAAGCTTCTTACTCATGCGCGCCAGCACCTTGATGGCATCGGTAATGTGTGGGCCTTTGTTGAGCATGACGCATTCACAACGCAGTGCCAGGGCAGCATCGGTGATCTCTGCACGGGAGGGCAGACCATTTTTGGCCATGTTCTCCAGGACCTGGGTGGCGAAGATCGTCGGGATATGAGCGGCTTCCGCCAAGGCCATGATCAGCTGTGGAACTTCAGCCATGCGGTCAAAGCCCAGTTCCACGGCTAAGTCACCGCGGGCGATCATGATGCCGAAATTCTGGTGGCGCATGCCGGTGATCATGATCTGGGCCAGGTTCTCATAACCCGGGATGGTTTCAATTTTCAGCACCAGTCCGAGTTCACGGATCTTCTCATGCTCCCCGGTTTCTTCAGCGATGTCTTCCAGTGCCTGCAGGATGTATTCCACATCCTCGGTGTCGCGGATGAAGGAGACGTTGACGATGTCCGCATAGTCAGTCACAAAACGCAGGTGCTGCAGATCCTCCTCGGTGAGGCTGGGCAGGGGCAGTTCAGAATCCGGCAGGTTGATGCCCTTGTAGGCGGCCAGGTTCACGCCCTGGGGGCGGGCACGGGTGACCTCCAGTTCCAGGATGTGTTCACCGTCATCTTCCTTGCGGTCGATGCAGACTGCGGCGATGGCGCCGTCGTCGAAAAGCACCCGGTGACCAACTTTGACTGCGCTGACTGCCTCCGGGAGGGTGCAGCTCAGTTTCGGGATGCGGCCACCACCTACTGAGGGGTCATAGACGATGTCCTCGGAGGTGATGAAGAGGCGATCTCCCACCTTGAGTTTGAGGCGCTGTCGGACCGGCGGGATGCCACGGACCGGGGTGCGTTCATAATCATGCTGGAGCAGGGTGCCGTTGGTGAGGTAGGCGTTCTGGTAGCCCTCGGCAAGGACCGCGCCTTCGAAGGTGCGGACCACAGTGAAGGATCGACGGGAGCCACGGTTATCGGTCAGTCCGATTAGGCTGCCGGTGCTCAGCTTCTCGAACCACAGCGGATCCACCTGGATGGGAAGTGCCGGGCGGCCGGGTAGGTTTTCCTGCGCCGGAACCGGTTCTTCACCCTCTTCTGGGATTGGGGTGATCCACAACTTGGAAGGGGTGAGGACCTTGCCGGTGTCCAGGCGGGTGACACGGGCACGACCCACTTCAGGCCCCGGCGCGATTCCACCGGTGCGCACCTTAGGCCCGGCGAGATCCATGGCCACACGGATCTCACGTCCGACTTCCTCAGCCACGGTGTGGAGGTTGTCGATCATCTGCTTCCATACTGTTTCATCATCGTGGGCACAGTTGATGCGGGCTAAGTCCATGCCGCTCTTGGCAAAACTCCTGAGCAGGTCGATGTCCGTGGCTGCCTCCGTGGGGAGGGTGACCATGATGCAGGAAGGAGTGTCCTCAGCGGGTGCGCCGAGCAGGATCTCTGCGTGCTCATCCAGGATTTCATCAGCATCAGAGAAGGCATCGGCAACATCAGACCCCGGATAGAGGGGGCCCTCGCCCAGGTAGGCGCCGAGGACATTGCGGGCAGACTTCAGTCGTGCCTTGACACTGGGTTCCGTGGTGGTCAGGCGGGTAGAGCCGATGGAGGATAAGGCACCCTGGAGGTTTCGCAGGTCACGGGTACGCAGGTGCAGGTAGTGCAGAAGGTTGATGGCACCGTTGTAATGGGTCGGTGACACCTGATCGATCTCTGCCTTGTTGGCCTCGGTGACCTGGGCCAGTTCGGTGAGGAGATCATCAACCTCCTGCCTCAAGTGCTGAATGTGATCGTGATTGAACGTTCCCATGTTTTCTGCTCCTTAAACCAACAGTTCATCCGGCCTCCGGAGGTTCATCTGGTTACACCCTCACGGCCGCTAATATTCTCATTGTGCACCTGCGGTGCCGACCCGGCATGTTGAAAATCTGGATGGAGGTGACAGGCGCAGGTTCCTAAGTTTCCGGGATGAAGATCTCATCCTTGATGGCGCGCAAGGTGTTGACGGAGTGCTTGAAACGCTCCATCTCATGATCGGAGATCTCCAGTTCCACCACACGGTGGATGCCATTGCGATCAATGATGGCCGGGGTGCCGATATAGATGTCTTCCTCGCCGTACTGGCCTTCCAGCAGCGCGCTGACGGGAAGTGCCACATCCTGGTTGTGCAGGATGGCGAGTGTGATGCGGGCCAGGCCCATGCCGATGCCATAGGAGGTGGAACCTTTGGCATCAATGATGCGGTAGGCGGCATCCCGGGTTTCCTCGAAGATTTTCTCTAAGCGCCCCTCCAGCTCAGGATCCTTCTCCAGCATTCTGCGCATGGACACACCCGCAATGGTGGCGGAGGACAGCACAGGCAGTTCAGTATCACCGTGTTCACCGATGATGTAGGCGTGGATGGACTTCGGGGAGACATCATAGAGATCACCCAGCATGTAGCGGAAACGTGCGGTATCCAGCACTGTTCCGGAACCAATCACACGGTTCTGGTGCAGGCCGGAGAACTTCCACACCGCGTAGGAGAGAATATCCACCGGGTTGGAAGCCACCAGGAAGAGACCATCGAAGCCATTGGCCATGACCTCATCCACGATGGCCTTCATGATCTTGACGTTCTTATCCACCAGCTGCAGGCGGGTCTCCCCCGGCTTCTGTGCCGCACCAGCACAGATGACCACCATCGCGGCATCAGCGCAGTCCGCGTAGGTGCCCTTTTTCACGCGGGTCCGTTTGGATGCCCACACCACACCGTGGTTGAGGTCCATGACGTTGCCTTCGAGTTTCTTCTCATCAATATCAATGATGCACAGATCATCCACCGCACCCTGGTTAACCAGAGCATATGCGTAGGCGACCCCCACATCGCCCGCACCGATCAGAACCACCTTGTTACCGACAGCTCGTTTCATGTCTTCACCCTCATTCTTCTAGAAACCGTATTGAACCCAGCGTTGTTCATCTAGTTATGCGTCCAGGTGACGAAGAGAAGTGCAGCATTTCCACGACGTGCCTGGAAACCTTATTACCTTTTTAATTATGCCCGAGTTTGCCGGAGAAAGTTGTCTGTTCGGACTTGGAGGGCATGGATCACCGACTGCAAACTCACCCACATTCCAGCCATCATCTGTTCCGGACATTGCGACCAAGAATAGTGACTGCACAGCTTTTCCCCCCAGATATGCTCGGCAGGCTGCTGAGAGCAGGCAGGGTGGCGACCAGCTCCCTCAACCAGGGGGGGAGCCAATTCAACAGCGGTCACATTTCCCTTTCCACTCCCCGCCTACTGCCCCCATGTATCCTGCTCACTCCCCGTCAAGGCCACGGCAAACCACCTAATATCAATGCCATGAACCAGCATGCGATCCTCTTTGATCTGGACGGCACCCTCGTGGATCACACCAGTGCGGCACATGCGGCGCTGCAGGTGTGGTCACCCAGCCTCGGTATTGAACCGGACTTCCAGCGGTGGTTGGAGCTGGACAAATGGGGCTTTGCCCGTTTCGAGCGTGGGGAGACCACGCATCTGGGGCAACGTCGGGATCGGGTGCGTGCCTATACCGGCCGGGAGTTCACTGATGCGCAGTGCGATGAGATCTACACCGGTTATCTGCGCATCTATGAGCAGAGTTGGATGGCCTATGATGACGCTTTGTCCTGTCTGCAACGGGCGTTGGACACCGGTGATCCGGTGGGCATCCTCACCAATGGTGGTGAGGTGATGCAGCAGGACAAGATGGAACGCACCGGCCTGAATCTCCCCGGGTTGGTGATGTTGGCTGCCACCACCTTGGATTCTGCGAAGCCCCGGCCGGAGATGTATACCCGTGCCTTGGCACATCTGAATGCCACCAAAGCCACCATCATCGGCGATGACTGGATCAATGATGTGGCAAAACCCCGCGAGCTGGGTTGGACAGCCTGGTACATCGATCGTACTGGCCAGGATCCACGCACTGATATCACCACATTGGACCAGGTCATCTTCTGAATTCTCCTGCGTTGATATCTAGGATGGCGGGGGAAACAACCAGAGATCAACGGCAAGGAGTACGGCATGAAAATCGGTATCATTCTCGGCAGTATCCGTCAGGGTCGCTTCGGCAAGGGGGTTGCTGACTGGGTCATGGACCAGGTGCAGTCCCGCAACGATGATGGCGTGTCCTATGAGTTGCTTGATCTCAAGGAATTCAATGTTCCACTCTTGGAGGCTGAAACCGTTCCCGGTGCTGCGAACAAGCAGTACGACGATGAGAACGTGACCCGCTGGTCACAGGCCATTGATTCCTATGATGGATTCCTGTTTGTCACCCCTGAGTACAACCATGGTGTACCCGGCGCGTTCAAGAATGCCTTTGATGTCCTGGGTATGGAGTGGTGGGGCAAACCGGTTGGTTTTGTCTCCTATGGCGCCGCCGAGGGTGTGCGTGCGGTGGAACAGTGGCGTCAGATCGTGGGCAATTTCAACATGTACGATGTCCGTGCCCAGGTGACCTTCTCCACCTTCAATGAAGCCAAGGATGGGGCTTTTGCTCCGAATGAGCGTCGTGCGGGTGAACTTGAAGGGGTGGTGGACGCACTCCTGGAGGCAATGAAGCGCTGATAATCACCATATTTCTTATGGTGTCATGCGATACTGGGATGCGATGAAAGCGCACGAGACTGTCATGAACTGGGTCACCGAGGAGCTGAAGAGCGGTCGGCTCAGCATTGGTGACCATCTTCCCAGTGAGCGTGCACTGGCGGAGACACTTGGAGTTTCCCGCAGTTCACTCCGGGAGGCCCTCCGTGTCCTGGAGGCCTTGGGCACAATTTCCAGTTCCACCGGTTCAGGCCCGAGGTCTGGAACCATTGTCACGGCTGTCCCGGAGCAGGCATTGTCACTGTCCCTGACACTGCAGTTGGCCACCAGTCAGGTAGGTCATCATGACATCTTTGAAACCAGGCATCTCCTGGAGGGCTGGGCGGCACTCCATTCGGATCCGGAGCGTGGCGACTGGTCTACTGCCGAGAGGTTGCTGGACATCATGGATGATCCGGCACTTCCACTGGAGGAGTTCCTCAAGATGGATGCGCAGTTCCATGTGATTTTGTCTCAGTCGGCATCCAACCCTCTGATCAGTACCTTGATGGATGCCCTGCGTTCCTCGGTGGCTGATCACACGGTGGCCCGTGCTCACTCACTTCCTGACTGGCCCACCACAGCGGCGCGGCTGCAGTCTGAGCACCGCGCGATCCTTGCTGCTCTGCGGGAAGGCAGGCGTGAGGAAGCCGTAGAACTCATCCGTCAGCACATCACCGGCTACTACGAAGAAACAAAAGGGTGACCGGTACACATGGTGCGCACTTTATGGGCGGTCAGCGATCTGCATGTGACCTTCCCGGAGAATCAGGGGGTCGTCGACAAGCTCCAGCCCCGCGACCCCGGTGACTGGCTGATCGTCGCCGGCGATGTCGCGGAGAAGATCCCGGATGTGGTGCGCACCCTCACCGCGCTGAAACAGCGCTTCCACACCGTGATCTGGGTACCGGGTAATCATGAGTTGTTCAACCGGAAAACGGATCGTATCAACGGCAAGGCCCGCTACCGGGCACTCGTCGGGCAGCTGCGCACCATCGGGGTGATCACCCCGGAGGACCCCTATCCGGTGTTCGGCAAGGTTACTGTCTGTCCGCTGTTCACCCTCTATGACTACTCTTTCCGTCTCCCGGGTGTCACCGCGGCGCAGGCCGTTGCGGATGCCAAGGTGAAGCTTGACGACGAAATCGCCATCGCCCCCTACGTGGATATTGAAAAATGGTGTGCTGAGAGAGTCGACTACACCGAGGAGCGCCTCGCTGCTGTCAGGGGTGAAAAGATCCTGGTCAACCACTGGCCCCTGGTGGTGGAGCCCACGCACCGTCTCCGCTTCCCCGACATCGCCTTGTGGTGTGGCACCACCGCCACCCGCGACTGGGCATTAAAGTACAACGCCGTCATGGCGATCCATGGTCACCTGCATATTCCTGCTGAAACCCGCGTGGATGGCATCAGCCATATCGAGGTCTCCCTCGGTTATCCCTTTGAGGAACACCCACCGCATGTGGAGAAGCGCCCCTGGCCGTTCCCGGTCTTGCAGATCAACTGATCACTTCTATTTCAGAGTCCCCTGTCATCTTTTTACCCAGACCAATGCCCCACTCCTTTAGCTAACGTGGAATGAAGTCAGATTTCAGGAGACATCTGCGATTTTCCTGAGCATCTTCCACCGAGGGGGAAAGACCAATACGATATTTCAGGAAAGCTCTGGATACCCCTTCCATGCCTTAGCGGTGTAAGGTGCCCGACAGGGAAAAACTGAATTTCTCAGCGCTTAATCAGACTTTGTCAAGCACTATCATATATAAATTCAGTCCAGCGGGGAGCCGAAAGCTCATCAAAGTACCACTTAGAAATGACGACCAGGCCGCTGGAACGCCACCCCGCGTGCACTCCATACATTAAGGAAAACCGATGCCAGAAATCCCCCGACAACACCCGGACGATAGAAAGACCACCTCAGAATCTTCCAGTCAAGGGCTCTACCCACATGATCTCCACCCTGGCTTGGTGCCGGGGATCAGCGTGGAGGAGCAGCGTAACCGCTTCGGCCTGGACCGCATAGTATTCTTCTCCACCGCAATCATCATCGTCGCGTTCATTGTCTGGGGTGTCACCAGTCCAGACTCTGTTTCATCGGTTTCCTCCACCGCATACTCCTGGGCCATGAGCAATGCCGCCTGGTTGCTCAACCTGGTGATGTGTCTCGGTCTGTTCGTCATGTTGTTCCTGGCGTTCTCCCGCTTCGGACACATCCCGCTGGGCAAGGACATGGAGAAGCCGGAGTTCTCCCGCTTCTCCTGGATCGCGATGATGTTCGGCGCCGGCATCGGCGTGGGTATCTTCTTCTTCGGACCTTCCGAACCACTGTCGTACTTCCTCTCCCCACCGCCCAACACCGTTGAGGCTGGTACCCCTGAAGCCCTGCATCAGGCCATGGCGCAGTCCCACTTCCACTGGGGTCTGTCCATCTGGGCTCTCTATGCCCTCGTGGGTGCAGCACTGGCATACTCCACCTACAGGCGTGGCCGTGCCTCCTTGATCAGTTCGGTGTTCCGTCCACTGCTGGGCACCAAGCATGCAGAAGGACCAGCAGCCCGCGTCATTGACATCATGGCGATCATCGCCACGCTCTTCGGCACCGCTGCCACCCTGGGTTTGTCCGCCCTGCAGATCGGTAAGGGTGTCGAGATCATCTCCGGGGCAGGTCCCCTGGCCAACGACGCCATCCTGGTCATCATCGGTGTACTGGGTGTTGGTTTCATCATCAGTGCCGTCTCCGGTGTGGCACGTGGTATCCGCTACCTGTCCAATATCAACATCAGCCTGACCCTGGGTCTGGTGGCCTTCGTCTTCATCTTCGGCCCCACCCTCTTCCTGCTGAACCTCATCCCGTCTGGTGCTGCCACCTACCTGGATGAGCTGCTGCCGATGATGGGCAAGTCCCTGTCCTGGGGCGAGGACACCATTGAGTTCCAGGGCTGGTGGACCGCCTTCTACTGGGCTTGGTGGATTGCCTGGACTCCATTCGTGGGCATGTTCATCGCACGCATTTCCCGGGGCCGCACCATCCGTGAATTCGCCTTGGTGACCATCGCGGTGCCCACCTTCATCCTCATTCTGGCCTTCACCATCTTCGGTGGCACGACGATCCACTTCAACCGTGAAGGTGTGGAGGGCTTCGATGGCTCCGCAGGCAATGAACAGGTGCTCTTCGCCCTCTTCGATCAGTTGCCACTGAATATGATCACCCCCTTCATCCTGATCGTGGTACTGGCGATCTTCTTCATCACCTCCGCGGACTCCGCATCAACGGTCATGGGCACCATGTCCTCCAAGGGCAACCCGGCACCCAACAAGATGGTCGTTGTTTTCTGGGGTCTGTGCATGATGGGCATTGCGGTGGTCATGCTGCTGGCCGGTGGCGAAACCACCCTGACTGCTCTGCAGAACCTCACCATCCTCATCGCACTGCCCTTCGCGGTGGTGCTGATACTCATGACCGTGGCATTCCTGAAGGACCTGACCACAGATCCCGCCGCCATCCGTCGTACCTATGCTGCCGCGGCAGTACAGAACGCTGTTGTCCGTGGCCTTGAGGAACACGGCGATGACTTCGAGCTCTCCGTATCTGTTGCCGAGGATGGCCGTGGAGCCGGCGCACAGTTCGATTCCACAGCAGATCATGTGACCGAGTGGTACCAGCGCACCGATGAAGACGGCAATGATGTTGATTATGACTACGCCACCGGTGAATGGGAGGACGGTTGGACTCCAGACACCACGGAGCCAGAAGCCACCTCCACCAAGGCTGCCCAGGACGGTAAGTCTGGGAGCTGACACAGCCTTCATATCCACACACCGTGGATAACTGATTCACCTCAGTCGCCGGGGTTCTTCCTAGGGAGAACCCCGGCTCTTGGTTTTCATCAGCAATGATTCCATCAGCGACGGGGGTAACACCTCCCATCAGTGAGCACTGTTTTTGGTAGCAAACCAGAAACCCCTACACCCGTGTTGCCCCGCCCCCATTGACAGGAAAAGGTGATGAGGCTTACATTCTTGTGGTCAGACCACATGGTCCGGCCGATAAAGCGCATCGTCGCCAGGCCGTCCACTTCCCCCCCGCCCCCCCCCCCCAATACGCAAGAGGTCACCTTGACTACAACAGACACCTCAACGAGGCAGACACCTACGCAGCCTCCAACAAAACTGAACAAACGAGTGCTCTTCGGAAGCCTCAGTGGCAGCGTCATCGAATGGTTCGACTTCCTGGTTTATGGAACCGTCGCAGCACTGGTGTTCAACAAGATGTTCTTCCCCAGCGACAACGCCTTCCT
>NZ_CALZFS010000039.1 GCF_945649885.1 uncultured Corynebacterium sp. | reverse complement strand
GCTGAGACCGGTTGCACATCTAAATACCTGCTCGTCGGTTATTCCCAGGGTGTCCTGGTGGTGGATGGTCAGGAACAGGGATTGATCGACCGCGATCAGTATGTGGGATCCCTGTTGATCGCCAACCCACAACTTCGCATGGAGGATCCCACCATCATCGGGCATGATCCGATTGCCGGCGGAATCATGAGCTCCCTTGCCGATGCGCAGCTTCTGCACCCGAACAAGATCAACTACTGTATTCCGGCAGATGTGGTTTGTGACCGTGCCGCCTCCCAGTTCTCAGCCAGTGGTTCCTCGATTGCCGGTGCACAGCTGAGTACCGGAAACCCCCGTAACGGACGCAAACACCTGCAGTACTTTGTCACCGAGCAGGAGTGGGATGATGAGGTGTTGAACACCGTCGGTGGTTGGATCACCGGTGCCACTACCGGTTCAGACCACATCCAGGAACTTCCTGAGTGATAAGTGGATATACTCCGTGGTCATGACATCTGAGGTAAGAAGCCGACAGAAAATCGGGATCATGGGTGGCACCTTTGATCCCATCCATCATGGGCACCTGGTTGCCGGTTCTGAGGTGGCGGACCGGTTCAACCTGGACATGGTGATTTTTGTGCCCACCGGCCAGCCCTGGCAGAAAGCCGACAAGGTTGTCAGCCCTGCCGAGGACCGTTATCTCATGACGGTGATCGCCACGGCTTCCAATCCACGGTTCCATGTCTCACGGGTGGATATTGAACGTGGGGGAGACACCTACACGGTGGATACCCTGGCTGATATCCGTGAGGAGTACCCGGAGTCGGATCTGTTCTTCATCACCGGGGCGGATGCACTGGCCCAGATTGTCACCTGGCGTGACTGGGAGAAGATGTTTGATCTCGCCCACTTTGTGGGCGTGACCCGTCCCGGATATGAACTGGATGATGACATCATCCCCGAGGTGCACAAGGATCGTGTATCCCTGGTGGACATCCCGGCGATGGCGATCTCATCCACCGACTGCCGTGAGCGCGCCCGTGAGGGGCATCCGGTGTGGTACCTGGTTCCTGATGGAGTAGTGCAGTACATCGCCAAGCGTCAGATGTACCGGGTACAAGACCCCAACTGAAGTCACAGTTGAGCCACCACCTGTGGTTTAAGCATGTGGTTTAGACATATTGGGTGTTTGGTGAGCGGTGGAATGCGTACGAAAGTTTCAACTTGAGCTCAAAAGTAGGTGAAAGTGCCTGCTTCGTGGAAAACTGGGAGAGGTTGACGCTCAGGCTCTGAGCCAGGGTGTCGGTTCTTCCTGTTCGGGAAGGGCTCCCACAGCAGTTTTAAGGATATTTGTGTCTGCAACTAATGAGTCAATTCGCCTGGCCACACTCGCGGCCAAGGCGGCCGATGAAAAGAACGCTGAGGACATCGCGGTCATCGATGTCTCTGACATGGTGGCGATCACCGATGTCTTCGTGCTGGCCTCCGCTGACAATGAGCGCCAGGTTGGCGCCATCGTGCAAGAAGTAGAAGCCGAGATGACCGAGGCAGGCTATGAGCCGAAGCGTCGTGAAGGAAACCGCGAGAACCGTTGGGTTCTGCTGGACTATGGCATCCTGGTGATCCACATCCAGCGTCAGGCCGAGCGTGAGTTCTATGGTCTGGACCGTCTCTACCGCGATTGCGCGCTCATTGAGATTGAGGGCCTGGAGACCATGCAGCGACCTGCATCATGGTCTGATGAGGCGGATATCCGCACCATCGATTCGATTGAGGATCTGCCTCCGGTGCCGGCTGAGTATGAGCCCGGCTTCGAAGACGATTAAGAAGTACTAGGACGAGGGGATGAGATCATGACGCGACGCCTGATTCTGCTCCGCCATGGGCAGACCGAATACAATGCGACCTCCCGCATGCAGGGGCAGCTGGACACTGAACTGTCTGAGTTGGGCATCCGTCAGGCTGAGGATGCAGCCAAGGTTCTTGCTGGACAGAACATTGTGCACGTGATCAGCTCTGATCTCACCCGAGCCCACAAGACCGCGCTGGCTGTGGCCGGACTGATCGACACCGAGGTCACCCAGGACCGTCGTCTCCGTGAGACACACCTGGGTGAGTGGCAGGCGAAAACCCACCAGGAAATCGATAACACCTATCCCGGTGCGCGCGCCAAGTGGCGCCATGATCCACAGTGGGCCCCGCCCGGCGGCGAGTCCCGCCTGGATGTGGCCCGCCGTTCCAGGCAGCTTGTCGATGACCTGATGATCAACCTCCCCGAGTGGAACAACGGCACCGTCTTGCTGGTGGCCCATGGTGGCACCATCAATGCCCTGACCTCCAACCTCTTGGATCTGGACCTTGATCAGTACCCGATGTTCTCTGGCCTGGGTAACACCTGCTGGGCGCAGTTGACAGCACGCCCACGCTATTACCCCGGAAGTGAGAACCCGGAGGAGGATCTGAAGAACTCCACGGTCAAGACACCGGGGCCGAGCTTTGATCGCAATAATGTTGGCAATGCCCAGTGGTACCTTGACGGCTGGAACATGGGTGTTACCAGCAGTTCATAAAACTTCAACGCTGTCCGTGGTCCATGGCTGTGTCCTTTCACAGGGCTCAGCCTGAGTGAGAAAAGGGAAGTCGGGTTGTCATGGCAGTTCGCGTCATCACAGATTCATCAGCGTGTCTGCCAGCTGAGGTGGCCGATGATCTGGATATCACCATCATTGATCTGCATGTGATGCAAAACGGTGAGGAACGATCCACCTCCGGGCTGTCCTCATTGGAACTGGCCGCGGCT
Source organism: uncultured Corynebacterium sp. (assembly GCF_945649885.1). Taxonomy (GTDB): domain Bacteria; phylum Actinomycetota; class Actinomycetes; order Mycobacteriales; family Mycobacteriaceae; genus Corynebacterium. Next base: position 18,313 of record NZ_CALZFS010000039.1, on the reverse strand, counting down.
TATGCCCGCCAGTTGGAGCGGGGTGGGGACCAGGGTGTTCTCGCACTTCATATCTCCAAGGAACTATCCTCCACGTGGTCTGCCGCAGTGACGGCATCAGCTGTCTTCACTGAAGGTGCGGTCCGCATCGTGGATACCGGGTCCCTGGGCATGGTGGTCGGGGCGGCAGCCATGGCGGCAGCAAAATTGGCCAAGGACGGTGCCTCCCTCGAAGAATGTTATGGCATCGCCGTGGATACCCTCAGGCGTTCTGAAACCTGGGTGTATCTGCACCGCATTGATGAGCTGCGCCGTTCCGGACGCATCTCCACCGCCACGGCTGTGGTCTCCACAGCACTGGCCAACCGCCCCATCATGCGGGTCTCAGACGGTCGCATGGAGATGGCAGCTAAGACCCGTACCCAGTCCAAGGCCTTTGCCAAACTGGTGGAACTGGCTCAGATCCGTGCCGAAGGTGAACCGGTCTTTGTGGCAATTGCCCAGAACGAGGCCCGCGAAGCCGCCAGATCCCTGCAGCAGCTTCTTCAGGAATCCCTTCCTGAAGGTTCCAGCTTCATGCTGGTAGACCTTGATCCGACCCTGGCTGTCCACTCAGGACCCGGTGCGATTTCCGTGTCCTGTGTGTTCAGCAGTGAAGTAGTTGATACCCCGGTGGAGAAACCTGGGCGCCGTTAAACCTGTTTGTGTGATGATGCAACCGGGGGTTGTGTGTTATCCACAGGCGAGCATCATGGGGTGGAAGTATCCACAGGTTGGGTGTTGATCAGGTTGGGGACCGGGAGTAGGCAGTTTTAACGTGGGCAGATATGAAGCCCGATATCGCAGCCAGGCTCAAGGACCTGACCAGGCCAACCGGGACTGAGGACCTCTTGGATGTGGAGTACCCCACGCCCCGGCTCACTGTTTCTCTGCGTCATGCCGTGATGGTCGCTGTGGTGGTGGCTAGTGGTGTGGGGGTGTGGTTTTTCCTCCAGGAGGATGTTCCGGATCCGCCAACCATGGCTGCACTGGCGCAGCCTACAGCCCCGGTGACCAGTAGACCGGAGGACACTGGCATCGTGGTGTCGGTGATGGGACATGTGACTCACCAGGGGTTGGTGACCCTTCCGGTGGGTGCGCGGGTTGCTGATGCCCTGGCTGCAAGTGGTGCTCTGCCTGATGCTGAATTATCCACCTTGAATCTGGCACAGGTGTTGGACGATGGGGTGCAGATCGTGGTGGTACAGCAGGGCACCCTGCCTGTTGATACTGCGGTGGAGTCTTTCGGCTCTGTGGTGCCCGGTGGTGGACACAGTGGTGGTGGAAAGATATCGCTTAATAGTGCCACCGTGCTGGATCTAGTCACGCTTCCCGGGGTGGGGGAGAAGACTGCCCAGGTGATCATTGATTACCGGGAAGCCAACGGTGGGTTTTCCTCAGTGGATGATCTGCTCAACGTCAAGGGTATTGGGCCGTCCAAATTTGAGCAACTGGTTGATGCGGTGACGTTGTGAGGGAACTTCGTCTGCTTCCGGCTGCACTGTTGTCCTGGCTGGTGGTGCTGTCGGTGATTCTCACCCGGGGGCCCTGGGTTGCCCTGGTGCTGATCATCCTGGTGGCGATTATCGCTGCGGTGCTGAAACACATAGGTCAGGTGGTGCTGCTGGGTGCTGTGGGTATGGCTACCGGCCTGGTGACATGGCAACGGGTGCAGATTGCACAGCATTATGAATTCCCAGAACAGATTGTGGGGACTGTGGAATACACCAAGGTTTTAGATGGTGGGGGAAGCGTTGTCCGTCTGGATGTGGAGGGGTATCCGGCGACTGTGCCGGTGATGGTACGGGATGGCAGTGAGGTGGCACGGTCTACCCGGGTGCTGGTGGAGGGCCGGGTGACAGGTAGTGACCGCCCCGGGGTGGGGGAGGTGCTGGTCAATACTTCAACAGTGGAGGTAGTGCAGGAACCTGGAGGATATCCAGGATGGGTCAATGAGGTTCGGGACTTGTTCTTGGAAGCTGTGCTGCAGCATGTGGGACCGGCATCGCAGGGACTGCTTCCGGGCATGGTCCTGGGCGATACCCGGCTCCAGGACGCTGTTGAGGAACAGACCTACATTGATACCGGACTGTCCCACCTGTCTGCTGTCAGTGGTTCCAATGTCTCCATCGTGACCACCTCCGTGATGGTCCTACTGGCACTGCTGACAATCGGCCCACGGATCCAGCTGGCAGGAGCAGCGACCGCACTGGTGGTGTTTGTGACCCTGGTGGGAACAGAGCCCAGTGTGCTGCGGGCTGCGGTGACCGGAATGGTGGGGCTGCTGGCGGTGATCAACTCACGACGGATGGAACCGATCCACGGACTCAGTCTGGCCATGATCGGGTTACTCCTCTGGGACTCTGATCTGGCGGTCCACTATGGATTCATCCTGTCAGTGGCGGCAACCGCAGGGATCGTCATGCTCTTTCCCCTGTTGTACCGGGCACTGGCACCCACCGGGTGGCCGGATATTCTCCTGCGGGCCCTGGCCGTGGCAATCGCTGCCGATATGGTCACCATGCCGATCATCGCGGTGATGGCCGGACGGGTCTCCGTGGTGGCAGTCATCGCCAACGTCCTGGTTGCCCCGGCAGTGGTCCCAGTGACGGTGGTGGGACTCATCGCTGTGATCATGACACTTCTCCCCGGTGGCCTGGAGATCATCCCTCTGACAATGGTGGAACCCTTCACCTGGTGGATCCACCAGGTGGGGAAGACCTGCCAGAACCTTCCCGTATCCACCATCACCACCGGTGACGGCCTGCCCGGCACCCTATGGGTCATCACCAGCTGCTGCTGGATCATCGTCGGGATCTACCTGGGATACACTCGATTCATGGCGGCGATCTTCATAGCCGCCCTGGGAATGCAGTGGTACAGCAACCGGCTGCCAGCAGTGATAGATCCCACACAGGTCGGGTACGTGGTCGTCGACAAGCTTGCTGACCCCATACCACCCGGCACCGAGCTGATCATCGTCACCGACCCCCACGGTGGGCGGGCTGACAGACCAACAGCAACACCCGACGGTATACCCGTGATGTACCCCAACCGTGACGGCGAGGTACGTCTACACGTAGACGGTTCCCAACACGCAGCTGACGGCAGATTCTAAACAACCTTATGGCACGATGGACTGCGTGACTCCAGCAATAACCCCGCCCGTTCCCATGGTTCATCTCATCCTCGGTGAAGATGAATTCCTCGCTGAACGCGCACGCCTCAACATCATTGGACAGATCAGATCCTCCATGCCACAGGGGGAGGAACTACCCGTGACCATGATGCGCGCAGGAGAAGTATCAGAAGGCGAACTGCTGGACCTGCTTTCCCCATCACTCTTCGGTGAAGACCGCGTGGTGGTACTCACCCACATGGACCAGGCAGGCCATGACCCAGCCAACCTCGTGCTCCAGGCAGCAGTCGACCCCGCGCCGGGCATCTACATGATCATCGTGCACTCCGGCGGCGGCCGCACCAAACAGATGGTGACCAAACTGAAGAAGATCTCAGTGGTACACGAGGCAGACAAACTCAAAGACCGCGAACGCCCAGGCTGGGTGATGCAGGAATTCAAAAACCACAACGCCAAGGTCACCCCGGACGTCGTGCACGCACTTTTAGAAGGTGTCGGCTCCGATCTCCGCGAACTCGCCTCAGCCGTGGGCCAGCTGGTGGCAGACACCAACGGCGACGTCACCGTGGAGAAGGTCCGCGCCTACTACATCGGTGTCGCTGAAGTATCCGGTTTCGATATCGCCGACCTGGCCTGCGCCGGGCAGATGTCCAAGGCTGTGGCCAGCACGCGCCGGGCCCTCCAGCTGGGTGTCAGCCCCGTGGCACTGGCTGCGGCGCTGAGTATGAAGGTCGGCCAGATTGCACGCCTGTATTCCACCCGGGGACGCATTGATTCAGGCCGCCTGGCCGGGGTGCTCGGCATGGCACCCTTCGTGGTGGAAAAGGTGGCCAAACAGGCCCGCAACTGGTCTGGAGACTCCGTCAGTGAGGCAGTCATCCTCATGGCTGACCTGGATGCCGCGGTGAAGGGCCAGATGGGTGATGCAGAATTCGCCATTGAAGCAGCCGTACGCAGGGTGGCGGAGTTGGCGCGACGCTAACATCATGATGCTGGGGCAGCCCGGTTGCATGGCTGTGTTGAATCGGCCTGATGTTTTCGGAGACTACGGGGAATAGCCTTATTGGGCTTTTCTGATGATGGTGAATTCCTCGTAGTCCTGCTCGTGTTCAATCAGGGCAACATCACCGATCGACGAGTGCAGACGCTGGTGATTGTACCAATAGCCCCCCATGAGGCCGTCTGAAGTTTCGACCTCCTCGGCATCCCTCCACATGCGTTTCTGGTCAAGGTCAATTAATTCGGTCTTGTAGAGCCTATTCGTTGATTCCATCATCGCGTTGTCCAATGCGTCCTCAACACTGCCGATCTCGAGCCCTGCAGCTCGGCCCCGACAAGACCATACGGGCGTACTCTCGGAGCTAGAGCAGCGATCGCAGGTATCTGGACTCCTGGGACATGGATCGCGAGAGCACTGTCAACACTAGGTGGTGCTGGAACCACTCTGGCTCCTCAGAGCATTGCTTTTGAGTACCATCTAGACACAGATTCAATAGGGGAATCAAATATTAAAAATGTTCGATGGCAGTAGGGCAGGGTTAAATAAATGGATCTTATAAAAAAGGTGCTGGCAACCCTCGGTGTTCTCGGACTCCTAGCTGCTTTTCAATTAGAGGCTCCAAGTTATGTGATCTGGGCCCTCACAGTTGTCGTATTGTTTTTAATTTTATGGCCACCTGAAAAAGCTAAGAAATAAGCAAGTGAAAAATCTGGGTGCATCAGAGATTTCGTGTGTGGGAATCTGCAATAAGTAATTATGGTGCTGTTGCAAAGTGCGGGTAACGGAACAATCGACGTGGAATGATCGAATCCATGGGCATCTTCTCCGGTCGGCATGTCCCCGGTGAAATCATCCTGTGGGCGGTGCGGTGGTACTGCCGCTACGGGGGGGAGCTACCGCGATCTAAGAAATGATGACTTCAGCGTGGCGTGCCGGTTGATCACACCACGATTGACCACTGGGTTCAGAAATACGCCCCTGAGCTGGACAAGCAGACTCGGTGGTACCGGCAGGTATCCGACTGGCAGGCCCGGTCCTGGCAGGTGGATGAGACCTATGTCCGAGTCGGGGGGGGGAAGCGGTGCTGTCTTTACCGCGCCATTATCACCGGTGGGCAGACCCTGGACTTTTATCTCTCACTGAAGCGCAACGTCGCGGTAGCTGGTGTGGCTGTCTCCGGAGCGCCGGGTAACATGAGCACCCATGACGGAATCACAACTGCCCGATGATGTTCAGGAGCTGGTCACCAGGCTCTTTGGTTATACCCGCGATGGCGGTGGCGATGCAGCACATATGCTGGATCTCTACCTGGAAAATGGGGTGGACCCGGACCTGTCCAACCAGGATGGCAACTCCCTGCTCATGATCGCCGCCTACTCCGGCAACCGTGAAGCACTGGATGTCCTGATCAAGCACAGGGCTGATGTGAACAAACTCAATGGCCGTAACCAGTCTCCACTGGCGGGTGCAATCTTCAAGAAGGAAGATGAGATCATCGACCGTCTCATCACTGCCGGTGCAGATCCCCTCCTGGGAACCCCGAATGCGGTGGATACAGCACGGATGTTCGGCCGTGAGGACCTTTTGATCCGCTTCGAGTCATAGGCAGGTGGACTGGGCTGCACTGGGAACCCTGATTCTGCTCAACATCGTAGGCAGTCTCTCACCAGGTCCTGATACATTTTTCCTGCTTCGGCTAGCTACCCGTTCGCGCATCCATGCGATCATGGGTGTCTCCGGCATTGTCACCGGCCTCACCGTCTGGGTGACGCTGACAGTAGTGGGTGCGGCGACACTCCTGAGCACCTACCCCTCCATCCTCGGTGTGATTCAACTCCTGGGTGGCGCCTACCTGACCTGGATGGGTTACAAGATGGGACGTGGTGCCCTCCAAGAGTTGGCACAGGCACGGGCCTTCCGCTTCAGCGAGGAGGTCAGACCCATCCCAGATGCTGCCGCGGCATTGGGAACCCCGGGGCAGGCATACCGGCAGGGGCTTGCCACCAACCTCTCCAATCCCAAGGTGGTGATGTACTTCGCTGCGATCCTGGCACCTTTGATGCCAACCAACCCATCCCTGATGGTGGCAACCACCATCATCGTGGCCATCCTGGTGCAGACCTGGCTGGTATTTTCTTTCCTCTGCGTCATCGTCTCCACGGAGAAGATCCGCAAAACCGTGCTGCGAGCTGGACCCATCTTCGACGGCATTGCGGCTATTGTCTTCGTGATCGTCGGCGTGACACTTCTCTACGAAGGGGGCACCCAGCTCCTCCTGGGTTAAGGGAAGTGAGATGAGAAAAACAAAAAAACTCCTGATCGATTCCATGAGGAAGCAGTCAGGAGTTTTTAAAAGCCGCTGAATTAGCCGAGCTTGTTGAATGCACGTGCCAGAGAGGACTTCTTGTTCGCAGCGTTGTTGCGGTGGAAGACACCCTTGGTGACAGCCTTGTCCAGTGCACGGGAGGTGGTGCGCAGCTGTGCTTCAGCAGCAGCCTTGTCGCCAGCGTCGATTGCAGCGTGGAACTTACGGATCTCGGTGCGGACGGAGGAGCGGACAGTCTGGTTACGCAGACGTGCCTTCTCGTTGGTCTTGTTACGCTTGATCTGAGACTTGATGTTTGCCATCGTGATACCTCTTGAACTTTCTAGTTAAAGTTGTGTACAAACCAGATCCTGGGACATTTCTCCCGCAATTCCTGGCCTGAGCCTGAAATTACTCGGCACCATCCGCTGCGAACCCAAGGTCCTGCCCGCATGCTTATTGTGCTGTTTCCGGAAATGGACAACAGCCTAAAAGGCTATCACCTGCGTGGGTGAATTAACAAAGACAGATGCCCTGGGCCGGGAGCAGGGGATTGCGGTCATGCTTTAAGCCCAGCCGAAGTCATTGTTGAGACGGTTGGCGATACGCTCAAAACGACCCCGGGGAAGGACCGTTCCCTGTCTGCGGGTGCCCAGTTCAGAGACTTCCAAGATGCGGTCGAGGCGGACCCAGCTCTGGCGGCCACGCTCATCCCAGACCCCGGAACCGATATCGATCCAGTCCTCATCGCTCCGATGCTCCGGATTGCATGAGATCAACAGGCCGAGAATGGTGGAGCGGGTTCGCCCGACAACAACCATGGCCCGTTCACGTGGAGGATTGCCGACGCCATCGGCAGGAGCCCAGATCCAGACAACCTCACCAGGGTCGGCTTGACCATCCATGTCCGGAGCGTAGAAGATGGGGCGTGCCATGGATTCCGTGGGGGAAACGCTGATTTCAGTGGGGGCGTGGATTCCCTGGGGGCCGGGCAGGCGGGAGAGATCATGCTGGTCTGAGGGGGTCTGATGTTCATCAATGCCCAGGCCGTCACGGATGATGGCAAGACTTTCATCGACTTTGGTTTTCTGCGGCTGGGTGAGAAACCGGAACAGACGCTTGAATGCCCCGGGCTTCGGGTCACGGGAGTGACCTTCGCCTTCGGTTTTGCGTGCAAGCGTGGAGCTCATTTCTCACCTGGTTTTCTAGCCGTGTTGCTCAGATAGTTGAGGTGACGTCCGCGAGGGCAGGGACGTTGCTTCAACCCTTAAGCCTATTGTGTGATCTACTTTGTAATATCGCAAACAGCGTTTATGTGTTACGTCACACGGGGGTGGTGGATGTGGGTATTCTGGCCCTTAGGTTGACCCCTGCTCTTTTATTTCCAACTCATCCCACCCTGGGTACTGTTGTCCCAGGAAAAGACGTATTCTGGGAATCCTCCAAGGCTGTTTAGCTGTAGGCGGTCGCTCAGGTAGAGTGTGGGGCGTTATTTAATTGAAGGGACCCCTGACGCATATGGCAGAGAAATTTGCAGAAAAGACTTTTACAGATCCATCCATGATCCGTAACTTCTGCATCATCGCCCACATTGACCACGGTAAGTCGACGCTAGCCGACCGCATCCTCCAGCTTTCAAACGTTGTGGATGCTCGTGACATGCGTGCGCAGTACCTGGACAGCATGGATATCGAGCGCGAGCGCGGTATCACCATCAAGGCGCAGAACGTCCGCCTGCCGTGGGTTCCACTCACAGGTGAGTACAAGGGCCAGGAAATCGTCATGCAGATGATTGACACTCCGGGCCACGTTGACTTCACCTACGAGGTCTCCCGTGCACTTGAAGCCTGTGAGGGTGCGATTCTCCTGGTTGACGCCGCTCAGGGCATTGAAGCTCAGACCCTGGCCAACCTGTACCTGGCCATGGAAAATGATCTCGAGATCATTCCTGTGCTCAACAAGATTGACCTGCCTGCCGCAGATCCGGACAAGTACGCCCTGGAGATCGCCAACATCATCGGCTGTGAACCGGAGGATGTCCTGCGTGTCTCCGGCAAGACCGGTGTCGGTGTCCCAGAACTGCTGGATAAGGTCGTGGAGCTCATCCCGTCCCCATCCCGCGGAGTCTCCGAGGACGCCCCACCACGTGCGATGATCTTCGACTCGGTATATGACACCTACCGTGGCGTGGTCACTTATATCCGTGTCATGGATGGTAAGCTGACCCCCCGTCAGAAGATCACCATGATGTCCACCGGAGCCACCCATGAGCTGCTGGAGATCGGCATAGTGAGTCCGACTCCGAAGAAATGTGACGGACTGGGCCCCGGCGAGGTCGGTTATCTCATCACCGGTGTGAAGGATGTCCGCCAGTCCAAGGTGGGCGATACCGTCACCTCCGCAGTCCGCGGTGCTGAAGAAGCCCTGCAGGGCTATAAGGAACCAACACCGATGGTGTACTCGGGACTCTTCCCGATCTCCCAGGCTGACTTCCCCGATCTACGTGACGCACTGGAGAAGCTGCAGCTCAATGACGCTTCCCTGACCTATGAGCCAGAAACTTCTGTTGCTCTGGGCTTCGGTTTCCGTTGTGGCTTCCTGGGTCTGCTCCACATGGAGATCACCCGTGATCGCCTGGAGCGCGAATTTGATCTGGACCTGATTTCCACGGCACCCTCGGTGAACTACCGCGTTGTTGACGAGGCAGGCAAGGAGCACTTCGTGCACAACCCGTCTGACTGGCCAGGCGGCAAGCTGCGCGAGATCTACGAGCCTATTGTCAAGGTCACCATCATCGTGCCGGCTGAGTTCGTCGGCCCGACCATGGAACTCTGTCAGACCAAACGTGGCCAGATGGGTGGCATGGATTATCTGTCAGAGGACCGTGTTGAGCTGCGTTATACGATGCCGCTCGGTGAGATCATCTTCGACTTCTTCGACATGCTGAAGTCCCGCACCAAGGGCTATGCCTCCCTCAACTACGAGGAAGCTGGCGAGCAAGCGGCCGACCTGGTCAAGGTGGATATCCTCCTCCAAGGCGAGCCGGTAGATGCCTTCTCCGCGATTGTTCACCGTGACAACGCGCAGTGGTACGGCAACAAGATGACTGTGAAGCTGAAGTCTCTGATCCCGCGCCAGCAGTTCGAGGTGCCGATCCAGGCGGCGATCAGTGCGAAGATCATCGCCCGTGAGAATGTTCGCGCCCTGCGCAAGGATGTTCTGGCTAAGTGTTATGGCGGCGATATCTCCCGTAAGCGCAAGCTGCTGGAGAAGCAGAAGGCCGGTAAGAAGCGCATGAAGAACATTGGTTCCGTAGAAGTTCCACAGGAAGCATTCGTCGCGGCGCTGTCTACCGACGAGGAGTAGGCCCCGCTACACCAAAGAGCTTTTCGACGACCTGTGCTTGCGCGCAGGGAGCGTCGGAAAGCTCTTTGTTTTATCATCTGATGCTTCTCGGTGTGATCAGCATGAAGCAGGCAGAAAGTAGCCAGCTGAGATGGGGTGGGCATTCTCCTGCTGGTCGCTGGACTAGGTTGTATCTTTGATTCGGTAGTGGCACTGGGGGTTTCATCGTCAAAGTAGAAGTATCCACGATGACTATCATTGGCGAAGTGGCTCTGATCGTGTGGTTGATGTGGGAGTTCCTCCGGCTAGAAACGGAAGGGGATAGCGACACCGGGAAATTGATCACGCTAAGAAGGTAAGCGACGATAAGCCTTTGTTCCGACAGCATGCGCTGATTCTTCGTGGGGTGGCGAGGGGAGCACGGTTCTGGTGTCACCAAAGAAAACTGATATTTTGCTGAGAGGGTTACTTTTTCTTTGAAAATTATGTAGGGGGAGGTGCGTTTTAAGGGGCGGGGAAGCGACAGGGTTGGAAGTTATGCTTTCCATGGTGATGACCGGGCAATACGGTCGTTCTAAATGATCGTATCTAACCCTTTATTGGGGTGGCGCCCTCCGTGTTTTCCATGTTCGCCAAAGTTCACTTAGGTGAATGGTGCTACCCAAAGTCAGATTCTGTTATTCTGCCCACAATCAATGGTCATTCCATATTCGTGCCGATGTCATGCGGAATCGTCCAGGTAGGGCCATTGGAAAGTCTGGTCCACGTTGTGTTCAAGGCTTACGCAAAAGTTGCATGCGATTTTAAGTTTTAGCGCAGCACCTTCCATATAGATTTGGAGAAGACCCCTATGCGAACCCGCGCCCCCGCAATGGTCAGCCTTCTGGCGGTAGCCAGCTTCGGTCTGACATCCTGCGCCGACCTGGGTGGGCTTGATCTCTCGGCTGTTGGTGATGAAGGAAAGACAACCTACATCAAACTCGCCCTCAATCAGGCTGAAACCCACCCCAGCTATATTGCTCTGGATAATCTGTCCAACCGTTTTGAGGAAGAAACTGACGGCCGCTGGAAGATCGAGGTGTTCCCCAACGAACAGCTCGGCTCCCAGCAGGAAGTGCTGCAGTTTGTGAAATCCGGTGCGATTGAGATGGCCATTGTCTCAGGCACCCAGCTGGAAAACATGAACAAGGATTTCCAGGTCCTCAACATGCCCACCACCTTCACCTCGATTGACCACCAGATGGATGTCATCCGGGACCAGGACCTCATGGCCCCACTGTTTGAAAGCCTTGAGGAATCAGACAACATCTCCGTCATCGGTGGTTTCACCCAGGGCACCCGAAACCTCTACACCAGTGACACCAAGGTGGTTACCCCGGCAGATCTGGCTGGCAAGAAGATCCGTGTCCAAGAATCAGCCATGCACATCCGCATGATTGAACTCATGGGCGGTTCAGCCACGCCACTGTCATACGGTGAGGTCTACACAGCAATCCAGTCCGGTGTTCTTGATGGTGCAGAAAACAACGAAGTCAGTTATGTCACCCAGAACCATAATGAAGTGGCACCATTCCACAGCAATACCCAGCACCTCGTGGGCCTGGACTACATGGTCATGCGCCATGATCTCCTGGAAGCCATGACTGATGCTGATCGTGAACTCTTCCTGGAAGAGTGGGACGAGGCCATGACTGAGCACACCGATTTGTGGAATTCAGAGACCGATGCCGTCATCGAACAGGCTAAGTCTGAAGGTTCGGAATTCATTCAGGTGGACAGAGCGGCATTCGATGCCGCACTGGCACCGATCAAGGATGAATTCCTTAGCAATGACTTCCAGCGTGAACTCTACGATGCTGTTCGGGCCGCTGACACTGATTCTGAGGGGGCCTCATCATGATCGCCTTCAAGAACATGTTGACCAGGGTTCTGGGCACCATCAGTGTCATTCTCTTCGCGATTCTGGTCTGCGTCACGGTCTGGCAAGTCTTCTCCCGTCAGGTTCTCAACGACCCTTCCACCTGGTCTGAGGAACTGTCCAAGATCCTCTTCGTCTGGTTGTCCTTTTCCGGCAGTGCCTTCCTCTTCGGGGAACGCGGCCATATCGCCGTTGACTTCATCGCCCGTAAGCTTCCTCTGGCTGGGCAGCGCATCCTCCAGGTGATCGCCCAGATCATCGTCGTCCTCTTTGCTGTGCTCGCCATGATTTGGGGAGGCTATCTTGCCTCCTCCATTGCCTGGAACCAGCAGATGACCGCGCTGCCACTGACCCTTGGCTGGGTCTATGTGATCATCCCGATTGCTGGCGTGTTCATCGCGATCTTCGCGGTGATAGATCTGATCGCTGTGGCCACCGGTAAGGAACCTGCCTACCCGGAGGTTGATGAATCTGATGAACCTCTCCACATGGAGGAACTCGAGGGCCATGACCCCGAGCATCCTGAAGCACTCACCGCTGAAAGGAAGAACTCCTGATGTTGTCACCAGCAGCTGTTGCCGCGCTGATCCTCCTGATCGGCATCGTCGTCTTGATCATTGCCTCTGTTCCAATCGCAATCGCCATCGGACTTCCCTCCCTGATCGCCGCTATGGCCGTACTTGGCCCGGAGAATGCCGCGCAGGCGGTTACACAGCGAATGTTCACCGGAACCAACTCATTCACCCTTCTTGCCATCCCCTTCTTCGTCCTGGCCGGTTCATTGATGAACTCCGGTGGTATCGCCACCAGACTCATTGACGCAGCCAAGGTGCTTGTCGGACGTATGCCCGCCGCCATGGCCAACACCAACATCGCCGCCAACGGCATGTTTGGTGCCGTCTCCGGTGCCGCCGTGGCTGCTGCATCCGCCGTGGGTACAGTCATGACCCCGAAGATGAGAGAAGAAGGATACTCCAGGGCCTATTCCGCAGCGGTGAACGTCGCCTCCGCACCAGCCGGAATGCTCATCCCGCCATCGAACACCTTCATCGTCTACTCCCTGGTGTCGTCGACCTCCATTGCCGCCCTGTTCATGGCCGGCGTTGGCCCTGGTCTGCTGTGGCTGCTTGCAGTCGCCATTGTGGGAACCCTGCTGGCACGTAGGGAGAACTACAAGCGTGCTTCTGAGCACCCGACTTTCTCCCAGGCGATGCTCATCATCTGGCGTGCTTTCCCCTCCATGATGATGATCTTCATCGTGGTCGGAGGAATCCTGCTCGGCTGGTTCACCCCAACCGAGTCTGCCTCCATCGCAGTTGTCTACTGTCTCGTTCTTGGTTTCGCCTACGGTGCGATCAAAGTGAAGGACCTTCCGGATATCCTGCTTCGCGCGACCCGCACGACCTCAATCGTGATGATGCTGATCGCTGTCTCCGCGGCTCTGTCCTGGGTCATGGCGTTTGCCCGCATCCCGCAGATGATTTCTGACGGTCTACTGGCAGTGTCTGATTCCAAGGTTGTCATCCTCTTGATCATGATGGTCATCCTGCTCCTGATCGGTACAGTCATGGATCCGACCCCGGCCATCCTGATCTTTGTTCCGATCTTCCTGCCAGTGGTCATGGAGCTCGGCGTGGACCCTGTCCACTTCGGCGCCATGGTCGTGATGAACCTGTCCGTCGGTGTGATCACACCTCCTGTGGGCAATGTACTCTTCGTTGGTTCCCAGGTGGCGGGACTACGGGTGGAATCAGTTATCGGCCGACTGTGGCCATATCTGGGTGCGATCCTCATCGCCCTGTTCCTGGTTGCCTTCATTCCAGCGATCTCAATGTGGTTGCCAACAGTCATGGGACTGGTGAGCGCAGGATAGACGCCGTGAGAGCCTTCTAGAAGAAGCTCTGAACCTTAATAACGACTAAGCCCGGATTTTCCCCTTGTGAGGGGGAGTCCGGGCTCAGTCGTTATTAAACGTTGTCAATCCCACCTATGGGTCTAAAAGGTATCTTCAATCATATGTGGCGAAAGTCTCATATAGTTATTAGGTACTATCAAAAACGCTTTTACCAGTATAAGTGCGTGACCATTGGGTATGTGAAGTGCTTCCGTGCGATATTGAGGCTAGCGCTTATGAAGCCTTAAGGATACGCTTAGGATTAACAGAAACAGTTCGGGGAACATTCCAGAAGGGGATACAAAATGAACAGCATCAAAATCAAGAAGGCCGGAGCAATGGCAGCGACAGCACTCATCGCCGCAGCAGGGGTCCAGGCAGTGGTTGCATCCCCTGCGCAGGCATTCAGTTCATCTGGTATCGGCACAACTGTTCAAAATGTTGCTCCTTACGCAGTGTCCACGAACGCGTCACAGGCGGAGGCGATGGTCCTCAATCAGATCAATGCCTACCGCGCAGAACATGGCGTCGCAGCAATCGCTCAGGACAATGGATTCACTAAAGGTGCACGTGAATGGGGGCAACATCTTGCTGACACCGGGAAGCCGGCCAGTCATCCAGAGGGCGGAAACTTCTTTGAAAATGTTGCCTACTCCATCTCTGCTGAACGTGCCGTAGGCTTGTGGAAGAACTCCGATGGGCATAACCGTAATATGCTCAACCCTCAGATCACCCATGGCGGGGTCGGTGTGGTTGAGCGTGGCAACGGAACTTATGCAGTGGTCTTCCGTGGCTTGTGGGAGCCTTCTGGTCCTCAGAACAGCAAGGGGCACCCAGCCTGGTAGTCCGGCAGGCTGATAGAACCTGAGAAAAGTTCAGTTAACTACTGATTTTCTGATAATAAGACCCGACTTTAAAGTCGGGTCTTATTTTTTCTCATTTATGCCCTTGATTCCTTAGAAGGTGTCACCTATATAAGGGGAAACGGCTTCCCCGGATCCTTCAGTATGCAGCACCCCAGTCATCCTTATTAAGGGCGCTGAGATCTTAGGTCCCCATTGTTTGTTGAAAGACTGAGGGAAACCTGAGGATTAATTTCCCCCTGACTTTCATGAGGAACTAAACACAAAAAGAAGCCCTGATGCCCTACACACATCAGTGTGTAGGGCAGGGGTCATTGTGATGGCGAATCACCGCTGAAATTTTAGAAACGGATGTAGTTCTTCAACGCAGGAAAAGCGATGAGGATCTGGTTGAGGAGTCCACCAACCACACCCATGACACTGACTGCACCGAAGATTCCGGTCGCTAGAGATCCGGCGACACTACCTGCAGCAAAACCGGAAGAACCATTGCTGCTTCCCTGACCTCTATGGCGATCCTCATCAGTAACCTCATCATCACCATTGACATCTGTGTCGCATTTGAGGATATCGGTGACTTCCTGGCCTGAACGCAGGCTGATCCCACCATTGACCGAATCATCTGCCCACAGGTAGTTGGCATAGGTGAGCTGCTCACCGTCGGTGCATTCACCTACAGCTGTGTAGGAGGCGAAGCCTTCATTGGCGAAGTTGCCCAACTGGGCAGGACGGGCGTAGATATTGTCATCTGCTGCTGTGAATTCGGTACCGTTCCAGGTGAGGAATTGTGATGCTCCTTCGCAGACCTCATCGCACAGTACGTGGAGTAAGCGGGACTCTGCGTTATAGTCCAGGGCCATCACGCCCTGAACCTCGGACTGGAAGGTCTGAATCTGAACAGGTGTTTCAGACGCCAGGTCAACGACGATGATTTCGCCCGTACCTTCAACGCCTACGGCGAAGATCGTCTCCTCGATCTGTGCGATGGTCTCGAGCCCGGAATTTGCCCCAATCACACCGGTGAAGTCGGAAAGGTTCCACTCGTCGGTTGCTGTGAGAATTCCGTCGGCACCGTTCGGGGCATCAAAACGGAGGATGGACGGGCGAGAAGAATCCTTATCCTCGTTATTGCGTTCGGTGGCCAGGTAGATGGAGCCATCAGTGGCGACGGTGATGCCTTCGCCGTCTGGTGTGCCGCTTCCATCGGGGTAGGTGACCTGCCAGTGCCCGGCAGGGGAGTAGGTGTCGGTATCAAGATCATGGTCAAGCAGGTAGATATCCCCAGCATCATTGTTGACTATCCATGCCTGACCTTCACTGTCGAAGTCAGCTCCGGACATATCCTCAACCACGAAGTTTTCACCCAGGTCGAGGTGCTTTACCTCGATGTTATGGAAAGGTAGTTCCGCGTTGGCGATGGGCTCCCTCTCTCCTGCTTCCAGGTTGATTCCGTCCTTGGTGGGTTTGCCGGTGACCGCGAAGTCTCCACTCATGTCAGGAACGCGGCCCCAGGTGGTGTCCGCGTGCCCATTCCACTCGGTGAAGTCCACGATCTCACCAGCGGCATCAAACAAGGTCACCGAGTCTTTGCCACCCAGGCCGAACTCCCCAGTGTCTTCGGTGTAGAAGGAGATATAGCCACCGGATTCAATGATGGTTCCTTCCGGGAAGACATAAGGTTCGTGGGTGGGGTCATTGTCTACAAAAGACCACCCGGAGATGTCAACAGAATTGGTCGTGTCGGTATTGGCCAGCTCAATCCAATCGCCAATTGGATCACCGTTGGACTCGACTTCATTAATCACAACGTCGGACAGCGTTTCCGCATGGGCGAGGGGAAGTGGGGCAAGGGATATGGCCAGGGCCATGGGTACAACAATGAGAAGGCGCTTCTTCACGTCAACTACTTTCACAAGATTCTTCGTGGGAGGGACACACGAACAATAGGTTGAGTGGGTAAGCGCCTTCTTATATTTGGATGAACTGTTGATTAATGCGGAAATTATGCAGTGGGATTTGACTGATCCACTGCGGTAACAGCCACAGTATCTCCCCTGAGGAGGTTTTCCACCTGGTGTGATGCTTCCAGAACGATGTCCCAGCGGAATGCAGATGATAGTGGATGAGAGGAGATATAACTATTGGACCAGGCGGTATTGCCAGTTCTATCCGGTAGTCCGAGACGTGCCAAGGCAATATAGGTGGCGGCCTCTGATTCCTGGATGCGTAGCTTCCCGGACGGCATCGGATCTGTTTCCCAGACCTGAGGGTGATAACCGCAGAAGATCTCTGCAACACAGCGGATAATCTCTGGCACCTGATTCTCACCGAGGCTTTCAGAAATCTGGATGTGGTACCAGCAGTTTTCCTCACTCATGAGTGGGAAGGGCTTTTCACCAGCCTCGGGAGTGTTGATCACATCGCAGAAACCAAGTTTGCTCTTGGTGTTCCTGGTGACCACGATGCCGTTCTTCCAGAGATTCCCGAGCATCTGAACCGCACGCTCGGCATTGCCAGGACCGGTGAACTCCTTATAGATGAGGTTTTCCTCGGTGGCGGAACCAAGACGGTTGCGCCAGAGCTCCTGATTTTTTTGAAAATCGGGAGCGGAGGCTTTCGGATCATCAGCAGCGACATCAGAGCGGAGATAAAAGATCTCAATCTGAGGAATCGCCACCATGAGGGGGTGGGCTGTATCTACCGGGTGAAACCCAAAGGAGCTCCACTCGGCGTCGCTGCGCACCTCGAGGTCCGTGGTCATTTCTGCCAGTGAGTTGAAATCACCGGCCTGTGTGACAGGGGAGCTGGTTGAGGGGCCTCCTGAGGAATCTGCGAATTGCAGTGCCTCCAGAAGCTGGATGGAAAGTGACGCTGCCTGCTTGGTGGTCAGGTTGGGCAGGGTACGAACAATTTCCACGATGAACTGCTCAATGCGACCTCGGGACGCGGGGTCCTGCTCCCTGCGGATGCGGTCGATGGTGGTTTCGAAGTCCTTCATACCATCTCCTGTTGCTCAAACTGTGAATGAATTCCTGCTTGCCAGCATAGGTATCAAGCCGAAAATATGAACGAAAAGCTCTGACCAGAGAGTATTATTCATAGACGGGGGTGTTTTCAGTCACCCCGCACCACTTCCGTGACATGCATCTCATCTGTTGCGTTGCCGGCGGACCTGACCTGGGCTTTTGCAGTTTCCTATTCTTGGGTATTTATATTTTGCTAGCAAAGGTTCGGGGGTGTCTGTCAATTAGTTGGCCCAAACCCATTACCGGCACGGGCCCAGTTATTGTAGATTGCACTTAGATGAATTAAGGTTAACGTTAGGTAAACAGCCGGGGGTTCAAGAGTTAACTCCCTCGGGAACAGAAAGGAAACGACAATGGCTATCAAGAACAACGTACTCCGCGAGATCAAGTTTGATCACCTGTGGAGCGTCCGCGAGGACCTGCACGCACGCTTCGACGGCCTCGTCGAGCCTAAGACTGTTGATCGGGTACTGGACTCGATCGCAGCGAACCGTGACGCTAAGGTCACGATGTTCAGCAAGATCTTCATCGACAGGGAAGCAACCGCTGCACTGCAGTCAATTGCTGGCACCGTCGATAGCGGCCTGCTTGATTTCATCGCCCTCAACCGTGGCGGAATGGCTGCTTAACACAAGCCTTTAATGTTTGAAGGGCGGATACACCACAATGGTGTATCCGCCCTCAGGCTTTTGTCGGAACGCTAGACTGGCGCGCATGGCTACGACGTGGTTTACCTCAGACCTGCACCTGGGGCATAAATTCTTGGCTGATATCCGCGGTTTTCATAGCACCGATGAGCACGATG